>DATHZE010000001.1:0-8259 GCA_035458765.1 Longimicrobiales bacterium
AGCAGGAGATGATTCTGGAGGCGTGGGCGTCGTGGTATGACCAGGCCCTGGCGACCATGACCGACATCGAGGTGGGCGGATCCTCCAACGCCACCTCACGGCGTATCGCGGAGGCCCGCGCGGCCGTCGCCCAGGCAGGACGCGCGGCGGTGGCTGCGATCGGTGGCTGACCTCGGAAGTCGCCTCGAATTGACACCCGGTCCGCGCGGCCGGTAAGGTCTCGGGCAGGCAGGAATACCGCGAACCCCGGATCCCACCCATGCCCCGTCCAGCCCACGGCGCCGGTGCCACGGCCCTGGCGCTCCTCGCGCTCTTCGTCTTCCCCGCGGCCGGCCATGCGCAGACGGCCCGGATTTCGGAGGAGGTCCGCTCCATCCGGACCTACCCCTTCGACGAGCCCAACCCCGTCCCCATCCTGACCCGGGACGCCAGGCTCTATCCGTACCACTCCTTCGAAGGGTATTCCACGGTCGCCGAGCCCCGGGACTGGAAGGTCGTGCGGCTGGAGAACGACTGGATCGAGGTGTTCGTGCTGCCCGAGGTCGGCGGGAAGGTATGGGGGGCGGTGGTGAAGAAGACGGGCCACGAGTTCATCTATCGGAACGAGGTCCTGAAGTTCAGGAACATCGCCCTGCGTGGTCCGTGGACCTCGGGAGGGATCGAATTCAATTTCGGCGTCATCGGCCATACACCCAGCACGGCCACCCCCGTGGACTACCGGCTGGTGGAGAACGCCGACGGGAGCGTGAGCTGCTGGGTCGGTGGGATGGACCTGCCGTCGCGCACCCATTGGCGCGTGGAAATCCGGCTCCCCGCCGACAAGGCTGCGTTCGAGACCCACGCATTCTGGTACAACCCCACGCCCCTGGAGCAGCCCTACTACAACTGGATGACCGGGGCCGCCTTCGCCCGGGACGACCTGGAGATGTCCATCCCCGGCGACGCCTATCTGACCCATCCCGGCGAGGAGCGCGCCTGGCCGGTGGACGACCGGGGCCGCTACCTCCCCCTCTACCGCAACAACACGTTCGAGGGCCACAAGTCGTACCACGTGGTGGGGGAGCTCAACGACTTCTTCGGCGGCTACTACCACGACGACGACTACGGCTTCGGGCACTGGTCCCGCTACGAGGATCTGCCGGGGCAGAAGCTCTGGCTCTGGGCCCTCTCCCGAGAAGGAGGCGTCTGGGAGGAGCTGCTCACCGACACCGACGGCCAGTACGTGGAGTTCCAGGCGGGGCGTCTCTTCGTTCAATACTCCCCCGGCACCGAGGTGAACCCCATCAAGCAGGCGGGCTTCGATCCGGGTTCGTCCTCGCGATGGTCGGAGACGTGGTTCCCTCTGGAGGGGACCGGGGGCCTCACCGACGCCTCCTCCGAGGGAGCGCTCCACGTGGCGCGGGAGGGCGGGAAGGTGGTCGTGGGCGTGAACGCCTTCCGTGCCGTCACCGACTCGCTCCAAGTCTGGGCGGGCGAGCGGCTCGTGGCCGCCGTCCCGGTCACGCTGACGCCGCTGGAGCCCGAGCGCTTCACCTTCGAGGTGACGGCGGGCGCCCCCGTGCGGGTCCGCATCCCTGCCCTGGACCTGGACTACCGTTCGGACCCCACAGACCGACTTCTGTCCCGCCCCTTTTCCACCGATCCGGCGGCGCTGCCGTCCATCCCCGAGGTGGACCGGGCCGTCTTCCAGGCCCGCGAGCTCATGAAGGGCCGCCGGTACGCCGAGGCCCGGGCCCTGATCGAGCCTTCGCTCGCCGCGGAGCCGTGGAACCGGGAGGCGCTCCTGGCCGGCGCTGAACTGGCCTACCGCCGCGCGATGTACGAGGAGGGGCTCGCCTTGGTGGATCGCGCCCTTCAGCTCGACGCCTACGACGCCCAGGTCAATTTCCTCGCCGGGGCGCTGTACCGCGCCATGGGGCGCATGGCGGACACCCGCGATGCGTTCGGATGGGCGGCACGTTCCACCGGGTACCGTTCCGCGGCCTACACGCAGCTCGCAGAGGTCATGCTCGGCGCCGAGGAGTACTCCGAATCGGCGCGGTACGCCCGCCTCGCCATCGACTACGATCGGTACAGCGTCCCGGGCTGGCGGGCGTTGGCCGTGGCCGCGCGCCTCATGGGCGACTCGGCCCTGGCGGCCGACGCCAGGACGGAGCTGAGCGGGCTCGACCCTCTGGCCCACGCGGCGCTGGCGGAGGAGTACC
This sequence comes from Longimicrobiales bacterium, assembly GCA_035458765.1. Taxonomy (GTDB): domain Bacteria; phylum Gemmatimonadota; class Gemmatimonadetes; order Longimicrobiales; family Gaopeijiaceae; genus SZUA-318. The sequence continues at coordinate 2,205 of DATHZE010000001.1, forward strand.
TCGCCGCGGTGACGCCTGTCTCGGCCCGGGCCCTGGTGGAGGCCATGGGGGGAGAGTACCCCGACCAGACGCTTCTGGAGCTCGCCGTCTGGTACGCCGACCTAGGGCGTTCCGGCGACGCCTTGGCCCTGCTGGACCTTCCCGGCGGACCCGCGACGGGAGCAGAGGCGCAGGCTTGGCGAGCGTTCCTGGCCGACGACCGCGCCCTCCTCGTCCAGCCCGCCACTCCCGCGTTCCAGTTTCCGTACCGCACCGAATCGCTGGCCACTCTGGCCTGGGCCGACGAGCGGAGCGATCACTGGGTCTGGACCTACCTCCGGGCCCTCGACCTATGGGGGCTCGATCGCGCAGAGGAGGCCGGCGCGCTTCTCGCGACCCTCGGCGACGTCCCGGATTACGCCGCGGCCTACGTGGCCCGGGGCCGGCTGCTGGAGCGGCTCCGCGGCACCGACCCCACCTCCGACCTTCGCAGGGCGGTGGCCATGGAGCCCGGTGACCGCGTGCTGCACGTGGAGTTGATCCGGACGCTCCAGGAGCGGGAGCGATGGCACGACGCCCTGGCCGCCGTGGCGGAAGCCCGGGCACGCTTCCCCGACGACTTCAACCTGGCGCTCATGGATGTCCGGACCCTGCTCCAGGTGGGCCGGGCCGCGGACGCCACGGTGATCCTGGACGACGTGCAGGTGCTCCCCTCGGAGAGCGGCAGGGAGAGCCACCGCCTCTGGGAGTGGGCCCACACGCTGGTGGCCCTGGACGCCCTCGGCGCAGGGGACGCGCCCACGGCCCGCCGCCACCTGGAGCAGGCCCTGGAGTGGCCGGAGTCGCTGGGCCAGGGGCGCCCCTACGAGCCCGAGGAACGTCTGGTGCGGTACCTCCTGGGCGTGGCAGAGGAGCGCCTGGGGGACGCCGCAGCCGCGCGCGAGAACTTCGAAGCCGTGGTTCGCGCCACTGGAGCGCTTTCGCCCGCCGGCGCGCCCACGTCCCGCCTGGACGCCCTGGCCGTCGCCGCCCTTCGCGCCCTGGGTCGGCCGACGACGGGCGGCCCGACGGCCGTCGAGCCACCCACCTCGTCCTCTGACCTGGAGGGACTCCTCCTTCAGGCGGCCCTGTCCCTGGGAGGCCCGCGATGAAGCCGAGACCCTCGACCCTGCTTCTCTCGGCGATGCTGGCCTTGGCCGCCTGTGCCGAAGCGCCGGTCGGGACCTCCTCGCTGTACCGGGCCCCTTCGCTCTCCAGCACCGTGGACGGGGTGGTCTGGGAGGCCGGGAACTGGGCGCCGTTCCTTCCCGCCGGGGAGGAGGGCACGTCGTGGGGAAACCACCGAGCCGTCGTGGAGGTCGACTCCCTAATAGTGCAGGCCGGCGGCACGGTCGAGGCGGTGACGGTGACCGTCCCGTGGCGCCGCCACGATCCCGACCCCGGAGCCAAATCCGTGGTGGTTCTGGACGCCGCCACGAACCAGCCGGTGGCCAACGCCCTGGCCGTGCGCTTCGAGAACGCGTCGGGTGACGTGGTCTTCCAGCCCAACCCGAGCAGCACGGTCTACCATCTGTACTACATGCCGTGGGCATCGTCGGGCGGGTACTACCCCACCGTCACCTATCCCGCCGTCGCGCCGAGTCCCGATCCGGCGTGGGCCGCCCGCGTGACCGCCGCCGGGGCCGGCGCCCTGCCCCGGGCCGTTGCCACCCGCATCCAGTCCGTGGACGAATTCCACTCCTTCTTTCCCATGGAGGTCATCGCCACGCCGGACGAGGAGGCCGCCTTCATGGCCGGCGCACCCCAGGGATGGCGGGCCGTGCCCGAGCACCGCGACCGCCCGGTGCGCATGAAGCACTTCCTCCCCAGGCACTGGGCCGTGGCCGACGCCCCCGACTCCTTCGCCAGCGAGGTGCTGAAGGACGAGAACTTCACCTTCCAGGTGGCGCTGATTCCCGGTGACGAATCGCTGGACGACGTGCGCGTCTCCTTCGACGGGTTCCCCGCGGGATGGGCCGAAGCGTGGACGTGCTTCAACTGCGGCGGCGTGGACGAGAACGGCCAGGTGTTCGAAAAGGTCCTCCACGTGCCGGCCGGAACCGTGCAGCCCCTATGGCTGGGGATCCGCGTGCCCGCCGGCCAGAATGCGGGACCGGTGGACGGCACCGTGACGGTGTCCACCGCCCATCGGGGAAGCCGCTCCATCGCCGTGTCCCTCGACGTCCAGGCGGCAACCGCCGTGAACCACGGAGAGGACGAGCCAGATCTCATGACCCGGCTCGCCTGGCTCAACTCCAGGGTGGGGGAGGACGCAGACGCCGTCCTGGCGCCCTTCAAGCCCGTGGAGGTGGATGGGCGCACCCTGTCCATCCTGGGACGCCGTGTGGAGTTGGGGGCTGCGGGCCTCCCATCCGCCATGGAGAGTTTCTTCACGCCGGAACTCACCGGCTTTTCCGACGAGGCCCAACCCATCCTGGCGGCGCCGCTGGAGCTCCAGGTGACCGTGGGCGGCGCCCCGGAGACGTTCCGCCCCGGCGACGTGACGTTCCGGCGAACCACGGCCGGACGCGCCGAGTGGACGGCGACCTCGGTCTCGGATCGGTTCACTCTGGGCATTGAAGGAGCGCTGGAATACGACGGGATGCTGGACGTTCGCATGACCCTGGTGGCAGGCGCCGACGTGGAGGTGGACGACGTCGCCTTGCCCGTCCACTACGCCACCGGAGCCGCCGACTACATGCTCGGACTCGGACGCATGGGCGGGCGGCGTCCGGCCTCGCTGTCCTGGAAATGGGCGGTGGAGAACCACCAGGAAGGCGTGTGGCTGGGCGGCATCAACCGCGGGCTCCAGTACGTGCTCCGGGACGAGAACTACGTGCGGCCCCTGAACACCAACTTCTACCGGAACCAGCCCCTCGAGATGCCGCCGTCGTGGTTCAACCAGGGTCGGGGCGGTATCACGCTCGCCGAGGTGGACGGTGCGGCCGTGGCCCGGAACTACTCCGGCCCCCGCTCCCTGCAGGCCGGCGACACGCTCCATTTCAACGTGCGCTTCCTCATCACGCCCTTCAAGCCCATCGACACCCGCGCGCACTTCGACACGCGGTTCGTGCACCAATACGTGCCCGTGGACTCGGTGGCGGCGTGGGGCGGGACGGTGGTCAACATCCACCATGCCAACGAGATCAACCCGTACATCAACTACCCGTTCTTCAACCTCGAGGCGCAGTCGGCCTACATCGAGGAGGCCCACGCCAGGGGGATCAAGGTCAAGCTGTACGACACGATCCGGGAGCTCACGTACAAGGCCCACGAACTGTTCGCGCTGCGGAGCCTGGGTGACGAGATCCTCAACGACGGCGAGGGCGGCGGGCACTCCTGGATGCAGGAGCATCTGGAGGACGGGTACCACTCCGCATGGCACGCCTGGCGCGTGGACGACGCCGCCATGCTGGACAAGGGCACGTCGCGCTGGACCAACTACTATGTGGAAGGGCTGGGGTGGCTGGCCCGGAACCAGCACATCGACGGCCTCTACCTGGACGACATCGCCTTCAGCCGGGCCACGGTGAAGCGCATGGTCAACGTGCTGCAACAGTCCCGGGACGAGGTGGTCATCGACCTCCACTCGGCCAACCAGTTCAACGTGCGCGACGGCTTCATCAACAGCGCCATGCTGTACATGGAGCACTTCCCCTACATCTCGCGGCTATGGTTCGGCGAGTACTTCGACTACGGCCAGGACCCCGACTACTGGATGACGGAAGTGTCGGGGCTCCCCTTCGGCCTCATGGGCGAAATGCTCCAGGACGGGGGGCACCCGTATCGCGGCATGCTGTACGGGATGACGGCGAGGAAGTATGGGGAGGTGGATCCCCGTCCCGTATGGGCCATGATGAACGACTTCGGCATCGCCGAGAGCCGGATGCTGGGGTACTGGCTCGAAGACGCGCCGGTGCGCACCGGGAATGATCGGATCCTGGCCACCGCGTACGCGGCGGACGGGAAAGCGCTCATCGCGCTGGCCTCCTGGTCGGACCGGGACGAGGTGGTGTCCTTGGACTTGGATTGGGGGGCGCTGGGTCTCGGGTCCACCTCGTCGGCCGCGGCTCCGGCGGTGGCGGGGCTTCAGGAGGGCGGCGTGGTGGACCTCGCCGCGATCCGGGTGCCGGCGGGTCAGGGGTCGTGGGTGGTGGTGGTGGGATAGGCTGGGGCGACATCTCGCCATGGCGCTGGCCGGTGGGCAGGCCCCTGGCGGTCGCACCTGCCCCCCATCGCGACCGAGGGCCCGCCCCCGGCCCCTGTCGAAGCCCCGCCGGAACCCGAACTGCGCCGGACGTGATTCCGTTGCGGTCGTCCACGGGTGTCGGACAGGGCGGTCGCCGGGGACGACAGAGCTTGCGCACCAAATCGAGGCGTGGGATGTTCCGCGCCACCTCCCGAACAGGATCGACACATGTCCGACCCCATCACCCGCCTGAACATCGCCCTCGAGGGGCGCTACCGCATCGAGAGAGAGCTTGGTGAGGGGGGCATGGCCACGGTCTATCTCGCCGATGACCTGAAGCACGAGCGCCAGGTGGCGCTGAAGGTGTTGAAGCCGGAACTCGCGGCCGTCGTGGGCGCCGAGCGCTTCCTGGCCGAAATCAAGACGACGGCGAACCTCCAGCACCCTCACATCCTGCCGCTCCACGACTCGGGAGAGGCCGACAGCTTCCTGTTCTATGTCATGCCCTACATCCAGGGCGAGACGCTCCGCGACCGGCTGGTGCGGGAGAAGCAGCTCCCCGTGGCCGAGGCCGTGCGGATCGCGACGGACGTGGCCGAGGCGCTGCACGCAGCCCACGAGCAGGGCATCATCCACAGGGATGTGAAGCCCGCGAACATCCTCCTCAGCCGGGGACGTCCCCTGGTGGCGGACTTCGGCATCGCGCTGGCGGTGAGCGCCGCAGGTGGCGGGAGGCTCACGGAGACGGGACTCTCCATGGGCACGCCCTACTACATGAGCCCGGAGCAGGCCTCGGCAGACAGGGATCCCAGCCCAGCCAGTGACGTCTACTCCCTGGGCTGCGTGCTGTACGAAATGCTGGTCGGGGAGCCGCCCTACGGTGGTGGGACCGCCCAGGCGGTCCTGGCCAGGATCCTCACGGAGGACGCCAGGGCCCCCACGCTGATCCGCCCGTCCATTCCGGCCAACGTCGACGGAGCGATTCGCCGAGCACTCGAGAAGCTGCCGGCGGACCGCTTCCCCGCCGCCCAGGACTTCGCCAAGGCACTGGCCGATCCTGGCTATCGGTACGGGAACGCGGCAGCGGTGTCCGTCACCTCCAACGACCCCTGGAAGAGGTTGGCCGGCACGTTCGCCGCGCTCCTCGTGCTGACCTCCGGTATCGCTGGATGGTCGCTCCTGCGGCCCCAGCCCGTCCGAACGGTGGAGCGGTTCGCCCTGGGCCTGGAATTGAAGCTGGGAAGCGGAGGGATGCCGGAACTGACCCCGGACGGGTCCGCCGTCGTCTTCGTCGGCCCCGCCGCCTCAGGAAACGGCCAGCAACTGTGGGTCCGGCGGTGGGACAACCTCCGGCCCGCCCCCCTGGCGGGAACGGAAGGGACCGAGTTGGGCTGGCCAACCTTCTCCCCCGACGGTTCGGAGGTCGCCTTCTACGCCGACGAGACCATCAAGGTGGTTCCCCTCGCCGGCGGTCTCGTCCGTACCATCGCGCCTGCGCCGGGCTGCTGCCTGCGCTACGGACCCGACGGAAGCCTCTACGCCCCCACCGAAGGCTACCAGGCCATCAAGCGCTTTCCCCCCCTGGGAGGAGAGGGCGAAACCGTGATCGCCGTGGCCGATGCCGCCGTCGGAGACCAGTTGGGGTACTTCCAGGTCCTTCCCGGGGGCAAAGCCGCGGTCTACACCGTCTGGAATTCGGCGGGGAGTCCCCGGATCGAGGCGACCCGCATGGAGGAGGGGGCAGCACCCGTGGTGCTGGTGCCGGGCGTCAGGCCCTACCTGACGCAGGCCGGCGACTTGATCTTCTCGTCCGCCGACGGGGAGGTCTTCGCCGCCCCCCTCGACGCC
>DATHZE010000002.1:0-5933 GCA_035458765.1 Longimicrobiales bacterium
CCCCCCCCTCTTCTTTTCGGCGTCCACACCCGCGGTGCGGACCAAGAGCGATCCCTCAGCTTCCAGGATGCGTCAGCACCAATCCTGGTTCGGGATCCGGCGCCGGCGGCTCATCTTCCGGTGAGGGATAAGGAGGGGCCGTCGGGCTGGTACAGGCACCCACCAGAACGGCCATCAGGCTCGCCGCCAAGAGCAACCGGAACTTCCGCATATGAGACTCTCCGCAAAGCTCAGACTGTGAGCGACCCATTCACTCGGGACGCGATTGAATATACCACCTCCCCGACGTGGTCGTTCCCTCGAGGGCGCCCCGAACCCGGCGGAAACGGGGCCGCGCCGATCTGGACAGTGGCGTGGATGCCCGCGAAATTGAACGGACTCAAGGGGCGCGAGTCTTCCGTCGTCCCATCCGCCAAGCGCGAGGGTCTCGATGCGCCGCTCCTTCCCCGCCTGCCCCGTTCTTCCGCTCGCCCTGCTGCTCTTCGGCCTTGCGTTCTGTGCAAGGCCGGCCGTGGCGCAGCGCGGCCCTGCTCCGTTGACGCACGCCCAGTTCGGTGTGGGGTGGGTCGGCAATGCGCCAGACGCCGTCTTGGGAGGAACCGCCTACGTAATCGTGCCGGCCCTCGGCGGAATCGGCCTCTACGTGGACGCGAAGTTCGACGCGTCCGACCCGACCGATGACCGCGCCTACGACGCGACGGTGACGTCTCTCGAGGTGGCGCCCCTTGAGAGCGCGCATTACAACCAAACCGAGGGGAGTTGGAAGAGCTTCAACGTGGCGGTCATTCGACCCATCAACCCCTCCTTCTGGGTCTACGCCGGAGGCGGGGTGGTGAAGCTGACGCGATACGACCTCTACGACCTGGACCCCGATCTCGAGATCGGCCTCGGAGGGCTGGTGTGGGCCGAGAACCCGGAGACGGCGGAAACACGAGCCAACATGATGGTAGGCATCATGATGCGTCTCTCCTCCCGGCTCACCGCGCAGTTCGGCTACGAGACCCAACCGAACGGCGTGACCGCGGGGTTCGCCCTCCGCCTTCCAGCCTGGTAACCCCATGGGCCCTGCCCCCAGTCTGTGACCAGGTACCGTTTTCGGCGGACGTAACGCCAGACACGAAGTGTGCGTAGCTTTACCGGGGCGCGCCCGACGCTGCCCCGACACACAGGACTCACAGCGAGAGCTGAAGGAGTGGACATGATGAGGATGCCGTCACGGGCCGTCCTGGTGACGTTGGTCGCCGCGGGTACCCTCTGGGGGTGCGCCAGCACGAAGTCGACGACGGGCCAGAACTCCGATCTCCTCACCCGAGAGGAGATCATGGGCACCGGCGCCACCAACCTCTACGACGTGGTGAACCGGCTTCGCCCGCGTTGGCTCCAGATCCGCACGGTGAGCAGCTTCAACCTCTCCGACGAGATCGTGGTCTTCCAGAACGACATGAACCTCGGTGGACCCGATGCGCTTCGCCAACTCCAGCCCGAGCTCGCCTACGAGATCCGCTGGTTGGACGGCATCCGGGCCTCCTCCACGCTCCCGGGCCTCATGTCGGGACGCCATATCCAGGGCGCCATCATCGTCAGCACGCGCCCCCCGAGCAGTAACTGACGGGCATGGTCGGCGACGGGCGGGGCGGCGTCAGTTCCGTCGCCCGCCCCGCCGCGTCCAGATGGCGATGACACCACACTCGGCATCCTGGTTGAGGAACTCCGCGGGAACGGAGGAAAGCCCGCGGTAGATCTCGATTCCCTCCACCGAGAGAGGGTTCACCGCGTCGTCGATGCGGAAGTCCGCAGCGCCGAAGCCCGGTCGACTCGAGGTCCGACGGTTCATCAGGAAGCCGTCCACCCAGATCTGGGTCTGGCAGTCCCGCCCCAAGCTTCGCCCCACCTGCACCGTGGCACGCCCACCTACGCTGGAGCCCGTGACGGTGACGCCGGGCACGTCTCTGAGCAGGTCGGCGATCTGCGCAGGCCGCCTGGCTTCGATGGCGTCCCGAGTGATGAAGGTTCCCATGCCGCCCTTCAGGCGTTGGCGAAAACCCTCCAGGAAAGGGCTCGGATCCACAGCCGACCAGGTGATGACCTCCAGGGGGGCCAGAAGAATGGCGTCGGGGTCGAGGCGAACCTCCACCTGGAAGAACTTCCGGCCGTCGAAATGGAGCGTCGGCGTGGTGTTGGCCAGGTAACTGAGCCGCCGCACCTGAAGGCGGACCGCAGATACCCGGTCCACCTCGAACTCGAACGTCCCGGTTTCCGTCGATTCGACGCGCCTGAGAAGGCGACCATCCACGGTCTGCAGCGTGACCTCGGCACCGCCCAGGGGCCTCTCGGTGACGTCGTCGATGACGCGGCCGACGATCAGTGTCTGACCGTCCGACGCGGCCGGCATCAGGGCCGACAGCAGGACCAGGAGCAGCGGAGGGAAGTGGCCAGGACGCATGTTCGACACCGTGGAAGTTCGTTCGTATGGGGATACACGATCCCGGGCCGGCAGGTTTCCCTGCCCTGGCCCGCACTTCTATACGCACGTCCGGCAGCCTTCTTGCCGATGGGCCGTCGCGCTCCAGGCCCCGACGGTGTTGCGGCGATATGGCGGGGGTTATCCTTTCAGCCTCCGCGGTGGGGCGCGCGGGCGCCGACCGCCCCCATTCTTCCACGCCACACAGATCGGATTCCATGTTAGAGGACGGGGGCACGACTACGAAACCCCTACGCAGCGTGGCCTTCAAGGCGGCGGTCGCCATCGTGGCCGTGTTCTCATTCCTCCCCCTGGCGGACTGGATTCCCGGAGATCCCGAGAGCACCCTCCCGTCTCCCCACCGGGCCCTCTACCAACTTTGGGCCGCAGGCGTGCTGGTCCTGGCCGGATTGGCATGGGGAGCGGTAAAGCTGTTCCCAGGAGCTGCGTCCACGGAAGTCAGCTCACGCAAAGGCACGCGCACCGCCCGCAAGCGGCGTCCTGCAACGCCGGTCACACCGACCCCTGCCCATTCCGTTCACAGCGAGACCCAGCGGCGCCGGTGGGGATCCGTGGTCCTCCTGGTGGTTCCGGCGCTCCTCTACACCGTCACCTCGTGGGCCGTATTCGCGGGTAGGCCGCTCCACATCGACGCCATGACGCAGGCGCTCCAGGCCCACATCTTCGCCGAGGGCAGTCTCAGCGTGCCTGTCGCCGACGATCCTCGCTTCTTTTCCTCCACCCTCGTCATCGAGGACCGGGGGCGCGCGTTCGCGCAGTTCCCGCCGGGATGGTCCGCTCTGCTCGCCGTGGGGTTCCTTCTGGGCCTGCCCTGGCTCATCGCTCCCCTGTGCGGAGCCCTGGCCGTATACGGACTCTACCGCCTCCTGAAAGAGCGCGGTGACGAGCGAACGGCGTTCTTCACCGCCGCCTTGATGGGGCTGTCGCCCTGGTTCGTGTTCAACGCGGCGTCGTGGATGAGTCACGTCCCGACGCTGTGCTTCATCCTCCTGGGCTCCGCCGCCCTGGTGCGGGGAATGAGGCAGCCGAGGGACTGGCTGTGGGCAGGCCTCGGGGGCTTCGGCCTGGGCCTGGCCACACTGATACGCCCCTTGGAGGGCGTCGCCTTCGGTCTCCCGGCGACCCTGTGGATGGTCGCTCGGGCTTGGGCTCGCCCCCCGGCCCGCCGGGGACTGGTCGGCTTCGCCATCGGAGGAGTGGTGGCCATGGGCATCCTCCTGGCCTACAACCAGGTCATGCACGGCAGCCCCACGCTCTTCGGCTTCGAGCTCCAGTGGGGCCCGGAGCACGGCCTCGGCTTCCACGAAGCGCCCTGGGGCCCTCCTCACACCTTCCTACGTGGGGTCCAGCTGGTCAACGGCTACCTTCTCGCCCTCCAGCTCCTGTTTTTCGACGCTCCGGCTCCATCCCTCCTCCTGGCCCTCTCCGCACTTCTCCTGGCCCGACGCCTCGACGCCTTGGATCGCTATCTCCTCGCCGGGTGCGGACTCGTCCTCCTCGGGTACCTTGCCTTCTGGGGCGAAGGACACGACCTGGGCCCGCGCTACCTGATTCCCCTGGCCCCCGTGGTGGCCATCTGGACCGTCCGTCTCGGCTCGATTCTGGCGGAGCGAACCCGGAACAGGCTCCATGGGCGCTGGGCCCACGCGCTGGTGGTCCTCCTGCTGGTTTCGGGATGGGCCTTCGGAACCCCCAATCGATGGTTCGTCTATAGCCGGAGCGATCCCCTGAGGCGCCTGGACCCGACGGCCCTGGCGACGCCGCAGGCACAGAACGCCTTGGTGTTCCTGTCGTCTCCCTGGTCCATCCAGGTCCAGGCCCGCCTGAGGGCCACGGGGATGACCCGCCCCGAGGCCCAGTGGTTCTATTACCACGTGGGCCTGTGCAAGCTGGACGTCGCCCTGGGCCAACTCGAGGAGAGGAACGTCACCGACCCCGCCCAGGTGGTGGCGGCCCTCCGACCCCTGGCAGCCGACTCGGCCGCCATGGTCGTGGATCGGTTGTCCGGCAGCCCCGGCGATCCCTTCACGGGATTGACGCAGACCGATTCGGCGGCCGTGTCCCTCTGCGGGCTTCGCCGCTACCTGGAAGAGCAGCAGGGCGGGTACATGCTCCTCCCCTTCCAGGCCCTCCTGGGACCGACGTGGACCGGTGACGGTCCCATCGTCGCCCACGACCTGCACGAGGAGAACAGGCGTCTTCTCCAGGCGTACCCGGACCGTCCGGCGTTCTACCTTCGAGCGGTGCGCATCCGAAACGGCGTCCGGGAGTTCACCCTGGAGCCGCTGAAAGCCGATTCGGTGGAGCGGGTATGGAGCGAGTTCGATCGACTGCGCCGGGAGGCGTCGATCTTTTAGCGTCCCCCCGGGCCCCTGACGGGGCTCCGAATCATCCGATGTACGCTTCGTGCCACATCATGAAGTTCAGGAGCGCCCACAGGGGGCGCCCATGGTCGTGACGCCGACCCAGGTGCTCGGCTACCAGGGCCTGCACCGCCTCGGGACGGAACAGCCCCACGGCGGTGATTCGCTCGGGACCGCAGTAGTCCTCGAGGACATCTCTCAATTCCCGTGTGAGCCACCGAGAGTAGGGCATTTCCATGCCCATCTTCTTCCGGGCCAGGATCTCGGCGGGGAGAAGGCCGCCCAACGCCGCACGCATGACGTGTTTCTTCCGGAGGCGCGGCATCTTCATCCGTGCCGGCACCCGTGCCATCCACTCCACGAGCTCGAAATCGGTGAAGGGAACCCGCGCCTCCAACGAGTGGGCCATGGTCATGCGGTCGTTCTTCACCATGAGGTCGTCCGGCAAGAACACCGCCGAGTCCACATGGAGGAGGCGGTTCAGGTCGTCTCGGGCACCCGAGCGCCCGAATACGTCACGGAAGTGGCGCTCCGGGTCCTCAGGTCTCAGCGCCTCGAGCACCTCCGGCGAATAGAGCGCGCGCTTGCGGGCGTCGGTGAGAATGATGCGCCACCATAGGTGCGCGTCCTCGGTGGCCATGTCGAGGCCGCCGAGGAACCGCTTCATCCGGAACTCGAGACTGAGCTTGGAGTGGGACACGGGAAGGAGGCCCACCAACGGCGCCATTATTCCCCGACGTACGACCCGCGGAATCCTCCGGCCCAACGCCGCAGCCTTGAACGCGGCGTGGGTGTCGTACCCGGCGAAGACTTCGTCCCCCCCCTCGCCGGAGAGGAGCACCACGACGTCTTCCTTCGCGAGGGCGCTGACGTACCAGGTGGGAATCGCCGACCCGTCGGCGTACGGCTCGTCGATCCAACGCAGGTACCCCGGCAGCATCTCCCGCACCATGTCCGCCGTGACCACGACCTCTCGATGCACGGTGCCCAGGTGCTTCGCCACCGTCCTCGCAGCCCCCCGTTCGTCGAAGGTCGGGTCCTCGAAGCCCACCGCGTACGTTCGGATGGGCTCGTCGACGTGTCGGTCC
>DATHZE010000003.1:0-2110 GCA_035458765.1 Longimicrobiales bacterium
ATCACGACATGGGGATCACGCACGTGATCCGGGGTGACGACCACATCTCCAACACGCCGAAGCAGGTGCTGCTCTACAGAGCGTTGGGTTACCCGGAGCCACGGTTCGGCCACGTGCCGCTCATCCTCGGGTCCGATGGAAAGAGGCTGTCCAAGCGGCACGGTGCCACGGCCGTCGGGGATTATGAGGCACAAGGGATCCTGCCGGAGGCCATGATGAACTTCCTGGCGCTCCTGGGATGGAATCCCGGCGACGACCGCGAAGTCATGAGCCGTTCCGAACTGCTCGCGGCGTTCACGCCGGAACGCATCCTCAAGAAGAGTTCGGTGTTCGACCTGGACAAGCTGGCGTGGCTCAACGGCCGTCACCTTGCCGAAACGCCGGCCGCACGGCTTCTACCCAAGGTGCGGGAGCGGCTGCCGGAAGCGGTGGGAGCCGACGCGGACCGTCTCGCCGATGATGCATGGCTCTCGACGCTGGTCGATCTGGTGAAGGTTCGTGCCCGAACCGTGCATGACATGGCGGACCAGGCGAAACCCTTCGTTTTCGAGGCCATCGCCTACGACGAGCAGGCCGTGGCCAAACAGTGGGCCAAGGACCCGGCCGAGACCTTGGCTCGACTCGAGGCCATGGCGTCCATGCTGCGCCAGGTGGAGTGGAGCGGGAGCGAACTGGAGGCGGGACTTCGGGCTCTGGCGGAGAGGGTCGGCGTGGGGGCCGGAAAGCTGATCCACCCACTCAGGGTCGCTCTCACGGGACAGATGACGAGCCCCGGGATTTTCGAGGTGTTGCTCCTCCTCGGGAGGGACCGCGCCCTGGCTCGGGTCGAGGCCGCTGCGGCGAGGGTTCGGGCCCTGTGAAGAAAACCCTTTCTTGACACCCGTTCCGGGCGCACATTAGGATAGCCATCCGTCAGATGTTTCCAGGCGGATTCACTGCCATCCAAGGGCAATCCGTTGGCACGTTCCGATTCGACTTCGCTGCGCGACGCCACCCCCGTTTCCGGGCGACGTGTCGTGGACTCGGGCGCCGTCGCGCTCACCGAGATCGAGCACAAGATCCTGGACTTCATGGTCCAGTATCTGCGTGCGAACACGTACCAGCCGTCCATACGGGAGATCGGGCAGCGGTTCGGCATCAAGAGTACCAAGACGGTTTCCGAGCACCTGCAGACGCTGGCGGACAAGGGGTACCTCGAGCGGGATCCGTCCCGTTCCCGGGGCGTGAAGATCCTCGGGGTGGACCTCTCCAATCAGACGGTGTCCATTCCGTGCTTCTCCCAGATCCCCCAGGGGAAGAGTGACAAGGCCGAATTCAGCCTGTCCATCGACCGCCGCCTCGCAGGGGATCGGGGAGGGTTCTTCGTCCGGGCAGGTTCGGCGGATCTCGCCGTCTTGGGGATTCAGGAAGGGGACTACGTCCTGGTGCAGCCGGCCTCCGCCAACGAAGTGGAGGATGGCGCCGTGGTGGTGGCTTCGGTGGGCAACGGCTCGCGCTTCCACCGCTTTGCCCGCAACGGTACGGGGGTCCATTTGACCTCGCTCAAGGTGGGGGGCGAGACGACGTCGATTCAGGACGAGGCCCTCCTGCAGTTGGTTGGCAAGGTGACGGCTTTCTACCGCCGCATGGACGAGGGCGGTGCGTTGAACCTCACGCAGCACTGAGTCGCCCGCGGCTCGTGGTCGCCGCTGTCCCCTCCAGCCTCCATGGTTCACCCCCCGAGCCCGGCGACCGGCTCTGGATGGCGCGTGCCCTCGAGTTGGCCCGCGCGGCGTGGGCCCAGGGTGAAGTCCCCGTGGGCGCGGTACTGGTGCGTGACGGTCGGCTACTGGCCGAGGCCCACAACCGCACGGTCGGCCACGCTGACCCCACGGGCCACGCTGAGGTGGGTGCCCTGCGTTCCGCGGCAGCCGGACAGGGTGACTTCCGCCTGGAGGGGACGACCCTCTACGTGACCCTCGAACCCTGCGCAATGTGCGCGGGCGCCATCGTCCTGGCTCGTGTGCCCCGGGTGGTGTACGGGGCCCTGGACCCGAAGGCCGGGATGGCGGGATCGCTGGGCAATCTCCTGCAGGATCCTCGCCTGAACCATCGTTGCGCCGTGACCGGC
>DATHZE010000004.1:0-3785 GCA_035458765.1 Longimicrobiales bacterium
CGCGCGGAAGGGACCCTTCAAGTGGTACTGGGCGTGGCGGCCATCGCGATGGCCACCATCAATGTGATCGGTGGCTTCATGGTCACCGACCGCATGCTCGCCATGTTCAAGAAGCGCTAAGGGGAGCTCACAATGGAATCCCATATCCTGGTAGAGCTGACCTACCTCCTGTCGGCGATCCTTTTCGTCGTCGGACTCAAGCGCCTCCAGTCTCCCGCCACCGCGCGGGCCGGAAACGCCATCGCCGCCGTCGCCATGGCCCTGGCCATCGGCGCCACGGTGGTGGACAACCAGATCCTGTCCTGGACCGAGATCCTCATCGGCGTGGCCATCGGCGGCACCATCGGTGGCGTCGCGGCCCGCATGGTGAAGATGACCGCCATGCCCGAGATGGTGGGTCTCTTCAACGGCTTCGGCGGCGGCGCTTCGGCGCTGGTGGCCATCGCCGAGTATCTCAACGCGACCCAGAGCGGCGCGGATGTGGGAACGTCCACGTACGGCGTCAGCATCATGCTCGGGACGTTCATCGGTGGCCTGACGTTCTCCGGCTCCATGATCGCATTCCTGAAGCTGAAGGAGTGGATGACCGGGAACCCCATCACGTATCCCGGCCAGAAGACGCTGAACGCCCTCATGTTCCTGGGCGTCATCGCCGCGGCGGCCATGGCCATGGGCGTGGGCGATGCGGATCCCCAAACGATGTTCTGGGCGATGCTGGCGCTGTCCCTCGTCATGGGCGTGACGCTGACGATTCCCATCGGTGGCGCGGACATGCCGGTGGTGATCTCGCTCCTCAACTCATATTCCGGGTTGGCGGCCAGCGCGGCGGGCTTCGTCATCATGAACATGGTGCTCATCATCTCCGGCGCCCTGGTGGGCGCCTCGGGGCTGATCCTCACCATGATCATGTGCAAGGGCATGAATCGGTCGCTGACCAACGTCATGTTCGGTGCGTTCGGCGGCACGGCCAACATCGACAAATCCCAGATCGGCAAGCGTCCGGTCAAGCGCGCCGACGCCGAGAGCGTGGCGATGGAGTTGGGCTACGCCCATTCGGTTGTCATCGTGCCCGGATACGGCCTGGCCGTGGCACAGGCGCAGCATGAGCTGCGCAAGGTAGGCGACCTCCTCGAAGCGCGCGGCGTGGACGTCAAGTACGCGGTCCACCCGGTGGCCGGGCGGATGCCGGGGCACATGAACGTGCTCCTGGCCGAGGCCGACGTGCCCTACGACCGGCTCTTCGACCTGGACGAGATCAACAGTGACTTCCCCAACACCGACGCGGTGCTCATCGTCGGCGCCAACGACGTATGCAACCCCGCGGCCCGGGACCCCAAGAGCGTCATCGCGGGCATGCCCATTCTGGACGTGGACCTGGCCCGTCGGACCATCGTCATGAAGCGCTCGTTGTCGCCCGGCTTCGCCGGAATCGACAACGACCTGTTCTACAATGACAACAACCTGATGTTCTTCGGGGACGCCAAGCAGTCCATGGCGGACCTGGTGAAGGCGGTGCGGGAGCTGGCGTAGCCCGTCACCCCATGGTATCGGAAGGGCCGGGGCGCCGTACGGTGCCCCGGCCTTTCATCCTTCAGGGAGAATCCGGTGCAGGCATCCGAGGTGGACATCCGGTTCCGAGTCATCCTCCTGCTCTGGGGCTCCCTCGTCGTGGGCGTGGCCCTGTTCACCGCGGTTGTGTGGGCGCTCACCTCGGGCAGTCTCGGATCCTGGACGCCCACCTTGGCGCCCGGGTTCGTGAAGAACCTCCTGAGCGCCCCGGGGCTTCTGGTGGTCGTGGGCGTTTTCTTCCGCCGGGGCCGGGTAGACCCCTCCGGGGACGCGGACGCGTTCCTCCGGCGCTATCAGACACGCATCCTCATCGCGTCCGCCATGCAGGAGGGCGGCGGTCTCATGGGGCTGGTCCTCTGCCTGCTCGCGGGCACTCCCTCCTGGGCGCTGGGAATGGGATCCCTGACGGTGGTGGCGATGCTCATGAGCAGGCCCGCCCGCACCGACCTGGACCATCTGGCGCGGTAGGGAGCCCTAGCCTGCCCGGGTCGCCGCCGCCCTGAGCAGCTCCCAGGCCCGGGCTACGTGGGCCTCGGTGGTCTTCAGGTTTCCCACCGCGACGCGGAGCACGAGCCGACCCCGGAGCCGCGTCGATGTGAGGAACGCCTCTCCCGAAGCGTTCACCTCGTCCAGGATGCGCTGGTTCAACGCATCGGCGGCCTCGCCGTCGAGCCCGGTGGGTGCGAAGCGTAGACAGACCAGCGCCAGGGGCACCGGTGCCTCCAGGATCCACCCATCCTCGTCCTCCACCCAACGCGCCAGCGTCCGAGCCAGGCGCACGTGCGCCCGGATGTTGGCGATGATGCCCTCGCGACCGAAGTAGCGGAGGACGAACCAGAGCTTCAGGGACCGGAAGCGCCGTCCCAACGCCACCCCATAGTCCATGAGGTCCCGCGTCTTCCCCGTCTCGGCCGTCCGGAGATAGTCGGGTATGATGGAGAAAGCGTTCACCAGAGCCCCCGGGTCCCGGCAGTACAACACCGAGCAGTCCACAGGCGTGAACAGCCACTTGTGAGGGTTGATCACGATGGAGTCGGCCTTCTCCCACCCCCGGAAGAGGGCCGCGATCTCCGGAACGATGGCGGCCGGACCACCGTAGGCGGCATCCACGTGGACCCAGGCACCGAACTCCTTCGCTATGGGGATGATCTCCCCCACCGGATCGACCGATGAGGTGGAGGTCGTTCCCAGCGTGGGTACGACCGCCACCGCCTTGATGCCGGCCGCGGCGTCCTCCTTCAGGGCCGTCCGGAGGGCGTCGGGCCGCATGCGAAAATCTTCATCGGTGGATATGGCACGGTACCCGACCTTGCCGAAGCCGAGCGCCAGCACCGCCTTCTCCACGGACGAGTGCGTCTGCTCGGACGCGTAGACCCGCCCCGGCCGCTGCCCCCACAGTCCCGCGCTTCGACTTTCCGGGTAGGCTCGCTCGCGAGCCGCCGCCAACGCGTACATCGTGGACGTGGACGCGGTGTCGTTGATGGCGCCGTCGAATCCCTCGGGCAGGCCGACCAGCTGCCTGAGCCAGTCCAGCGTGACCTCTTCGAGCTCGGTACCGGCGGGCCCGCTCCTCCAGACCATGTGATTCACGTTCAACGCCGCCGCAAGCATCTCTCCGAGAATCCCCGGGGCCGACCCGGTGATGGAGAAGTAGCCGAAGAAGGCCGGGTGGTTCCAGTGCGTTGTCCCGGGGACGATGATGTCACGGAAATCGGCCAGAGCGTCGTCGAGCGGTTCCCCACGCTCGGGAGCCGACACCGGCAGAGCCCCTCGCACATCCCCGGGAGCCACCCGGGCCAGGACGGGCAACTCATCCACCCGGGTGAGATACTCGGCTATCCAGTCCGCCGCTTCGTGGGCCAGCCTCCGGAACTCCTCCGGGGGCATGTCGCCCACCGAAGGGCGAGGCGTCGGCACCATCAACCTCTGGCGTCGTCCTCTGAGACGGGACCACCGCCGCCACCGCTGACCGCCTCCAAGTCCTCGCGCAACGATCGGAGTTGCTCTTCGATCTCCAGCATGAGCCCTGCGGTCGGCGGCGACTCAGGGATACCCGAACCCTGAAAAAGCGCGAAGAAGAGCGCGTCGGTATGCCCGACGCTGGCATGGGTGACCCCGGCGTCGATGGCGCGACTCAGCCGCAACACCTCCCGCAGAGAGATCCGGCCCCTGCCCCGCAGGGGCGGATCCTGGTACAGCACCCGGATCACGGCCTC
>DATHZE010000005.1:0-19889 GCA_035458765.1 Longimicrobiales bacterium
GGTGACCGAGGTCTTCAACGACATGCTGGACGCCCTCTCCGCCAGCCGGACGCGCCAGCAGGAGTTGGCCCGTCGGGTCCTGGAGTCCGAGGAGAGGGAGCGGCAACGCATAGCACACGAACTGTACTCCGGCACGGCGCAGACCCTGGCCGGCGTCCTGGTCAGGCTCCGCATTGCCGAGCGGCATCTCACCGGCGGCCAGGACAGCTCCATCATGGAGATCCGAGAGGAAGTGGTCAGCGCCCTGGAAGAGATCCGAGGCGTCGCCAGGAGGCTGCGTCCACCCGAGTTGGACGAACTCGGGGTCCGCGTGGCACTGGAGGCGCACGCCCGCTCCATGACGGAAGGCCGGCGCATGGACATCCAATTCCACGGCGAGGTGCCCGCCCTCTCCCGGGAGTCCTCTCTCGCCCTTTTCCGCATCGTGCAGGAGGCCATCAGCAACGCGGTTCTACACTCCGGCGCCGACACGGTCGACGTCACCTTCGTAACCGGAGAAGCGTCCGTAGTGGTGGAAATCGTTGATGACGGCCGTGGTTTCGACCTGGGGGTCGCTCTGGCCCAGACGGGACAGAGCCTGGGGCTCTTCGGTATGCACGAGCGCGCTGGTTATGTTCAAGGGGAGCTATCCCTCGAATCGGGTCCGGGACGGGGTACGCGCGTCCGCGTAAACCTCCCCCTGACGGCCCAGCGGGAGTCCGATCCCGTCAGTGGCACGGTGGACCGACTTGTGGACGGCCTCGTGGACGATGTGGCGTTGGCAGCCGCGTCCTCCGCCGCTTCTCGGGCGGGCTCTCCCCCCTTCTAGCAAAGGGGTGTGGTCCCGGCGGAGCTCTTCCGCCTCGACCCGATGCACCGTAGCGCGGAGGAACCCATGTACCGCCAGATCATGGTACCCCTGGACGGCTCGCGCTTCGCCGAGTCCGTCCTTCCCATCGCCCTCTCCCTGAGCCGGCGGACCGGCGCTTCCATCCACGTCGTTACCGTGCAGGAGCCCATCCCGTCCTTCGCGTACGACGAGTGGGAGACAGCAGCCGGCGAATGGAGCGAAGCCTATCTGAAGAGCGTGTTGGAGCGGTTCCGCACCAAGGCGGGCGGCGAAATGACCACGCGACTCCTCACGGGGCACGTCGTGGAGTCCCTGGAGGCTGAAGCCGAGGAAAGGTCGGTCGATGTCGTCGTGATGGCCACGCATGGGCGCGGCGCCTTCTCACGCGCCTGGCTCGGAAGCGTGGCGGATGCGTACCTGCATCGTACGGAGCGGCCGGTGCTGCTGGTCCGGCCCGAGGGGGACGAGGCCCCCGCAACCGAGGATTTCGCGGTGAAGCGGATCCTGGTCCCTTTGGACGGCACCGACATTTCCGAGAGCGCCCTGGACTACGCCATCGAGTTCGGCAGCCTGTTCGGCGCCGAGTATCACCTGGTGCGGGTGGTTCCCTACCCCATGCAATTCACCAGTCCCTATCTGCCGCACACCATGCAGATGAATCAGCAGTTCGTCACCGAGGCCAAGGCTGCAGCCGACGAGTACCTCGAGGCACAGGCGGGACGGATGAGGGAGCGGGACCTGTCCGTGAGCTTCTGCACCGTGGTCGTTCCACAGCCCGGGCATGGAATCCTGTCCGAGCTGGACGAGGCGGGGTGCGACTTCCTGGCCATGGCGACGCACGGCCGAGCAGGGCTCACGAGGGCGATTCTGGGAAGCACCACCGACAAGGTCATCCGGGGTACCCACGTCCCGATCCTCCTTCATCGGCCCGCATCTTGAACGGCCGGAGGACAGACCGATGCTTACCGTGCGCGATGTCATGAGCGCTGCCGTGGTGACCATCTCTCCGGATGCCACCGCGCGTCAGCTCGCCCGACTTCTCGCCGACGAAGAGATCAGCGGCGTTCCCGTGGTGGACGACAACGGAGCACTCATGGGGGTGGTATCGGCCACGGATCTGGTCCGCCTGGCCGCAGAAGACGCCGATGTCCATGTCGCCTCGTCAGCGTTGCCGTCGGATCGGGCGGTCTTTCCGGACCCCGACGGCGATGAGGAGCCGGACCCCGACCCCTACGGCTTCTTTCTGCCCGAGGACTCTCCGTTTTCGGGAGAGCGGCTTCTGGACGAGTTCACCGAATCGAAGCTGGACGCCGTCCTGGTGTCGGAGATCATGACGCCGGTGGCGTTTTCGGTGGGCCCTGACGACTCCGTCAAGGAGCTGGCGGATTTCCTGGTGCGCGGGCGCATCCACCGGGCGGTCGTGGTGGTGGGGGAGCGCCTCCAGGGAATCGTCTCCTCAGCCGACGTCCTCCGGGCGGTGGCAGAGGGACGCCTGGTGTAGTAGGGTCCGGGGTCATCCCCGCCGCCGAGGCGCCCGTCCGACCGGAAGGGCGCTCGGAGAGGCACTGTGTCCGGAGGCTGCGTGTCCCGCTCTGACGCTTCGACTCTTCTCCTCGCCTGCGCGCTGGTCCTGCCCGGATCGACCTCTGCCCAGGATCGTCCTCAGACGCAGACCGACGACTACACGCGCTACGAACTCCAGGCCCCGGGTTCGTCGGCCTTCCGGATCTACTACGACGTGTCCTCCACCACGGCCGGCGCCCGCTACTACTTCAACACCATCCGCACCGGAGCTGAAGAGGAGGTCCACGGCGTCACCGACCTGCACAGCGGACAGCCCCTGGCGTGGGAGGTGGTGGACGGAGCCGAGGCGCGAGCCAACGGACACCCCCGGGCCAGTCTGGACGGTCGCTACATCCGCGTCACGCTCGCCCGTCCCGTGCCCGACGACGGCCAGGGACGTGTGCGCATCGACAAGACATACTTCGACCACGAAAGCTACTTCCTGGACGGGAGCGATATCGTGTTCCATCGGTCCCTCGGAATCCGGCGCAACTCCGTGGTCCTGCCCGCCGGCTACGAACTCGTGGAGGCCAACTACCCGGTTCAGGTGGACACGGAGTCCGACGGCCGCATCCGCGTCAGCTTCATGAACCCCGGCCCCGGCGCAGTCGACCTGGAGGTCCGGGGCCGCCCCCTACCGGCCGGAACGAAGAACGTGAGGGGGGAGACCACGAATGAGCGCGTGCCGACGGGTGGCGGCGGCGCCCCCACCAGCGCACGCATGGGATGGAGCTTCACCGAGCGGGCGTTCCAGGACCGGGACATCACCTACTTCCTGCACCAGCCGTCGACCCATTCGTTCAGGCTCTTCCACGACTACACCGAGTCCCGTCCCGGAGTGGACCGGTATCTCAACGTGGTGCGTGCCGGCTCGTCGGCTTCGGATCCCGAAGCGTACAACCTCGACACCGGCGAGCGACTGACGGTGGAGCAACTCAAGGGCGCCGAGATCACCCGCAGGGGCATCGACGTGGGGAGCGAGCCCGACCCGGAGACGGAGGTCGTGGTGATCTGGTTCGACCCCATCGCGCCGGGCGCCTCGACCCGGCTCCGCATTTGGGAGACGTACACCGACCCCGGCAGGTACGTCCTGTCCGGCGACGAGCTCGTCTGGGACAGAGGCTTCGGCCGTCCCCGCAACACGGTGGTGCTTCCGGAAGGTTGGTTTCTCACCACCAACTCCATTCCGGGCGTCGTGGACCGTACCGACGACGGGCGCGTGCGCATCCGATACGAGAACCCCCGACCGGACGAGATCCAGGTGTTCTTGAAGGCGCGCAAACGGTAGGAACCAGGGTCTCGGCGGCTCCGGCAATGCGATGGCCCGGCGGGGGAAGCCCCGCCGGGCCATGGGTCTTTGGCGGCGACGGCGCTGAAGCGCCCTAGCTGCCGCCCCCGCGGGACCGCTTCCGCACCGGTACGTCCACCGCCCCGGCCACGCCGCTGTATCGGATGCCGCCACTCCCATCGGCGCGCACCTGGAAATCACCTCCCACGTCCCGCACCGAGATGGACCCGGATCCGTCCCGGTCCACCACGACGTCCCGCGTGACTTTCCGGACGTTCACGGCACCGGACCCGTCCCGGAGCCGCACGCTCCCGGTCACGTCGGAGAGCGTGATCTCGCCGGAACCGTCATCGATCTCCACGTCACCCCGCACACCCTCCACCCGGATCTCACCCGAGGAATCGTCGATGGTCACGGACCCGGCGGCGTCCACGACGCCGATGTCACCCGACGAATCATCGATGGTCAGGGCGCCCGTCCCGCGAATCTCCATGGACCCCGAGGAGTCTTCCAGATCCACGGCCATGTTCATGGGAATCTCCACGACCAGGTCGAGGCGGGCGTAGTCGTTGCCTCGCCAGCTGCTCCCACCTGAGCGGTCCGGATAGTGGGCAGACAGCACGATGTCGTCCCCGACCCGGTCCACGGTGAGTTGGAGATCCGCCAGGTACGCCTGGTCCGACGCACACGCCCGACCCACGGCCTGGACCCCGTCCAGCCCCTCCCGCCCCTCGACGCTCAACTCGCCGGAGCCGGCATGGAGCCGGAGCAATTGGGTCGCAGAAGCGCTCACCCTCACCCGGCGCTCAACCTCGAAGTCACACGACCCCGAGTGACGGAAGGCCGCGTGCATCTCGGGCACCTCCACGTGCACGTCCGCCCTCACGTCCTTGTGCCGCTCGGGTTCCTGGGCAAGGAGCCCCACCGCGTAGTCGCCGCCGAAGCCCACGAAGCCGTAGCCCACGAACAGCGCCGCCACCTTCAGTCCACTGATCAGCATACGATCCTCCCCAGGTGAAGCTCCGGCACCACACATTCTCAAGACCTTGGACGGGGGCACCCATGGTCAGGTTGCAATCGGGGTGCAACATTTGAGCCGGTGGGTATCCGGGTCCTCTTCCTCTTTCCTGACGGGGCACGTCCTCTAGGAGTTTCGCTGACGCCAACCGACCTGCTCATCTGGCCGGCGTTCGTAGCCTTCGTCCTGATCCTGCTGGCCCTGGACCTCGGGGTCTTCCACCGGCGCGCTCACGCCCCGAGCGTGGCCGAGGCCCTGGCGTGGAGCGCGTTCTGGATCTGCCTGGCCCTGGCCTTCAACGCTCTGGTCTGGTTTCTCTACGAGAACAACTGGATCGGCGCGGGCTTGGCGTTCCCCGAGGACATCTCCGGGAAACAAGCCGCGGTGGAGTTCTTCGCGGGATACGTCCTGGAGAAGTCCCTGAGCCTGGACAACATCTTCGTCATCGCGCTCATCTTTTCGTACTTCAAGATCCCCCTGCAGTACCAGCATCGGGTGCTCTTCTGGGGCGTGGTCGGCGCACTGGTCATGCGCGGCGCAATGATCGCCCTGGGCGCGGTCATGATCACCCGCTTCGCGTGGACCACCTACGTGTTCGGCGCGTTCCTGCTCTTGACCGCCGTTCGGATGATGATGGTGCGGCACGACAACCTCGAGCCGGAAAAGAATCCCCTGGTACGACTCGCCCGACGGTTCTTCCCGGTCACCGATGGGCTCAGGGGCGAACGCTTCTTCGTGAAGGAAGCGGGGCGCACGGCCATCACGCCCCTCCTCCTGGTCCTCCTCATGGTGGAAGCCACCGATGTCGTCTTCGCCGTGGACTCCATCCCCGCGGTCTTCGCGGTGACGCGGGATCCCTTCCTGGTGTACACGTCCAACGTCTTCGCCATCCTGGGCCTGAGGAGCCTCTACTTCGCGCTGGCGCCGCTGCTGGGGTATTTCCGCTTCCTCAAGCTCAGCTTGATCCTGGTGCTGGCCTTCGTGGGCGTGAAGATGCTCGTGGCCCACACCCACCCGGTACCCGTCCCGGTGTCGCTGACGGTCATCCTGACCATCCTGGGCGCGGGCGTCGCCGCATCCCTGGTCATGCCCAGGCGCGATGACGGACTGCGGTCACCCCTGGAGGACGAGGTGGATCGGATCTTCCGGCTCACGAGAGGGGTGGTGGCGCGGTGCACCGCCCTGGCGGTGGGGGGCAGCCTCGTGGTGGTGGGGTCCTTCTTCCTTCTGATCCCGGGCCTGGGCATCAAGGTGATCCTGGGCGGTTTGGCCCTGCTGGCGCCCCAGTTCATGTGGGCACGGAGCCTGCTCGCCAAGGCCCAGGCCAGGTCCGGAACCAGGCCGCCCGGTGACGGTTAGAGACGAGGCTCCCATCGCACCCCTGACCCGGAAGTCCATGACGAACCGACGATTCCGCGCCGTCTCCCTGATCAGTACCCTGGCTGTGGTGGCCTTTCCGGCCGCCCTGGGCGCCCAGGCGCGCCGTGGCCCCTCCAGCGCCACCGGCTGGGCCCCCGTCGCCGCGGGGGTTCATGGAGGCTACGACTACACCACGACATCGTATCTGGTCGGCGCGCAGATGCGGATTCCCGTCCACCCGTCGGGGTACCTCCAGGTGATCCCCAACGGAGACGTCGTCTTCCAGCCAAGACTGAAGGAGTATCTGGCCGGAGCCAACCTGGTGGTGGTGTCGGGCGGGCGGCGCGGGGGACTGTACGCCGGAGGCGGCCTCACCTGGCGCAACACGCTCCGGGAGGGCGTCCGCACCACGAGGCGTTCGCCCACCATCGTGGTGGGGGCCCAGTCCCCCACGCTGTTCGGCGCGCCCTTCCGGACCCATGTCGAGGTTCGCTGGATCCGGGAGGACACGCCGCTGAAACCCAAGCTCCTCACCTTCGGCGTCAACTTCCCGCTCTGGGGACGGGGGGCGGAGGACCGTCGATAGGGCGCCTTCAACGGGCGGCGATGCGCACCTCGATGAGGTCGGGATCGACGAGCGTACCCTCGTCGGCGCCGCTGAGAATCCGCATGCGCTCTTCACCCGCAGGCACGACGAGGCCGAAGGAGAGGAGACCGACACTGCCTGCCTCGGGCCGGGGCGCGTGCTCACCGCCCCATACGTTCAAGCCGACGTGATGATGGTATCCTTCCGCAGCCACGAACACCGCACCCGGATAGGCGCGATTCGTGACCTCGAGGCCCAGGCGTCCCACGTAGAACGCCTCCGCCGCCGCCAAGCTGGCCACCCTGAGGTGGACGTGGCCCACCACGGTCCCCGATGGGAGCCGGGGAGCGGGCCCGGGAGCTTCCGTCAGGAGTCCGGCAACATCGAGAGCCTCGGTGTTCATGAAGATCCCCCCGTTGATGGAGCGCCAAACCTCCCGCGGGCGGTCCACGTAGAACTCCAGGCCGTTTCCCTCGGGATCCGTCAGGTAAATGGCCTCGCTCACGTGGTGGTCCGCGAAACCGTCGATGGGCTTCCGGTGCGCATGGATGCGCAGGATCATGGCCCCCAGATCCGCTCTGGTGGGGAGACGGAACGCGACATGGAAGAGCCCGGTGGTTCCGGCTTCGCGGAACGGCGCGCCGGGGGCCCCATGCAGAACCAGCAGCGGCTGCCGGCGGTAGGTGCCGAGCGTCGCGAGGGCACCGTCCTGCGCCAACAGATAAAACCCGAACACGTCCTCGTAGAACGCCACCTGAGCGGGCAGATCGCGAACGCGGAGGTGCACGGTCCCAAACCGGATTCCTGACGAATCCATCGAGCGATCCATGGAAGATGATCCATACACGGTGGGCGGACGCGCACCCACCATCCCTGTCGGGACGGCCCCTTCGCCCTGTTGGAAAAGGGGGGAGAGGATCTACCCTATGCCCCTCCGATACGTTTCAGCGCCACACCTCTGAGCCACCGCACCCCATGACTTCCCCGCACATCGCGACCGTCCTGGCTCTCCTCTTCGTGCCGGCGTGGGCGGCGCCATCCAGGGCGGAGGCCCAGGCGCCCGGCTACCAGCAAGTGGACACCCGCTCGATCATGGCCGAGTACCATGCCGAGGTGATCGAGCAGGTGAATCGGGTCATGGACCGGTGGGGAGCCGCCTGGGGTCGCGACGAAGCGGACCGGGTGGCCGACCTCTACTGGGAGAGCGCGGTCCTCATCCCCCTTGGGGGCGCTCCGCTGCGAGGCCAGGACGCCATCCGCGACCATCTGACCCGTACCCTTCCCACCATGGGCCGGGTGGAGGCCTTCATGCTTGACTTCGATGCGTCGGGGGGCATGGCCGTGGTGTACGGGAACTACATGCTCGAGGGGGAGGGCGGAGCCCAGCGATCCGGACCCCTCATCACCGTTTACCTGCAGCGAGGCCGGACGTGGAAGATCCGGTCGCAGGTGTTCGTCTCCCCGTAGCGTCAGCTACCCTCGGGCTCTTCCTGTGGACGGAGCGTGAGCACGACGAAGTCGCCGAGGCCGTTGTACTCGTCCTTGTCCCACTCGTCGATCTCGGCTGAGGGCTGAAGCACCACCGTCACGACCCGCGTGCCCGGCCTATACTCGGGCACCCGCTCGGGAATCCCGGTTTCCCGCTCCACGTGGAAGGACCCGGCATAGTGCACCACCAAGGCACCTGGGTACGTGTTCAAGGCCGATGCCACTGCGTGGCCCATGGCGGCGTCCCACAGCGCCTGGGCCTCGAGCTCCTTCGAAGAGTCATGCGTGGGAGCAGCGGGCCGGCCTTCAGGAACCGTGTCGGAGGCCTCCCCTGGCGGACCCATCATTTCCGCCATGAGTCGGTCCCACTGCCGCGTGTATTCCTCCGAAGCCGCCGGATACGGAAGAGGCGGAAGAAACGCCTTCCCCAGTTCGGAAAGCTCGTCGAGGGATGACGCGCCCAAACGACTCACCCGGTTCACATAGCGCCGGGGTGCGTTGGCGGCAACCACGGGCAGCCTGTGCGCTCGGGCGAACTCAACCATGCGGCGATAATCAGTGTCGTAGCGTGGCCAAGGGCGGGCACTCTTCTGGAGCTGATCCTCGGTGATCAGGTCGGATAGATACTCGTCCAGGATGTACTGGATGTCACGCTCGAACATCTCCAAAGAGAGGACGACCTGGCGCGTCGGACTGACCCCCGGTTCGATAGCGCCGAAACGCTGACGGGCCCGAATGAGGATCTGCGCCTCCACGCGGTGACCTACCACGTCGTCGTGATCCTCTCCTACCAACAGGGCGTCCGCGTCGTCCATGGCCGCCAGGATGTCGGCGAAGGACCGGGAGTGTCCTCTTCCGTCGTAGACGCGGAAGTCCACACCCTCCACCGGAGCCTCAGGTGCGGCCGGATGCTGGGCCGAGATGGCGGCAGGTGCCGCGAGGAGGGCCAGAACCGCGGCAAGCGTGGAGCGTCGCATGGTTTCTTCCTTCCAGTCTTTGGAAACGCCTCCGCCCGACGCCGCAGGGCGCCGGGCGGAGGGGGTGACTCAAGGTAGTGAAAGCCCCGGTCAGGGGCCACGGGCGCCTACCGACGCCCCGTCCACCGGTTGTCCCGACGATTCACATCGGGAAAACGCTGCTCCGGATCGACGATCACCTCCACCACGCGTCCCCGGATGGGCACGTCCATGCGGCCCGTTCTCCCGTTCCAGGCCGAGACGGGCATCATCTTCCGGGCTCGGTCGCCCACGTCGGTCACGACCTCCACGATGGCCGGCATGGGGATCTCACCACGGTCCTCCAGAAGGATCGTGGCCGCGCCACGACCCTGTTCCACCCCCGTCACCGCCTGATCCATCGTCCCGGTGGTATACATCCACGGATGGAAGTACCAGTCGAGATCCTGGCCGGTCACGTCCTCGTACGTCCAGAACAGGTCCAGGGGGTTGGGGTGCTTGAAGGCCCATCGTCGCAGATAGGTCCTCATCGCGTCGTCGAACACGTCAGGACCGAGGATGGTGCGCAGGGATCGCATCACGGTGGCCGGCTTGCCGTAGGACGCCATGCCGCGATTCCCGAAGGGGCCGTAGAGGTCGGCGGGACGCATGGACGGGGTTTCGGCGTCGGTCCCGGCGATGCGCAGGTACCCGTTCATGGTATTGAGGCCTGAATCCGAGCCCGGAAAGATGTCGTCGAAGGCGAGATCCTCGGCGAAGGAGGCCATTCCTTCATCCATCCAGGCGTGGTTCCGCTCGTCGGAGCCAGCCACCATGGGCCACCACATGTGACCGATCTCGTGGGACACGACGCCATAGAGAGACTCGGGCGTCCGCCCACCTCCGACGATGGTGATCATCGGATACTCCATCCCGCCGCCGATGACGCCTTCGTTCACCGTCATGTGCGGATAGGGATACGGGTACCAGTACGAGTGGGCCTCGATGGAGTGACGGGCGAACTCCGCGGCACGTTCCCAGTTCGGGCGGTCCGGACGGTACAGCGCATAGATGTCGGACGACCGCGCCGTGCCGTCCACGTCGTCGTACTCGGCCACCGTGCCGTCCCACACGTACTCGTCCGAACTCCCCCAGGCGAAGTCGCGCACGTTCTCCGCGATGAAGCGCCAGGTCAGCGTCCCGTCGACCCCTCCGGTCGCAGTGGCCTTCCCCGCCGTGACGTCCGCGGCGCTCACGATGTGCGTGATGCCGCCTCTCGTCAGCGACCTCAGGCGCTTCGACGCCTCGGGCGTGAGGACGTCGCCGGGATTCTGCAGCACCCCGGAGGCGCTCACCAGCCAACCGGCGGGCGCCGTGATGGATACGTCGAAGTCGCCGTATTCCTGATAGAATTCGCCGTCGCCGAGGTACGGGTCACGGACCCAGCCTCGCAGGTCGTCGTAGACGGCGATCTGGGGATACCACTGGGCCAGGTAGAACACGCTGGAGCCCTCGCGCCCCATGCGGAACGTCCCTTCTGGGACATCGAAGCTCCAATCGATCTGCAATTCTGCCTGGCCGCCCGGGGGGAGAGGCTGAGCCAAGGCCACGCGCTCCGAAGTGCTCAGCGACATGCCGCCCCTCGGCACCAGCACCGCGGGCGAGCCCTGGACGACGACCCGTGACAGGTCGAACCCACCCGTGACCGGGACCGACCGGTTTCGTGGGTTCCCTGGAGCGAAGACGTTCTGCGGGAGGTTCAGGTAGATCTCCGCCAACGTGTCCGGCGACTGGTTCGTGTACTGGATGGTCTCCGAACCGGTGACCCTGTTCTGCCCGGGGTGGAGGCGCGCCGTGATTCGGTAGCTCACGCCCTGTTGCCAGTACCGGGGACCCGGGGCTCCGCTGCGGCTGCGCGTACCCGCGGCCAGGGCGTCGAGGTACCCGTGTGGAACGGGAAGCGTGTCCAGAGGTGCCAGGGCGGTGGAGGCGGCGAGCAGGAGCGTGAGCATGATGCACCGGGGAAGGAGTTTCGCGACCCCCGAGTGTGCCTCGCCCCTCCCCGTCCAGCAACCCCCGAACGTCCTCTGCGGCCGTCGCCCTCGCGCCTACAGGGCTTCGAGTTCCTTCCTG
Source organism: Longimicrobiales bacterium (assembly GCA_035458765.1). GTDB lineage: Bacteria > Gemmatimonadota > Gemmatimonadetes > Longimicrobiales > Gaopeijiaceae > SZUA-318. Next base: position 11,200 of record DATHZE010000005.1, read on the forward strand.
GCCCTCTCCAGGATCTCCCGGATCTTCTCCGTCTCGTCCAGATCGGCCCGCGCCGCGGCCTTGAAGGCAGACTTCGTCAGCCGACCCCATGTGCTCCAGATTTCGGCGGATTCGGGACCCATGTGGACACCCCACTCCTTCCACCCACCTGCTCGCTTCCAGATCCGATCGACGGCCTCCTGGTGCACGGTCAACTCTTCGCGTCCCGCATCGGTGAGGTGGTAGACCTTCTTCCCCTCCTCCTCCTGGGCCCGCACGAGTCCCTCGTCCTCCAACTGCTGGAGGACGGGGTACACCGTCCCGGCGCTGGCTTTGTACATCCCGCCCGAGCGCTCCTCGAGACGCTTCATGAGTTCGTACCCGTGTGCCGGCCCGTCGTCCAGAAGCGACAGAAGGGCCAGACGAACCTCCCCCTGGCGAAAGAAGCCCCGGCGAGGACCCCCATGGCCTTTGCGCCCCCCTCTTCCTCGTCCCCCGGGGCCGAGCCCGAAGTCCCAGTCGAAGAGCCAATCGAAGTCCCGGCTCATGCACCCGATCCCGATCATCCCCTGCCTCCTTGATGCAAAACACCCCGCTGGCATTCCGTACAGTGTATCGTACGATATACCTGCCGACGCATCGCCGCAAGTGGTTGGCGGCCGTAGGTTGCCCCATCGACCGAAGCGAGAGGAGGTTCACCGTGGACGCCCATTGCAACGCCTGCGGCGGGCGCGTGATGCGCTACACGCAGTACGTGGCGCACTTCCGCCCCCGGGCCGTATGCGGGTCCTGCGGCAGTCGGGTGCGGCTGCGACACTACCGCGAGGTGATCATGGCCACGGTGTTCGCGGTGGTGGTCCTGGTGGTGGTCGTCGTCCAGACGCGCTCCGTCCCGTTGGCCATCGCTGGCCTGGCGCTTGGGACGCTCCTGGCCTTCCTGGCCGACTTCTGGACGTTCAGGAACCTGTCCTGGGACCCGGAAGACGACCCCCCGTCCTCGGCCGAGCCTTCAGCGTAGCTCCAGCACGTCCCGCGTGACCAGATCGCGGTAGGAGCCGAAGCCGCCGGCGGCAGTGACCCCCACGTGCTGCAGGATCTGGGTGGAGTAGTACCCGGGAACGGAGCTGGGATGGGGCTCGCCGAAGTTCGCGAAATAGCTCCGGATCACCACCGAGTTCGCCGCCGCGGGAAGCGACGCGAGGTTCGCCTGCCAACGCCCGAAGGTCCCCCCCTGCCAGAGATAGAATTCCACGTTGGACGCATAGAACGCGCTCAGCGTCACCCCCATCTCCCGGAAGACCTGGCCCATCTCCGAAAGGGCGTGCGCTCCCGCCAGGTCCCCCACCACGGGGACGATGCGACCCGCCTGATGCAGGCGCCGGACCCAGTCGTAGTCCTCGGCCGATGCCAGGTACGAGGCCTGGTTCCCCTCCATGTCGGTCTCGAGCACGAGTTGCCGATAGGTGGGGTAGTAGGGTCGCGGTGGGCGACCCAGGCTGTTGAAGCGAAGCGAGAGCCCTGCATCGATGAACGCCTGGTGGAAGCGCCGGATCGTCGACAGATCGTCGTCGTTGAGGGGAATCCCATACCCCACCACGGCCTGGGACACGCGTCGGTGCGCTTCGGCGGCTGCACCCGAATCCGGAGGCGTCGCATCCACGTAGGTCACGATTTCGCCGATGCTCCTGCGGGACCAGGCGCCGGAGTCCGCAGGCGGCGCCCGCCCCGTCAACGCCGAAAGAAACTCCACCCGGGTAGGCGATCCCTCCATCAGGGCGCGGAGGAGCAGATGGTGCAGGAGGTTGTCCCTGCGGATGTCCACGATGAAGGCGATGTCGGGCCGGATCCTGGCGATGTAGGAGTAGTTCTGGTCCGGCCCCACCCCGACGTACGCACCCCCGCGAACGCCGATGCGGTCGAGAGCGCCCAACACCTTCAGGTAGCCGGTCTCGTTGGAGAGCAGGTTGTCGGTGTCGAAGAAACCCTGGGGCTCCGAGATGCGGGCGACCAGCGCCGCGTACGTCGAGTCTCCCAGGGACGGCTGCACGGCGCTGGGAGCCGGGGATCGCTCCGGCGCCCCACACGCGGCGCTCCAGAGACAGAGGATCACCAGCGAAGGCCACCGCCACCTTGGCAGAGCGCTCAGCACGGCGCCCCTCCTTCGGACACGGAAAGGCCGGCGTCGAAATCGGCGATGGAAATGTCGGGAGGACTCATGGCCGGAGAAGCTACATCGGCGCTCGCGAAGCCGCAGTCCCCGACGCTCGGGGGCGTGAGCGGTCCCCCGTGACGTTCGTTGACACGCGTGGGTTCACCACCGATTTTCGCCCCACGGCTCCAGGACCCGCGGTTCGGGGTTCCGGACCTCTCCGCCCCCCGATGCCGAAACTGCTCATGCGGATCGTTCACCTCCTCGCCGCAGCGGCCTGCCTCGCCGCTCCACTCGCCGCCCAGGAGCTCACCCGGCCGGCCGAGTTCCGGGTGAGGTTCGACGATCCGGCGGCCACCGAAGCCGATCTGGAGATGTTCGTCTCCATGCCGCCCGGGTGGCACATCACCACGGGACCGTCGGGGATCTTCTGGAATCCGGCCGTGGAAGCCCAGGGCACGTTCAGGGCCGAGATGGAGGTGTTCCTCTTCGATCCCGGGGAACGCAGGGAAGGATTCGGGCTCTTCGTGGGCGGATCGGACCTGGAGGGTGACGGGCAGACGTACACCTACTTCCTCATCCGCGACGGGGGACAGTTCCTCATCAAGCGCCGCCGTGGCGCCGCCACCGAAGAAGTCGTCGACTGGACCTCCCGCGAGGGCATCCTCTCCTACGCCGACCGGGGGGACGAAGCGTCCGTGCGGAATGTGCTGGCCGTCGAGGCGGAGAGCGAACGGGTGCGCTTCCTGGTGAATGGCCAGGAGGTCGCCACGATGCCCCGATCGGACCTGCAACTGGACGGAACCGTGGGCCTGCGCATCAACCACCGGCTCAACCTCCACGTGTCGCGACTGGAGGTGGAGCCCCTGGGCTGAGAACCCCGCGGCGCATCGCCGCTGGACCTCGCCGTCGGGTCAGTTCTTCTTCAGCCTGCGCGTCAGCTCGATGTCGTCGGGCGTGCCCTGCTTCCCGTCGGGTCCCATGGAGCCCACCGTGAAGTCATTCCGGCCGATCTCCAGGAAATAGAGATTCCCCCAGGGGTCCTCGGCGGACGAAGTGTATTCCCGCTCGAGCCACCCTGGCCAGTTGTTGGGGTATTTCTCCCCGCGCCCGAGGCGCACCTCCAATTGGTCCGCCATGGCGTCCAGACGGCCGGGGACGACCTTCGCCTTCACGCGATTGATGACCGGAGCCGCCTGGGTCTCCATCATGGCCCGGGTGCTCGGAATCGCCATGCCCGCTCCAAGAACGACGATGATGATGAAGATGAGCTTGCCCACCTTGGCTCCTGGCTTCGGGGAACAACGTCCACTCCTGCTCCAAGGAGAAACCTGAACGTGAACAGGCCTTCAGGGCAACCAGGAGGTTTCTTCCACTGGATCGCCTTCGGCGCCGTCGTCGCCGGTATGGCCGCGGGGCAACTGCTGGAAACGTCTTCCCCCGGCTGGCTCCGTGGCGTGGGTCTCGCGGCGCTCGCGGTGTCCCTGCCCCTGTTCGTCCTGCCCTTCGCGCACCTGGGCCGATACGGTGCTCGAGAGCCCGGAAAGAGCTACATGGACACCACCAGGGTGGCCGACCGAGGCGTCTACGCCCTGGTGCGGCATCCCCAGTACCTCGGCTACTCCCTTCTGGTCGTGGGACTCGCTCTCGTCTCACTCCACTGGGTCACCGTGGCCCTCGCCGCCCTGGCGGTCTCCGGGTTCCGGTTGCAGGCCCGACGCGAGGAACGGGATCTGATCCAACGCATGGGCGAGCCCTACGCCGAGTACGTCGCCAGGGTCCCCGGCTTCAACCTGTTGAAGGGGGTCGCACGGTGGATGCGGTCCCGCCGCCTCACTCCGTGACCACGGTCCGATCGTGGGTTCGCCGCAGCGGGACTTCGGGGACCCTGAACGCCAGCAGTAGGGCCAGCACCATGAGGACGATCGCCAGGGAGTACACTCGATGGGTCGCCTCGGCGAAGGCCTGGCGGACTTCTTCCCGCACGCGCTCCGCGGTGGCGTCACCCTGCTGTGCGACCTGGGCGGCGAGGCTCGCCCCCATCCCCGCCGAGGGGATATCGCCCCCTCCCGGAGCGAGCAGCGCCTCCAACTCCACGGACACCGTCTGCGGCAGGTCTCCTCGGCCCACCAACTCCCGGATGGCGCTCGTATCGGCACCGGCCACGGCTCGCTCCACGCGCACGGCCAAGTCACCGAATCCGGCGCGGATCTCATCGGGAAGAGCACCGCCCCCTGTGGACGCCAGGCGATCCACGCGTACGCCATCGGCCGCGGACAGAAAGGACGGAAGCTCCATGCGGGCGAAGGAGAGACCCAGGGTGGTCGCCAGCACCGTGCCCATGATGGCGGCGCCCATGGTACCCCCGATCTGCCGAAAGAACTGGGCCGCGCTGGTGGCCTGCCCGAGACGGCGAACGTCCACCGCATTCTGGATGGCGAGGGTGAACAACGGCAGCGACGGCCCCATGCCCAGTCCAGCCAGCACCATATACGCAGTGACGGTCCAGTAGCCGACGTCCGCCGTCATTCCGGCCAATTTCACCACCGCGCCCAGCAGCAGGAAGCCTCCCGCCAGGATCAGGTCACGCAGATGCCCCACCCGTGAGACGAGCTGACCAGCCAACGTGGAGCCCACCACCAATCCCATGGAATAGGGGATGAGCGCCACGCCGGCCCGCGTGGCAGAAACACCCAGGACGTTCACCAGGAACAGCGGCAGGAAGATCACGATGGACAGAAAGGTCGCGCCGAAGAAGAAAGCCGACGCGTTCGCCGTCCGGAACACCTTGTTCTCGAACAGAGCGGGATCCAGGATGGGGCTACGAGCCTTCTTGGCCCGCGCCCAGAACCCGGCGAGGATCATCACGGCTCCGGCGAACAGCGTGACCGTGACCCACGACGTCCACAGCGCAGGGTCCGCTCCCGGCCCCAGGCCCGGCAGCCAGGGAAAGTTCCGCTTGTCCAGCTGCAGCGACAGGATGAGTGGAATCAGGCCGCTCAGCAGAAGCAGGGCCCCCAGAAGATCCGGCCGACCGTGCCCCCCGGGAGGATCCAGGCGGGGCATCCTCCGGGAGATGAACCAGAGGGCGACGCCACCGATGGGCATGTTGACGTAGAAGACCCAGCGCCAGCCCTCCACACCGGGAATCCAGCCGCCGGCGTGATCGGTCAGAAGGCCTCCGATGAGCGGCCCCAGCACCGAGGCGATACCCCAGGTGCCCCCCACCAGCCCCTGATACCGACCCCTCTCCGCCGGGGTGTAGAGGTCGGCGATGACGATGAACGTCATGGCCATGAGCCCGGCGCCCCCGGCCCCCTGGACCGCGCGGAACAACACCAACTGGTTCATGCCGTCGCCGATGATCGGGAGCGCACCGAACTCCCCGGACAGCCCACACAGGAACGAGCCGGCCAGAAAGAGGACCACGGCCCCCAGCTCCACGTTCTTCCGCGAATAGGTGTCGGCCAGCTTCCCGTAGACGGGCACCAGGGCCGTGGACGCCAACAGGTACGCCGTGGCCACCCACGCGTACCGGCTCACCCCCTCCAGGTCCTCGACGATGCGGGGCAACGCCGTAGCCACGATGGTCTGGTCCAGGGCGGCAAGGAAGAGCGCCAGGAGGATCCCGGTGAGGATGAGGGTGCGATCCCGATCCGGGACCGGCGCGACGAAGGGGTGGCTTGGTCCAGTCATGGGCGGATGATGCCCAAATCGGAGGACGGCGGGAAGACGTGGGGAAGATGGCCGGCTACGCGAGAGAAGCGGTTGCGCTGGTGCGGAAAGTGGGTAACCTGCAGTTTCCAGAGACGTCTCCTCCCAGGCGCCCCCTGCCCATGATCGGTTTGATCCGCGAACTCCGCCTTGCGGAGCGCTCCCTCCGTCGCGACCCCGTGTTCTCCGTCGCCGCCGTAGCGACGCTGGCGCTGGGGATCGGCGCGACCACCGCCGTGTTCAGCGTGCTGTACGGCGTGCTCCTCTCTCCCCTGCCCTTCCCCGACGGCGAGCGGCTGGTCCGACTCTACTCCAACAACGTGCAGCAGAACGTGGTCCGAGGCCCCATGAGCGGCTCGGACATGTGGGACATGAGGACCGACGCTCGTTCGGTGGCGGCGGCGTCCCCCATCTACCCCTACGAGGGCACTCTGGAGGACGACGCGGGGAACCCCATCCGAATCCCTGCCTACGCGGTCTCGGCCGACTTCTTCGACGTGTTCTCCACGCCCATGGCGATGGGACGTGGCTTCCTCCCGGAAGAAGACGAGCCTCAGAGCCCCGTGGAGGTGGTGCTGAGCCACCAACTCTGGCAGTCCGCGCTGGGCGGCGACCCGGCCATCGTGGGCACGTCCGTATCCTTCGACGCCGGTACCGCGACGGTGGTGGGCGTGGCGGCCCCTGAAATGCGCTACCCCAGGGACGCCGCGCTCTGGATCCTGCCCGGACTCAACTGGCAGGACATGTCGCGGCGGAGCCGGACCTGGGACGTGGTTGCGAAGCTGGCCCCCGGGGCCACGGTGCCCGCAGCCCAGACCGAGCTGAGCATGGTCGCCTCGCGGCTTTCCCAGGAGTACGTCCAGTGGAACTCGGGCGTGGGGGTGGAGGTGGTCCCCCTCAAGGAGTCGATCGTAGGTGACCTGGACGTGGCGCTCCTGATTCTCATGGCGGCCTCGGCCGGGCTCCTGGCGGTGGCCGCCGCCAACGTGGCCAACCTCATGCTCGCCCGGGGCGCCGCCCGTCTCCAGGAGACCGCCCTCCGCGCCGCGTTGGGGGCCAGCCGCATGCGCATCGTGGGAACACTCTTCGCCGAGGCCTTCGTCACCTCCTTCGCGGGCGCCTCAGGGGGGATTCTGCTGGCCATCGGGGGCGTCCAACTCTTCAAGCGCATGGCGCCTCCGTCGGTCTCGATCCTGGGCGACGTCACCTTCGGGTGGCAGCCCCTGGCATTCGCGGGCGTCGTGACCCTGGGGGCCACCCTGCTCTTCGGCCTGCTCCCGGCCCTTCGGGCGTCGTCGGCCGACCTGAGAAGCCTCCTGGGCGACGGGGGGAGGCGGTCCACGTCGGGGGTCCACGGGGCCATGCTCCGATCCATGCTCGTCGTCGCCGAGGTGGGGGTGGCCACCGCCCTGGTCATCGGGTCCGGCCTGCTGTTGAAGAGCTTCAAGGCCATCTCCGAGACGGATCCCGGCTTCGACACACGGGAGGCCGTCGTCTTCAACGTGGTGCCCCCCATCGGGCTCTACAGCGACTGGGACGACGTGAACCAGTACTACGACGCCCTCGTGCAGGAGCTGAAGAGCACTCCGGGCGTCCAGGGTGTCACCACCATGGCCACGATCCCGTTGGGCACCGAGTACGATTTCTTCAGGCCCGTCCGCATCCTGGACCTGGCCGAACCACTCCAGGGGGAAGAGCCGCAGGCCTTCTTGCGGCCCGTGGGCCACGACTTCTTCGAGGTCATGGGCATCGAGATCCTGGAAGGGAGGGGATTCAACGACCTGGACAACAAGGACGGGGCTCCGGTCGCGTTGGTGAACCAGGCGTTCGTCCAGCGACACCTCACCGACGGCCGAGCCCTGGGTCGGCCCATCCGGATGTACTCGTCGAACTTCGCTCCCCTTGGGCGACTGTGGAATAACGAAGTGGAGGTCGTCGGGGTGGTCGACGACGTCCGCTATGCTGGACTCACGGCCGCTGCCGAACCGGCCATCTACTTCCCCCGACAACAGGCGCCGTTCCGACGCCTTCACATCGTGTTGACCTCCACCACCGACCCGGCCGACCTCTTCGGCGCGGTGCGCACCCGTGTCGCCGCAGCGGATGCCCAGGTGGCCATCAGCGGCCTGGGCACGCTGGAAGGGGTGCTCAGGGCGTCCGCGGTGAGCCAGCGGTTCATGGCCACGCTCCTCCTCGTGTTCGGCGTCGTCGCCCTGGTCATGGCCATGGTGGGGATCTACGGGGTGGTGTCGTACCAGGTCACGGAGCGCGTACGGGAGATGGCGGTGCGCATGTCCATCGGTGCCACCCCCGGAGAGGTCATGGCGCTCATCCTCAAATCCGGCGCCCGGATCTGGGGGCTGGGCATCGTCACCGGGATCGGAGGGGCCTTGCTCCTGCGGCAGGTCATCGCCAGCCAGCTGTACGGGATCAGCGCCACCGACCCCACCATCTTCGTGGGCGCCGCCCTGATCCTCGGCGGCGTGTCTCTAGCGGCCACGTCGGTGCCCGCGTTCCGCACGACCCGCCTGGCCCCCGCCTCCATTCTGCGGGAGGCCTGACGAAGCGGCCGTCCGGTCCGGAGACGGGACGGCCGCCACCGTCACCCGGGCAGAGGCGCGCTCCTACCGGATCAAGCCCAGCTCCTCCAGGACCTCCAGCCACTCCTCCGCGAAGGGGGAGTTGTTGCCGGTGTACCCTTCCTGGCGGTGCACCTTGAGCAGCCGGGTGTGGGTCTGGTCGCCCACCTTGAGGACCACGGTGTAGTTGCCCGGGTCCGCCAGGGGTGCCTCACCTCCGGATCTGCTGAAGCGACGGAACAGGGCGCCCATGCCGCCGCCGGGATTCA
>DATHZE010000006.1:0-2987 GCA_035458765.1 Longimicrobiales bacterium
CTGGCACACGCCGTCATAGGCGGCGCACAGGCTCCGGCACGCGGCCGCGCCGATCATCTGGTCGGCCATGTTGAAGAGGATGTTGTCCTCCTTGAGAATGTGTCCCCGGATGAGGGAGACGTAGCCGAGGCCGGCGTTCAACAACCGGCGCTGGGCCGTCTCATCGCCTTCCCTGGCGGAGGGAAGGGCATCGGCCATGGCGCGGGCGAAGGCTCTCCCTTCCTGGTGCTCGTGGAGCATGACGGCGATGGGGCCCCCCTGGCGCGACATCCCGACGGTCTCCAGTTCCGGAAAGAGCAGGTCCTCCTCCTTGCCGTGGTGGAGGGCGTCGGCGTACAGACGGATGAAGGAGACGCAGTCCTCGATGGCGTCGTAGTCGAACGCCCCCGGGGTGGGCTCTCTTCCCAACACGTCCTCGAGGACGTCGGCGATCTTGAGGATGTTCTGGTGCTGGTCCCTGAGGATACGGGTGGGAGTGTCGTTGCTGCTCATTCCGTCACCTCCATGGTGTACAACGGCTCGAAGGTGGCCGTGAAGTGCCGGAGAACCGGCGCCTGTTCCACGAATTTGAACCCCCCGATGCGGTCCCGTCGCCGGAACACGTCGAGGGTGACGTCCACCAGGTAGTCGATGTGGCTCTTGGTATAGACCCGTCTGGGGATGGCGAGGCGCACCAGTTCCATCTTCGCGGTCTTCTCCTCGCCGGTGGCCGGGTCGCGATGACCGAACATCACCGTCCCGATCTCCACGGCTCGAACACCGCCCTCGAGATAGAGTTCGGCGACGATGGACTGACCAGGGAGTTGATGTGCCGGCACGTGGGGAAGGAAGGCGGCGGCGTCGATGTAGACGGCGTGCCCTCCGGGGGGCTGCATGATGGGCACGTCGCCCGCCGTGAGGTGCTCGCCCAGGTACCGGGACACCTCGATGCGGTACGTGAGGTAGTCCTCGTGGAGCACCTCTTCCAGGCCCACCGCGATGGCGTCCAGGTCGCGACCCGCCAGGCCCCCGTACGTTGGGAACCCCTCGGTCAGGATGAGGAGATTCGCCTCCTGTTGGGACAGCGCATCGTCGTTGGTGCACAGGAATCCGCCGATGTTGGCCAGGCCGTCCTTCTTGGCCGACATGGTGCACCCATCGGCGTGGGAGAACATCTCCTGGGCGATTTTCTTGGGCGTGGAGTCGGCGTACCCGTCCTCGCGCAGCTTGATGAAGAAGGCATTCTCCGCGAAGCGACACGCGTCCAGATAGAAAGGGATGCCGTGCTCACGGCAGACGTCACCGACGGCCTTGATGTTCGCCATGGAAACGGGCTGTCCGCCCCCGGTGTTGTTGGTCACGGTCAGCATGCAGATCGGGATGCGCTCCCTGCCCACCTCGCCGATGAGCGCCCGCAGCCGATCCACGTCCATGTTTCCCTTGAAGGGGTGGTGATGCGCCGGGACCAGACCCTCGGGGATGGGCAGATCCACCGCCTGGGCCCCCGTGGCCTCGATGTTGGCCCGGGTCGTGTCGAAGTGCGTGTTGCTGGGCACCACGTCACCGGGTTCGCAGATGGTGCTGAACAGGATCCGCTCCGCCGCGCGGCCCTGATGGGTCGGGATGACGTGGGAAAACCCGAAGACCTCCTTCACCGCCGCTTCGAAGCGGAACCACGAGCGGCTTCCCGCATAGGCCTCGTCGCCCCGCATGATGGCAGCCCACTGCTCCGAGCTCATCGCGCTGGTGCCCGAGTCGGTCAGGAGGTCGATGAGGACGTCGTCACCTGGAAGCTTGAAGACGTTGAAGCCCGCCTGGCGCAGGTGGGACATCCGTTCTCCCGCGGTGGTCATGCGGATGGGTTCCACCACCTTGATGCGGAAGGGCTCGATGATTCGGCGGCTGGGACTCATTGCGATTCAGCGCTGGCGGGAAGGCGTGGCTGCCGGAGCGTCTTCGAGGATCCCCTCGACATGACGCTCGGCCGGCGGCCCAAGGAGAGCGTGGATGTCGCTGAAAAGTACTGCCGCGGGCAGGCCGGGCCAGGACTGGGGTAGCAGCGCCGAGGGAAGGAAGGGGTCCTCGAGGGGGAAGCGTCGGAACTCGTGGATGAGGTTGAACCGATCCACGAAGCACCGGACTCCATCCGTTGCGAGGGTGTTGTCTCGCTCCAGGTAACGGTCACGGACCGGGCTCCAACGCTGCAGAAAGTCCTTGTAGCGGCAGGCCAGGGCATCCAGGTCCCAAGAGCGCTGGACCAGGCTCCTGTAGTCCGGGGGTCCCAGTTGCCGGGCGCGGAAGAACAAGAGCTTGTCCGCGATGCCCATGTCCGAGGCCATGGCCAGGACCCGGCCCTCCACGTTGTGGGGGGAGATCCAGACTCCATTGCCCATGGATCCGAACCCGAGCCAGGCGAGCTGCACCCGAAGTTGATCACGGAGGTGGCGCGTGTCTTCCGGGATCGAGTAGGTGACCAGGTACCAGCTGCCGTCCCAATCATCCTGCCTGCTGGGATGGAAGATCCGGTCGCGGCCCTCCTCCAGAAGGCGGAGGCCCCGGGGGGAAAGGGAGTAGAACGAGTTCCTTCCTCTGCGCCGGGTCTTGAGCCAGCCCTTCCGGGTCATGCGGGACAGGACCGTCCGCACGGCTCCCTCCGAAAGGTCGAAGGGACCCAGGAGCGAGATCAGGCTGCCAACCCAGACCGGCCTGTCATGGTTGAGCAGGTACTCGCCAAATAGTGTGAAGACAAGGTCCTGAGGACGCTTGGATTTCATGCCTGGCCGCTTGTATGTCAGTTGGCCTACGATCGTAGACTACGTGCAACGCACCGGGGTTGGCAAGCGGTTCCGGGAGGCGGGTTGGGGCCTCGCCGGTCACCGGGACCCGAGGCGCTCCAGGATCCAGGAACTCACCGCCTCGAGGGCAACGGGGTTCATGGTCTCCGGGATCCTGGCGTACTCGCTCGGAGAGCCGGTCTCCGCCTGCTGGAAGAGGTGGTTGAGTCCCGG
>DATHZE010000007.1:0-18951 GCA_035458765.1 Longimicrobiales bacterium
AGGGAGCTGGAGGCCGCGGCGAAGCTCGAGCAGGACGACCCCCAGATCGCCTACGAGTTGGGGGTCGCCCGCTATCTGGCCGGAGACGTCGACGGAGCCGTCGACAGCATGGCGGATGCCGCGCGCCTCAACCCCGAGGACGGGTGGCCCCGGTCGGTGCTGGGGCTGGTCCTCCTGGAGGCCGAGCGCTTCGAAGAGGCGGCGGGGGAGTTGTCCGAGGCGGCGCACCACCGCCCGGACGACGTGGAGATCCAGGCGGCGGCGGCGCTGGCGGCCGGGATCATCGAGAACGACGCGTTGGCGTACGAGATGCTGGAGCGTGCCCGCATCCGGGCCGACGAGGGTGACACGGACCTGCTGGTGGCCGCCGAGGACCGGCTCGATGCGGGCCCGGACCTGTGCCGCGCGTTCCTCATGGATGAGGTGGCGCCGGAGCTTCTGCGTCGCCGGTTGCAGGAGCGGCCTTAGAAGATCGGAAGGACGGCCGTGCGGACCGGATCTCGCCATCTCTTTCCATTACCTTGATGGATCTTTTCGGATCCGGATTCCGTCCGGACCCGTCGGGGTGGATCGAGGCTCGCATGAGCCGCCGGAGGAGAGGAGCATGGGTCGGATGATGCGCGGCGTGGTCTGGGTAGGGGCCCTTTCGCTGGTTGCGCCCTCCCTCAACGCACAGCAAGACGGAGGACGGGTGGACGTCCATATCCCATATACGCAATTCACGTTGACCAACGGGTTGAACGTCATCGTCCATCAGGACCGATCGCTCCCGGTGGCGAGCGTGAACCTCTGGTACCACGTGGGCTCGAAGAACGAGAAGCCCGGACGGACGGGCTTCGCCCACCTCTTCGAGCACATCATGTTCGAAGGGTCGGCCCACGTGCCCGAGGGTGACTTCGACAACCTCCTCGAAGCCGCTGGGGGGGTGAACAACGGGTCGACCTCCAACGACCGGACCAACTACTGGGAGAACGTCCCTTCCAACGCCGTCGAGCTGGCGCTCTGGCTCGAGGCGGACCGCATGGGCTTCCTCCTGGAGACCATGACCCAGGAGAAGCTGGACCTCCAGCGCGACGTGGTGAAGAACGAACGTCGCCAGGGCGTGGACAACCAGCCCTACGGCATGGCCTTCGAGACCGTATACGAGCATCTGTACCCTGCGGATCACCCCTACCACTGGCCCGTCATCGGCTCCATGGACGACCTGTCCGCGGCCACGCTGGAGGACGTGAAGGACTTCTTCCGGACCTATTACGCCCCGAACAACGCCAGCCTGGCCATCGCCGGGGACGTGGATGTCTCGGAGATCCGGAGCCTGGCGGAGAAGTACTTCGGGGACATCCCTTCCGGCCCGGCCATTCCCGAGGCGACCGCCCCCGACCCGTCCCTTTCGGCGGAACGGTTCCTGGTGCTGGAGGACGCGGTCGAGCTTCCGCGCCTGTACGTCGCGTGGCACTCCCCCGAGGGTTTCACCGACGAAGACGCGGCTCTGGACGTGCTCTCGGCGATGCTCACGGAGGGAAAGAGCTCCCGGCTGTACAAGCGGCTCGTCTACGACGAGCAGATCGCCCAGGACGTGAGCGCCTTCCAGGAGGGCAACGAGTTGGGTGGAACGTTCTGGGTCATCGCCACCGCCAAGCCGGACGTGCCGCTGGAGCGCATCGCCACGGCGATCCGGGAGGAGACGACGCGACTGGTTTCCGGGGGGATCGCCCCCGATGAGCGGGACCGGGCGGTGAACGGGGTGGAGACGGGCTTCGTTCGTTCCCTGGAGCGCGTCGGCGGTTTCGGCGGCAGGGCCGACCGCCTCAACGAATACCACTTCATGACGGGGACGCCGGGGTGGGTGCGCCAGGATCTGGCCCGATACCAGAGGGTGAACGAGGCCGGTGTGGTGGACGTGGCGCGCCGGTGGCTGACGGGTCGGCCGGCCGTCTGGCTGAGCGTCGTCCCACGCGGCCGGACGGATCTGGCGGCGGCCTCGCCCGAGGAGGGCCGGCCATGAGAAGGCTTCCCACGAACAAGCTCACAGGAGCGAAGTGGATGATCACCAGCTGGACGGCGGTATCGTTGGCGGGCTGCGCCTTCGGGATGTCATCGACGTCGGATCCCGAGTCCGGGGCGCGTACGGTGACCGTGGGCGCCCAGGGCGGCGGCCGCGGTCAGGCCGCACCGATCCTGGACCGGAACGTGGTCCCGGCCGTGGGGGCGCCGCAGTCGCTGGAGTTCCCCGAGATCGAGGACTATACCCTCGGGAACGGACTGCGCGTGGTCCTGGTGCGGCGGCCCGCTCTGCCGCTGGTGAGTCTGGAACTCCAGTTCCAGGGCGGCGCTTCGGCCCATCCCGCATCCCAGGCGGGCCTGGCCGGGCTCGCCGCGGACGTGCTGGACGAAGGCACGCCCACGCGGACCGCCTTGGAGATCGCCGACCAGGTGGACCTTCTCGGCGCCTCCATGTCCAGCACGGCGGGATACGACGCCAGCCAGGTCCGTCTCTCCGTGCTCCGGTCACGATTCCCGGAGGCTCTCGGGATCCTGGCGGACGTGGTCATGCGACCGGTCTTTCCCGAGGCGGATCTCGAGCGGCTGCGTAGGGAGCGCCTCTCCCGGGTGATCCAGCGCTCCGCCGTGCCCGCCGCCCTCGCCGACGACGCCTTCGAGGAGGTGCTCTACGGTGCGGACAATCCCTACGGCGCTCCCCTGCTGGGCACGAAGGCGACGCTGGAGGCGCTCACCCGGGAAGACGTGGTGGCATTCCACCGGGCCCGCTATGCGCCGGGTCAGGCCACGCTGGTGGTGGCGGGGGATCTCCGCCAGGAAGATCTGGACGAACTCCTTGCCCAGGCATTCGCCGGATGGTCGGGAACCGGGGTCGATGCGCGGCCGGTCCCGGTGGCAGCGTCGCCCACGCGGCGGACCATCTACCTGGTGGACAAGCCCGGCGCGGCTCAGAGCGAGATCCGCATCGGCCGGGTGGGCGTGGGTCGCGACACGGATGTCTACTTCCCGCTCTCGGTGATGAACACCGTCCTCGGCGGCTCGTTCACGTCGCGCCTCAATGCCAAGCTGCGGGAGGAGAAGGGCTATACCTACGGAGCGGGGTCGTTCTTCGACCTGCGCCGTGCGCCGGGACCATTCGAGGCGTCGGCAGCGGTGGCGACGGAGGTGACGGACAGCGCCGTGATGGACTTCGTTCAGGAGATGGACCGGATGGCCGCCGAGGAGGTGCCAGCCGGGGAGCTTCGCCGCGCACGCAACTACCTGGCCCTGCGGCTTCCCCAGCGATTCGAGTCGGTGGACGACCTGGTGCGCCGGTTCTCCGAGCTCGTCCTGTACGAGATTCCTTTGGACTTCTACGCAGGGTACGTCGAGGGAGTGCAGTCCGTGGATGCCGCCGCAGTGCGCACCGCCGCCGAGACCCTTCTCGGAACGGAGCGTATGGCCGTCGTCGTCGCCGGGGACCGTTCCGTCATCGAGGAGCCCCTCCGGGCCCTGAACCTGGGACCGGTGGTGGTGTTCGACCGCCGACCCATTTCACAGGAGTAGGCCGTTGAGCAGGCTGTCCATTCCCGTCGAACGACGCACCCTGCCCAACGGGCTCAGGGTCGTGCTGTCCCATGATCCGTCCGTGCCCGTGGTGGCCGTGAACCTGTGGTACGGCGTCGGATCCCGGAACGAGACCGAGGGGCGGACCGGCTTCGCCCATCTTTTCGAGCACATGATGTTCCAGGGGTCGGCCCACGTGCCCAAGAACCGGCACTTCGAGCTCGTGGAGCGGGCCGGCGGGTCCCTCAATGCCACGACCTGGTTCGACCGCACCAACTACTTCGAGACGGTGCCGTCCCACCACCTGGAACTGGCGCTCTGGCTGGAGTCGGACCGTATGGGCTGGATGCTTCCCGCCATGGATCAGGAGAAGCTGGACAACCAGCGGGACGTGGTGAAGAACGAGAAGCGGCAGCGTTACGACAATCAGCCCTACGGCGATTGGGATGAGCGCCTGCAGCGTCTGGTGTATCCTCCTTCGCACCCCTACCACCATACGGTCATCGGCTCCATGGAGGACCTGGACGCCGCCACGCTGGACGACGTGGCCACGTTCTTTCGGACCTTCTATGTGCCCAACAACGCCGTGCTCACCGTGGCCGGGGACTTCGACCCCTCCCGGGTCATGGACCAGGTGGCGGCGTACTTCGGGGACATTCCCGGCGGGGATCCCATTCCGGCCATCCCGGGGCAGCCCGACGTCGCGCCCCTCATCGGGTCCACGGTGCGCGATCACGTGGTGGCGGACGTCCCGCTCCCCCGGGTGATCATGGGTCTCCGCATTCCGCCGTATTCGTCGGAGGACTTCACCCGGGCGGAGGTCGCGCGGGCGGTGTTGGGGACCGGCCGGGCTTCGCGGCTCTACCGGAGCCTGGTCCGGGAGCAGCGGGTGGCGAAGGACGTGGTGTCCTACTCGTTTCCCCTGCTCTCCGGGGCCGCCATGCTCCTCGTCTGGGCCACCGGGTATCCCGGGGCCCGGCTCGACGACCTGGAGGCGGCGCTCACGCGGGAGATCGAAGGGCTGGCCGACGCGCAGGACAGCGAGGTGCAGCGTGCCGTGGCCGTGCTGGAAACGGACCTGGTCCGCAGCCTCGAACAGGTCGGCGAACGGGCGGATCTCCTGTCCATGTTCGATCTCTTTTTCGACGACCCCGCTCGCCTGAACCGGGAGGTCGACCGGCTCCGATCGGTGACGGCGGCCGACGTGCGCGCCTTCGCCGGGACGTATTTCGGTGCCGACAACAGGGCGGTGGTGCGCTACGAGCCCCGGGGGAATGCATGAGCCGCATGGATCGCACCGTTCCGCCGGAGCCCAGCGAGATCCGCGCCTTCGACTTTCCCGACGTCGACCGGAAGGCGCTTCCCAACGGCCTGGACCTCAGGGTCGCCCGCGTGGCCCGGCTTCCGGCCGTGAGCGTGAACCTGTTCGTCCGGGCAGGCGAGTCGTCTCTGAACGAGGACATGGCGGGCCTGGCCGTTCTCACGGGCGACGCCCTGGAGGGTGGTTCGGACCGGAAGAGCGGCTCCGAGCTGGCTGAGGCCCTGGAGAGGATCGGGGCCCGCTTGGGAGCGTCCACGGGGTGGGAGGGCACCAGCGTGTCCCTGTCGTGCCTCGCCGACCGCCTCGAGGACGGCATGGCGCTGCTGGCCGAGGCGGCGTTGGAGCCCGCCTTCCCCCAGGACGAAGTCGACCGGGCCCGCGATCAGCAGCTCGCCGGCATTCGTCAACGGCACATGGACCCGGCTTCCCAGGCGTCCGATGAGGCCACGCGGCGCGTATTCGCGCCGGGAATCCCGTTCGCCCGTCCGGCGGCGGGCTCCGAGGCATCGGTGTCCTCCCTGGGTCGGGACCAGCTGCGGGGCTTTGCCGACGCGTGTTATCGGCCCGAGCGGGGTGCGCTCGTCGTCGTGGGCGACGTTTCCTTCGGCGAGATGGAGACCCTCGCGGAGCGCCACTTCGGCGGCTGGGCCGGGACTCCGCCGCCCTCCAACGGCTTCACGGTGGAGCCCAGAACCCGGGAGCGCAGGGTCTGGGTGGTCGACCGGCCGGGGTCGGTGCAGTCGGAGGTGCGGGTGGGTCACGTCGGCGTGGAGCGCGCCCATCCCGACGTGTTCGCCCTCACCGTGGCGAACACCCTCCTGGGGGGTGCGTTCACGAGCCGGCTGAACCTGAACCTGCGGGAGCGCAACGGATTCACCTACGGCGTGCGTTCGCGCTTCGCCTTCCGCAGGCAGCCGGGCTCCTTCCAGGTCGGCACGTCGGTGGGAACGGATGTGACGGCGCCGGCGGTGCGGGAGATCCTGGCGGAACTGGAGCGACTCGTGACCGACGGGCCCACCGAGGAGGAAGTGGAGGCGTCCCGGGACTACATCGCCGGGGTCTTTCCCCTCCGTCTGGAGACGGTATCCCAGGTGGCGAGCCGGATCAGCGAGCAGGTCATCTTCGACCTGGACGACGACTACCATCGGACCTACCGGGAGCGCGTGCGCTCAGTGACCACGGACGACGTGGCCGCGGCTTCCAGGCGTCACATCCGCCCGGCGGAGGCCCAGATCGTGGTGGTGGGGGACGCCGCCGCCGTGACGCCGGGCCTCGAGGCGCTGGGGCTCGGCCCCGTGGAGGTCGTGACGCCGGGGACGTGACCCGCGATTCCCCGCCCGTGCAACCCCGGGTCCCGGTTGTCGTATCCTAGGATGCGGGCCGGGACCCGGGGTCGCATCCAGCCTATTCATCCAAGGAGGCGAAGTGACCGAAGGAACCGAGCCCGGCAGGATCTCCGGCAGGAAGGTCCACGAAGGGCGGATCGTGAAGTTGACCGTGGATACGGTCCGTTTCCCGGACGGCTCCACCGGGGAGTTGGAAATGATCCGGCACCCCGGCGCGGCGGCGGTCCTCCCGGTGGTCGGGTCGGCGGCCGAGGCGGATCCGGAGGTGCTCCTGCTCCGCCAATACCGGTACGCCGCCGGCGGGTACCTTCTCGAGGTGCCCGCGGGGTTGCCGTTGGGGCCTGAAGAGGCGTGGGAGGACTGCGCGCGCAGGGAATTGGAGGAGGAGACGGGCCACCGGGCTTCGAAGCTGACGCCCTTGACCCGGATCCTGACGACGCCGGGTTTCACCGACGAGGTGATCCACCTGTACGTGGCGGAAGGCCTCTCGGCGGGACGCGGGGCGTTGGACGAGGACGAATTCGTGGAGGTATTGCGGATGCGGTTCTCCCAGGTGGTGGAAATGGTCAGGAACGGGGAGATCACGGACTGCAAGAGCGTGGCGACGATCCTTTACGCGGCGGCGTTCGTCGTGGGTAAGGCGGCATAAGGCGCACAGCCGGTCACGCGCCGTGTCCCATTTCGACCTGCCCAAGCGTCATATGGATAGGACGACAGGTGGAATAAAGGCTCTGAGCCGGGACGTTTTACGGTCTGGCACACCGTGTGCATCCGATTGAAGTACGAGGACGTACTCTGCCATTCCGGCTGGGTGGTTCCCGAGGGAAATGAGGTGGCGACGTGGCCAGTGCGATGAAGAAAGAGCGGACCGTGCTGCCCCCCCCGGTGGGTGGGGCGTCAGAGCACCGACGGCATCTTGGTGAGCTGTCCGATGGGGCCGTCGTACAGGCTTCGCTGGACGGTGACTCGAGGGCGTTCGGAGAGATCGTGTCCCGCTACGACCAGCGCCTCCTCAACTTCGTGTACCGGACCATCGGCGACCGCGAGCGGGGCCAGGACCTGGTGCAGGAGACCTTCGTTC
The DNA here is from genome assembly GCA_035458765.1 of Longimicrobiales bacterium. Lineage (GTDB taxonomy): Bacteria > Gemmatimonadota > Gemmatimonadetes > Longimicrobiales > Gaopeijiaceae > SZUA-318. The sequence goes on from DATHZE010000007.1 coordinate 7,295, forward strand.
GGGTGTACCGGCACCTCCATCGCTTCGACCAGACCAAGAAGTTCTCCACGTGGATCTACACCATCGCGTCGAACTTGGCGAAGAACGAGCTGCGCAACCGGTCCCGGAACCCTCTGGTGCTGTTCCAGACCATCAAGAAGAACTGGGACGCCGATCATCGCCCGCTGGAGTGGGAGGACACCCAGTACAAGCCGGACGACTTGTTCCGGAAGCGTCATCTTCGGGCCAAGGTGGAAGAGGCGGTGAGCCAGCTTCCCGAGCACCATCGCATCGTCTTCGTGCTCCGGGAGCTGGAGGGAAAGACCTACGAGGAGATCGCCGACATCACGGGGTGCAACCTGGGTACCGTGAAGAGCCGGTTGAACCGCGCGCGCAACAACTTCGCGACCATCATCGCGCCGATGATCGACTAGGGCCCCTGTCGGGGGCTGAGGCCTTGCGGGCGACGCGGCCCCGCCGGACTGGATCCGGCGGGGCCGCTCTTCGTCCGGCGGGGTGATTCGCGGCGGAACCCACCCGGCGCAGTGGCAGTATCACCGAACGGACCACCGTATCGATGCGACCACGCCTCTGGGGGACCCCGGTCAACATGACCTGCACGGAATTCGTCGAGAGCTTCTCGGATTACCACGACGGAACTGCCACCGAGGCGCAGGTCCACGAGGCGGAGAGCCATCTCGCCCGCTGCCGCCGGTGCCGACGCTATCGCGACGTCGTCGCCCGGGGGGCGGACTTGTTGAGGTCTCTGCCGGCGCCCGACATCCGCGAGGATTTCGTGCACAGGCTCCAACACCGCCTCTACCACGTGGACGAGGCAGCGGCCCTCGATCGCCACACGTCCTCCGGGGCCAACGCCTTGGCAGTCCTCGGTGTGGCCATCCTCCTCACGGCCGTGGCGTGGTCCCCCGCCCTTCGCCCGGGATCCCCGGTGGTCGAACTGGCGCCCATCGTCGTGTCACGCCCTCCGGTCTCGAGGGTGCGCCCGGTGGCATTCTCGGCGCTTTCCACCGTCCGGCCCGCCCTCCGCGCATCGGATTCGGTGCTCTGGAACGATGCGCACACGCTCCTGTTCGAGTATTCTCGGCTGGCCCGACGGTACGGGCACGCTTCCGCGGTTCGCCAGGCCGGCCTCCAGGAGGACGGCTAGGCTGATCCGCTCAGGGAAGGCCCACCAGACCCCGGGAACGTCACGAGAATGAATCCACTCCAAGAGCTTCCGGGCCTCACCAAGGTCCGCGGAGGAGCGTTCTATCTCCACGGGGACGACGAGTTCAGGAAGGAGGAGGTGGTGCGCGCTCTGGTGGAAGCGCACCTGGACCCTGCCACCGCCGATTTCAACTTCGATCCCCTTCGGGGGACGGACGTGGACACGGAGACGCTGGCTTCGGTGCTGGGCACGCCCCCCATGATGGCCGAGTGGAGGGTGGTGGTGATCCGTGAAGTCGAGGGCCTCGCCATCAGTCCCCGGTCCAGGGAGGTTCTCCTCGAGGCGGTCGGCAAGCCGCCGCCGGGTCTTGCCCTCATCCTGTCGTGTTCCGTTCCTCAAGGATCCAAGGCCAAGTTCTACAAGGACTTGGCCAAGACTGCCCGATCGGTGGAGTTCCAGCCCCTGAGCCCCGCCGACGTGCCGGGATGGCTCATGGCGCGGGCCCGCAGCCACTTCGACGTCGAGTTGGATGTCGAGGCGGCCCAGGCCCTGGGAGCTGCCATCGGGGCGAACCTCGGGATCCTCAACATGGAGCTCGAGAAGCTCGTGGACGTGGCGGGTGAGGGCCGGAGCATCACCATGAAGGAGGTGGAAGCGGCCGGCACCCGGCTTCCGTCCCAGGATCGCTGGCGATGGTTCGATCTCGTGGGTGAGGGTCAACTGGACGAGGCCCTCGAGTCTCTCGGCGTTCTCCTTGGACAGGGGGAGAACGGTGTCGGGCTGGTCATCGGCCTGACCACCCACTTTCTTCGCCTGGGCGTCGTTGCCGAAGACGGCCCCGGTGCCCTGGAGGCGGCACTGCCGCCGCACCAGCGCTGGCTTGCGAGGCGCCTCGTCGCCCAGGCCAAGCGCTGGCGGCCCGTGGAAATCGACGCGGCCCTCGAGGGTCTCCTGCGGGTGGACCGCCTGCTGAAGGCCAGCTCCCTCTCCGACGAACACCTCCTCGAGGAGTGGCTCCTGGGGCTCCTGGCCCGGAAGGTGGCGGCTTGAATCGGTCGACCATGGCGTTGGCGCTGGCCATGTGCGTGGTCGGCTTCGCCCAGCCCGCGGCGGCCCAGAGTGCAGCGTCCCTGGATCGGGTGGAGGAGTTGGCCGCCCAGGGTCGGACGGAGGAAGCCCGAGAGATCCTGCTGGAATGGTGGTCCGAATCCGGCGGCAACGCCGCCCGCCGCGAAGCGCAGAGGGGACTCTGGCTCCGGGGACGTCTCACCGTGGAGCCCGCACAGGCGGAGCGGGACTTCCGTCGCCTGGTCATCGAATACCCTGGCGGACCCTTCTCGGACCTGGCACTCTTACGACTGGCCCAATCTGCGTACGCGGCCGGGGACTCCCTCGCCGCGGTCGGGCACGTGGGTCGTCTCGCCCGGGAGTACCCGTCGAGTCCGGCCCGCCGGGAGGCGGAGGCATGGCTTGCCACCGCGGGTTCCGCGCCACCGAGGTTGGAGGCCGTGGTCACCGGGGCGGTGACTGCCACGCCGGCCGAAGAGCCGCCGGACGAGGACGTCTCCGGCCGCGGCCAGTACGCGGTTCAGCTCGGCGCGTTCAGCAGCGAGGGACGCGCCGAGGCGCTCCGGCGACGGGCTGCGGACGCCGGGTTCGAAGCACGCCTCGTGACGGTTCCGGGAAGCGCCCTGGTTCGCGTGCGGGTAGGCGTGTTTGACGCCGAGGAGGGGGCTCAGGCCATATTGGATCGACTGTTGGATCTCGGTTTCACGGCGGCACTCGCCCGTGATGCCCATCGCGAGGAGCGGGCTGGACGATGACACGGCGAAGTGAAGAGCGGACGGCGTGGCGCGTCCTCATGGCGGAGGACAACGATGACCATGCCCTTTTGATCCAGATGGCGCTCGAGCGCGCGAGCCGGCTGCCGGTCGAGCTCTACCGCGCACGGAACGGTACGGAGGCGGTGGGGATGGTGCATGACGTCGTTCCCGACCTGCTTCTGCTGGATCTCGAGATGCCGGGGCGCTCCGGCCACGAGGTGCTGGAGGCGGTGAAGAGGGACGAGCGGTTGCGCCGCATCCCCGTCGCGGTCCTGACTTCCTCGGATCGGCACGATGATCTGGCCAAGAGCTACGGCTTGGGAGGGAATCACTTCATCACCAAGCCGGAGAACCCGATGGACCTGGAGGCCGAGCTTCGGTCCCTCCTGAGGAACGTCGAAGAACTCTCTTCCATCCGGCGCGGCCCCGGAGAGCTGGCGGCTACTGCCGAGAGCGCCATGGGGCCAGGGAGCCTGGAGGCGCGCAAGGCGATGCTCTGGGCCGTGTTCGCGCTGATTCTCGTGTCGCTGGTGGTCTTCGCCTACGCCGTGGGCGTGTTGTAGACCGGCACCCTAGAGGGCTGCCAGCACCCGCTCCATCCGGGCCTTCACTTCCTCGGCCATGGGCCGCATGTCGTCCCGACCGGCAACGCCCAGCTGCAGGACCGGATCCATGATGGCGACCACCGTGGTGTCGGGTTCGTCACCGGCGTACACGACCACGTTGCACGGCAGCAGCAATCCGATGTCGGTCTCTTCCGTCAGGGCCCGATGGGCCAGAGGGGGGTTGCAGGCGCCGAGGATCTTGTACGGGCGGAAGTCGATGTCGAGTTTCTCCTTGAGGGTGCTTTTCACGTCGATCTCGGTCAGGATGCCGAAGCCCTCCTTTTTGAGTTCATCACGAACCCGGAGGTTCGCCTCGTCCATGGTCGCGGCGAGGATCTTCTTGAGGCCGTAGCTGGTGTTGCTGGTCATGGTGCGATTCCCGGGTTGAGGCGCACGTCCGCCCTGCCCCCTATGTTATCAACTCGGCGGCGCTCCCTGTACCTCTCCTCACTCTTCCCCTGAGCCTGATGACGGAAGCCCAACCGATGGAGGAAGCCCGCGGCCACGGATTCGGTACCGGCCCCGTATTCCTCGCCAGCATCAGCACGATTCTCGGCGCGGTCATGTTTCTGCGGTTCGGCTACGCCGTGGGGAATTCTGGACTGCTCGGGGCCTTCCTGATCATCCTGCTGGGCCATGCCGTCACCGTGCCCACGGCTCTGGCCATCGCCGAGATCGCCACCAACCGGCGGGTCGAGGGAGGGGGTGAGTATTTCATCATCTCCCGCTCCTTCGGGACGACCATCGGAGGCGCCATCGGCATCTCCCTGTATTTCTCCCAGGCCATTTCCGTGGCCTTCTACATGATCGCGTTCGCCGAGGCGTTCCGGCCGCTGGCCGGTGCGTGGGAGGCGTTCGCGGGCTTTCCGTTCGATCCCCGGTTCGTGTCGCTGCCCGGGACCGTGGGCCTGGTGGTCCTGGTGCTGACGCGTGGGGCGGATCTGGGGGTGAAGGCGCTCTGGGGCGTGGCGGCCATCCTCGCCCTTTCCCTGGCGGCCTTCTTCCTCGGAACCGGTCCCGCCGAGATCCGTCCGGACGGGATCCCGCTGCTCACGGATCTGACCGATCCCGATCCGTTCATGCTGGTCTTCGCCATCGTCTTTCCCGCTTTCACGGGAATGACCGCGGGAGTGGGCTTGTCCGGTGACCTGAAGAATCCCAGGCGGTCCATCCCCTTGGGCATCATGACGGCCACGTTCGCGGGGATGCTGGTGTACTTCCTGGTCGTAGTGAAGCTCGGGATGTCGGCCAACGGCGCGTCCCTGGCGGAAGACCAGCTGATCATGAGCCGGATCGCGCTGTGGGGACCCATCATTCCCATCGGGCTGGCCGCGGCCACGCTCTCGTCGGCGATCGGGTCGGTCCTGGTGGCGCCCCGGACTCTGCAGGCCCTGGGCAGCGATCGCATCGTGCCCGCTCGCCGGGCCAACGACTTCCTGGGCGCGGGACTGGGAGACAAGAACGAGCCCCGCAACGCGACGGTGGTCACGTCGATCATCGCCATCGTCTTCGTGGCCCTCGGGAACGTGAACCTCGTCGCCCGCATCGTCTCCATGTTCTTCATGGTCACGTATGGAGCACTTTGCGCCATCTCGTTCCTCGAGCACTTCGCGGCGCGCCCGTCGTACCGGCCCAGCTTCCGCTCCAAGTGGTATCTGAGTCTTTTCGGCGCCGTCATGTGCCTGGTGCTCATGCTCCAGATGGACCTGCTCTACGCCGTGCTGTCCATCGCGGCCATGGGCACCCTGTACGGTGTCATCAAGCGAAGCCGGGGGGGCGTGGACGACCTGGCGTCCATCTTCCACGGGGTGATGACGCAGGCGACCCGGTACCTGCAGATCCGCCTCCAGAAGAACCCCTCCGACGATTGGCGTCCCAGCGTCATCATGGTGACGCCGCGGACGTTCGACCGGTCCTCGCCGTTCCAGTTGATGGAGTGGATGTGCCACAGATATGGCTTCGGCACATACCTCCACTACATCCAGGGTCGCCTCGAGCCTGGCTCCTTCGAGGAAAGCCGCAAGGTCCAGGAGCGGTTGGTGGAGGCGATGAGAGTGCGGAAAGGGGCCATCTACGTGGACACCATGATCAGCCCGTCCATGGCGTCGGCGCTGGCCCAGAGCCTCCAGATGCCCGGGGTGTCGGGGATGGAGAACAACACCATCCTCTTCGAGTTCGGCCTGCACGACAGCCCGGAGGTGCTCGACGAAGTGGTGGAGGGCACGGTCATGGCGGGCGTGCCCCGCATGAACCGTCTGGTTCTTCGACACGGCGACAATTTCTACGGGGCGCGCAAGAACATCCACGTGTGGCTGACGTGGCATGACGCGCGCAACGCCAATCTGATGATCTTGTTGGCGTATATCCTGCTTGGACACAAGGATTGGCGTGGCGCCGAGATCAGCATCTATGCCGCCTATCCCCGCAGCGAGGTGAAAGAGCGCGCCATGGACCTCCACGCCATGATCACCGGCGGACGCCTCCTCATCAGCGAAAAGAACGTTCAGGTCATCGCCACCGACGACGACATCAACTTCCAGCGGCTGGTGGAGGCCCGTTCGGGCACGGCGGACCTGGTTCTCACCGGATTCACCACGTCCCGGGTGGAGCAAAAGGGCAGGGCCCTTTTCGAGCGCTTCGCCGGCCTGCGGGATGTTCTCTTCGTGTCGGCAGAGGAGACCATCTTCATCGACTGACGGTCGGATGGACGGCGACGGGAGTCCGCGGTGCGCCGGAGAAGGCCCGGCTCCACGCCGCGCTAGACGGACAATCCGCGGCGCGCTATCTCTCTTCCCACGGGTAGACGGTTTCTGGCCTCGTCCTTCTTCGTGCCCATGGTCCACGGAGTCCGACGATGACGTTCCGACGCTGGTGGGGAGGGCTTCCTGCTCTGGGAGCCTCGCTTCTTCTCGTGTCCTGTTCGCCTCCGCCGCCGCCGCCCGGCGCGGACGTGCTGTCCGCCGCGGAGCTCGGCGGTCCGCTTCCGGGGCTCAACGCCGAAGAGCTTGCCCGCTTCGAGGCCGGGAAGGCCGCGTTCAGCCGGATCTTCCTTCCTGAAGACGGCCTGGGTCCGGTCTACAACGAGAACACCTGCAACGCGTGCCACAGCACCCCGGTCATCGGTGGAGCGGGAGGGGAGGAATACGACATCCACGCCACCTTCCAAGCCGACGACGGCAGGTGCGATCTCCTGGATTCCCACGGAGGTGGCAACGTCCGGACGCAGGTGACGCCTGCGGCGCTGGCCGCCGGCGTCGGGCCGGAGCGAACGCCCCCGGAGGCCAACCAGCGCGGCCTGTTCACGGCGCCGCCCCTGTGGGGCAGGGGCCTCGTGGAGGCGGTGGCCGACGGCACCCTGCTGGCGATGGAGGATCCCGACGACGTGGACGGTGACGGAATCTCGGGGAAGGTCGGTCGAGACGCCTCCGGCCGCGTCGGTCGCTTCCGCAGAAAGGCCGACGTCGCGGACCTGGCGGACATCGCGTCGGGCGGCGTGCTGGTGGAGCTGGGCCTGACGACGCCGCAGCATCCTGAGGAGGCGGTGTTCAGCGTGGATCGGCTCCCTGAAGGAGCCGATCCCGTGCCGGACCCGGAGATCGACCAGGCCACCATCGATGCCATCGCCGATTTCATTCGCTTTCTGGCCATCCCCGAGCGGAACATGCCCCCCGGCGCGGCGGAGCAGGCCCAGGTCGCCGAGGGGGAACGCCTCTTCCACGAGGTGGGGTGCGCGGCCTGCCACGTCCCCATGCTCCCCACCGGGCCGAACCCCGTGGAGGCTTTGAGCAACAAGTTCGTTCCGCTCTACTCGGACCTCCTGCTCCACGATCTCGGCGCCGAAGGGGCCAACCTTTGCTCCCCGGCGGCGTCGCCATCGGAGTTTCGCACCGAGATCCTGCTCGGGGTGGCGATGCGACCCCGGTACATGCACGACGGCACGGCGCCCACGGTTTGGGAGGCCATCGCCACGCATGGGGGTGAAGGCGTCATGAGCAGGGATGCGTTCGACGCTCTGTCCGAACTGCAGCGCCACGCCGTGGTGGCGTTCGTCCTGTCGCTCTGAAGTCGGGCATGCGCGGGGCCCCGCGAGGGCCCCGCGCGTGTCACCCGATGTAGCGGTCCGGAATCGGATTCCCGGGGCGCTCCGAGTCCCACATGATGGAGACGACCCACCAGCGCGTCCCATCGTTGAAGAGCTGGAAGGAGTTGATGCCCCGGGCGAAGGGCTCTTCATCGAGGGGGCTCCGCCGCGATTCGTAGGCGCTGAACAGGTGGGCCACCTGGCCAAAGGACTCCTGCACCCTTCCGATCTCCCGTTCGAAGAAGCCGTCCCGCTCCAGGACGGGACCGCTTCCTGCCGCGTACTCATCGGGCGTGATCACACGATGGCGCACCGACCCGTCCTGCGCCCTTCCCACCGGGATGAGCCGGGCACCATCCATGAAGAGAGAGCGCCACCGATCCCAGTCACGAGCCTCACCGGCAGGTCCCGAAATGACGTCGTAGACCGCCGCCACGATGCCGTCGATGGACGACACGTCGGCGGGGTCGCTCTCCTGGCCCCCCAGGGGTGTGGCGATCAGCGAGAGAAAGACCGGAACGGCGAGGGCGCGGACGTGGGTCATGTTGGGCTCCAGGCCAGGCGCGGATGCGCAGCGGTACGTGTGGGCGCTCGAATCAGCGTGCTCCCCCGGCCCGGCGCCGTCAAGGCGGATCAGACGCCCAGGGTCGCCATGGCGAGGTCGAGGTCCGCCGGCCTCAGGTGGATGACGTAGCCGAAGCTCCCTTGCCCACTGCTCACTCCAGTCGCCGCATAGACGTTGACTCCTGCGTCGTGCAGGCGCTCATGGATGCCCACCAGGGCGCCCGGGGCGTCCTCTCCCTGGACGAGCAGGGCGGAATGGGGACCCTCCACCTTGACTCCTCCCCGGCTGCTCTCGTCGGTGAGACGGTGGGCGTCGTCGGGGAAGATGGTGAGCTGGGTCTGGTGAAGGCCCGTGGGGATGGCCGTGAACGCCAGGAGATTCACCCCCAGGTCGGCCAGGGCGGTGAGGAAGCGGACCGCTTCCCCTGGACGGTCGTTGACCGTGGCGTAGAAGTAATCGACACGCCGGATCGTGTGAGCCATGCGTACCTCCGGTCAGGAGTAGCACCCGCCCCGCTTCTATACCCGGCGGCTGCTCGAGGGCTCCGGGGACGCGGAGTCGCTCGGGTTGCCCGGGCGTCCTGACCGCCCGCAGATTGTGGGTCGGAACGCACACCCAACAAGGTGGAGCCTACGGACCACCATCCTCGGCCTTCCGCGCTCCCTCCCGAGTCGGGCGACGCTCCTTCGGCGTCGCCGGGGCCCCGCCCGGACCTCTTCTCCGAACTGAAGCGCAGAAAGGTCTACCGCGTGGGTGCGGCGTACCTCGCCGTGGTCTTCGGGGCACTCCAGGGCGCCGACCTGGTGTTCCAGGCCCTGGGTCTGGGCGGGCGGGTGTTCAACGGCCTGGTCGTAGCGAGCCTCCTCGGGTTCCCCCTGGCGCTGGCTTTGGCGTGGATGTTCGACCTCACGGCCACGGGGATCCGGCGCACCGCGCCGGCCGAGGCCGGAACGTGGGACATCGAGGCTCCGGATCGGTGGGTGCGCGTGAAGGCCGCGCTCGTGGGCGCGGGTTTCGTGGCGGTGGTCTGGTTCGGCGTCCAACTATGGCAGGCGCCGCTCGCCGATGGGGACGGAGGCGCTGTTCCCACGGAGCGGCCCGTGTTGGCGGTGCTGCCCTTCCAGGACCTCTCTCCCGAAGGGGACCAGGAGTACTTCGCGGACGGCCTCCACGAGGAGTTGCTGCACCAACTCGCGGCCGTGGGCGGGCTGCGACTCACCTCCCGCACGTCGCTCATGCACTTCCGCGGCACCCCCTCGCGGATCGGCGCCATCGCGGATTCGCTCGGGGCCCGGTACGTGCTCGAGGGGAGCGTGCGCCGGGCGGTTGACAGCGTCCGGGTCACGGTGCAGCTCATCGACGCCGAGACCGACGAGCATCTCTGGTCCGAGTCCTACAGCCGGGCGCTCTCCCTGGACGGTCTCTTCGATCTGCAGCGCACGTTGGCGGTGAGGCTGGCGCGATCGCTCACGGGCACGCTCGCCCCCGGCCCCGTCGAGGAGCGCCTGGGGGCTCCTCCCACGAAGAGCTTGGAGGCCTACAACGCCTACCTGCGGGGCGTCCACCATCTCCACACGTTCACCCGCGAGAGCCTGCCGGAGGCCGCGGTTGATTTCAAGCAGGCCATCGCCCTGGATCCCGAGTTCGGCCGAGCCCATGCGCGGCTCGCGTGGGCCTACGTCATCCAGAACAACTTGGGCCTCGCCAGGAGGGGGGAGCTGTTCCCGCTCATCCGGGAGCACGCCCGACTCTCCCTCGAGTACGCGCCGGATGAAGCCGAAAGCCACATGGCGCAGAGCGCCGTATTCTACACCATCGAGTGGAATTGGGAGGAGGCCCGGAAGGAGCAGGAGCGTGCGCTGGAGCTGGATCCGGGGAACATCGACGCCTCGTGGGCCTTGGCGGAATGGCACGCCATCGTGGCCGGCGAGACCGAGCGCGCCCTTGAGATCATCGACGCAGGTCTGCGCATCGACCCATTCTCCGCTACCGCCGGCATCATGCGGGCGGCGGCTCTGCACTTCGCCCGCCGCTACGACGAGGCGGCCGAGGAGTACCGAAAGCTCTGGAGCATCGACCCCACCAACGCCACCAACACCATGAACCTGGTGTCGAACCTCGCGCTCTCGGGGCGGATCGAAGAGGCGCATCGCCTTCTCACCGAAGCCCTGCCCACGGTCCGGCGCACCTACGGACCGACCCTTGCGGTGCATCTGGCACGGGTCGGGGAGCTGGAAGAGGCCCGGAAGGTCTTCGAGGAAGTCGTGGCCCGGAGAGACGGAGGCGCGTCCATCCCCGCAGCGGCCATCGCGGCCGCCGCCGCGGGCGTGGGTGAGCAGGACGAGGCGCTGTCCTGGCTGGAGCGTGCCTTCGCCGACGAGGGGGGGATCTACTGGCTCCGCGATCCGCTCTGGGATCCCATCCGGGGCGATCCGCGCTTCAAGGCGCTGTGGGACAGGGTGGCCTTGCCGGGGGCTCTTCCCCCGGGGGCTGGTAGCTGAGCACCGTGCCAAGACCCGACCTGTTCTCGGAGTTGAAGCGCCGGAAGGTGTACCGCGTCGGGGCGGCGTACCTCGCGGTGGTCTTCGGTGGACTCCAAGGCGCCGACCTGGTCTTTCCCGCCCTGGGTCTGGGGCCGCGGGCGTTCAACGGCTTGGTGCTGGCGAGCCTGCTGGGCTTCCCCGCGGTGGTGGCGCTGGCGTGGATGTTCGACATCACCGCCCAGGGGGTCCGGAGGACGGGCCCCGCCGACGAGCCATCGGGCGATCTTCCGGCGGGGTGGGCCTCCGACCGATGGGCCCGGGTGAAGCTGGTCCTGGTGGGGGCGGGCTTCATGGGGCTGGCCTGGTTCGGCGTCCACCTCTGGCAGGTTCCTTCCGCGACGCCCCACACCGAGGTCATGCCCGGCCCCCGGCCGGTGCTGGCCGTTCTCCCCTTCGAGGATATGTCCCCCGGCGGCGACCAAGCCTACTTCGTCGACGGCCTCCACGAGGAACTCCTCCACCAACTCGCCGTGCTCAAGGGGATCGAGCTCCGATCCCGGACCGCGGTGGAGCACTTCCGGGGGAGCCCGTCGGACGTGAGCGCCATCGCCGACTCCCTGGGAGCCGGCTATGTCCTGGAGGGGAGCGTGCGCCGCGCCCCCGACAGCGTGCGGGTCACGGCCCAGCTCATCGACGGGACGACGGATCAGCACCTCTGGTCCGAGTCGTTCAGCCGTCCACTGTCGGTGGAGGGGATCTTCGCGCTCCAGCAGGAGTTGGCCACCCGGCTGGCCCGTTCGCTGGGAGCAACGCTGGCATCGGGGGAGGTCAGGTCCCTGGGTCCACCCCCCACCCGGAGCGCCGATGCCTACAACGCCTACCTGCTGGGCATCTACCACTCCCGGGTCGGGGGCGGAACCGACGCACTCCTCACGGCGTTGGACGACTTCCGA
>DATHZE010000008.1:0-8858 GCA_035458765.1 Longimicrobiales bacterium
CCCCCCCCCCCCCCCGCTTCTGCATCGCGGACTCTAGAAGACCACTTCCCAACTGACGGTGACGCTCCTCCTCGGCTCCGGCCGGAAGAAGGAGGCGTTGGAGAACTCCGCGTAGAGTTGGTCCGTCAGATTCATGACGGCGACGTTGAGTCGGTTCGCCACGCCGCTCTCGGTGCGGAAGATCGTTGCGCCCACCCGCAGGTTCTGGACCGTGAAGGCCGGAAGCACGTCACCGATGGGGTTCGTGCCGAGGTCCACGTCCTTCCGGTCGCCGTTGTGCCGGAATTCCCAAGCTCCCCAGAAACGGTTCGCCGGGTCGTCGTAGCGCAGGGTTCCCGTGACCTTGCTGTTGAAGGACTCCCCTACCGGGTTCTCCTTGTTCAGCGCGTCCTGCGAGTCCATCCAGGTGTAGCTGCCACCCACCGCGAACCCGTCGGCGAAATAGACCTCTCCGTTGAGTTCCACGCCGCGGAAGATGAGCTCCTCGACATTGACGTTCTGGTAGGCCTCGACGCCGTTGACCTTGGTGCCCAGGTCCTGGATGCGGATTCCGTCGAAGATCTTGTTGCGGAAGTAGAACCCTTCGAGCGAAACACGCCGGTGCCGGTAGCGCAGGCCCAGATCCGTGTTGAAGCTCGTTTCCGCCTTGAGGTCGGGGTTGGCGATCTGATAGCCCGATCCCTCGGGCGTGGCTCCGTCGAAAAAGCGTTCGATCAGGTTCGGCGAGCGGAACGCCCGACCGACGGAGGTCACCAGGGCGACGCCCTGCCCAACCTCCAGGATGCCGTTCACCGCCGCCACGAACGTCCCGTCGGTGATGGACGTCGGAGACAGGTCTTCGAGACCGGTGGTCTTGAACGTCTCGGCTTTGGCGCTCTGGTAGCGCCCGCCGGCCACGAAGGAGAACCGATCCGTCACGGTGACCTCACCCTGGGCGAACGCGCCCAGGGCCAGGAACGACGCGGTTGGGAGCTGCGGCCGGTCGGAAGCCTCCGTGATGGGATTCGGACCGAACCCGGTGATGACCGTCGAGTTGTTGTCCGTCCCCTCGGCACGCTCCTTGACCACGTCCACGCCATAGGTGAGCAGAAGCTTCGGATCGGCGAGCTTGCGCGCCTCCACCCGAGCGCCGTAGGTGCGCACGCTGGTGAAGTTCTCGTTCAGGATGTTCATCTTGGCCGTGGGGCCGAGGCCCAGCTCGAAGCCGAGGCGGAGTTCGCGGTCGTTGTCCTGCCCGTAGGTCGTCACCGCGATCTGGTCGGCCAACGGACTTCCCAACTCCCGGCCCAGGTAGCCGGCGGTGAACTTGGACCACGTCTGGGTGGGGTACGTGATCTGGATGTCGGGGCTGCCCGGCGCGTAGAGCGTCGGATCGACGCTTCCGAAGCCGGCCTTGTCGGCCGTGTAGGTCTCGAACTTCCCGAACACGGAGTGGCTTCCGGCGGGCTCCCAGCCGAGCCGCACGTCCATGGAGCGATCCTCCACGCCCGTGTTCTGCACCAGGACCCTGTCCGCCAACGTGATGTCGCCGAACGTCCCGGCGGGCGCCTCGTAGGAGTCGGCGCGGCGCAGGGTGCCGCCGGCGCGCACCGTGAAGCCGCCCGAGCGTCCGAAGATCCGGGCCGAGCCCGTCTTTTGCGACTCGGCGCTGCCGTAGCGACCCGAAGCGATTCCGTGGAAGCCCTCCTGGTCCGCGGTGCGCGTGATGATGTTCACCACGCCGCCGATGGCGTCGGACCCGTAGAGCACCGAAGCCGGGCCACGGACGACCTCGACGCGGTCGACACCCGTCACGTCCACCAGCGCGGGCAGCTCACCGAAGTCCTGCTGCCTGCGGAAGTTGTTGAGGCGAATCCCGTCTTCGAGCAGAAGGATGCGCTGGCCACGCTGACCCCGGATCTGGGGGCGGCCCTGGTTCACCCCGACCCCCGTGACGTCCAGGCCGGGCAGGCCGCGGAACAGGTCGGTGACGGTGTTGGGCATCTGCTGGACGAGGTCCCGGCGCTGAACGACGGAGACTGGTTGGGGGATTCGCGAAGCTTCGCGGGGACCCCGCGTGGCGGTCACGACGAGGGGATCGACCCGGAACACCAGGGTGTCCAGGTCGACGGGCTCGGTGGCTGCTTTCGCCTGGCCCGCGACGGCCGAAGGAAGGAGGCCAAGGGTGAGGGCGAGGAAAAGCACGCGCTTCGTGGAAGGGCGGCTGGTAGTCTCGATGGTCATGGTGATTTCGGCTCTCAATGTGTCCCGCTTGCAGGCTGCGGGCGCCTGGCGCGTGCCGGGTGCCCGCGCGGATCCTCGTATCACACAGGCAAGCTAGAGAACCGCGAAGAACGTCGTAATTCGGATATTCCCGAAGGATTCGATACGGGGATGTACGTACGAGCGGGACCCCACCGAAAAGGGAGGAGAAGCCCTACGGCGCCTCGCCCAGCCCGTTCTCCACCACGAAACGGGTGAGCCCCGCCACCGTGCGGATGCGCAGCTTGGCCATGACCCGCTCCCGGTGGGTTTCGACGGTCCGGGGGCTGATGCCGAACTCCTCGGCGATCTCCCTGTTGGTGCGCCCCGCGGCCACGCGGACCAGCACCTCGCGCTCCCGTCCGGTCAACTGGTCCAGCTTGGATCGCTGCCGCTCCTGCTCCAGTTCCTCCCTCAGGGCGACGCTCAACTGGTGGGTCACACGTGGAGCGAAGTATTCGCGACCGTCTACCACCGCCTCCACGGCTTCCCGCAATTCCGCGGGACCCACGTCCTTGAGGATATAGCCGTCGGCACCGGCGCGAACCGCCTCCAGGATGTACTCGGGGTTCTCGTGCATGGACAGAATGAGGATGCCCAACTCGGAGCCCTCGCCGCGCAACCGCTTGGCCACCTCGAGGCCCGTCATTTCGGGCATGGAGATGTCGAGGACGAGAAGATCGGGTGTGTGTTCTTCCAGAAGGCTGAATACCTCCCGTCCGTTCCCCGCCTCCGCCAACACGTGGAGACCTGGGATCTCCTCCAGCACCGTGCGGATCCCTTGGCGGACCACGGCATGGTCGTCCGCGATGATGACGTTGATTCGCTTATCGCTCACCTTGTCCCCCTCAGCTTTCCTTGGATGTGGGTACGCGGACCAGCACCCGCGCTCCGCCCTCCGGACTATTCTCCAGCGTGAAACTCCCCCCCACGCCTCCGATGCGCTCCCTGATGCCCGCCAGCCCTCCCCGGGCCCGATTGAGTCCCTTCGGATCATCGGTCGGCAGCCCGACGCCGTCGTCGGCCACCTCCAGCTCGAGGGTGTCGGCCTCGGCCCGGAGCGTCACGGCCACGCTTCGACACTGGCCGTGTCGCACCGCGTTGGCCAGCCCCTCCTGAAGAGCGCGGTAGAGTGCCAGTTCTGCGTCCTTCCCTACCGCCGGGAGTCCCGAAGGTGCCTCGAAGGCCACCTCGAGCGCGCTCTGACCCCCGAAGTCCCTGGCCAGCGCGCGGAGGGCCGAGAGGAGTCCGAGGTCGTCCAGGGCCGTCGGTCTCAAGTTGCGGGTGACGCTCCGGATGCTCCGGATTCCCTCGCCGACCAGCGACTGGGCACGTTCGAAGCCCGGGAAGAGCCCCGAGTCGCTTTTATCGCGCAGAAGGCCCAGCTGCATGTTGAGCGCTGCCAGCACCTGGGCCGTCTCGTCGTGGAGTTCCCGGGACAGGCGGTTCCGCTCTTCCTCGTGCTGGCGGACCATGCGCATCTGGAGCCGCTCGAGTTCCGACGTACGATCCTCCAGGGATCGATAGAGGTCGTCGTTCTCCAGCGCCGCCCCAACCTGCTGGCCGAAGGCGATCAGGAACGGCGTATCCAGAGCCGTGAACGGGTCCCGCGATTCGCCCACCACCACGAGGGCTCCGGCCAGGGAGTCACCCTGCAGGATCGGGAGGGCCGCCGTGTACGGATGGGCCCAGGACGCACCCTCCCCGTCGGCGCCCCTCCCCATGATCACGGCGGGCTGGCGCGATGCGCGGACGTCCGCCACGGCCCGCCAGGCCAAGGCGGGGGGCCGCTCGTAGGGCCACAGGGCACACACACCGGCGCCGTGAACGAAGGCGCCGCCCTGGCCCGACACCAGGTACAGTGCCGAGCCGTGGACCCCCCGCAGCCCCAGGGCCCGCCTGAGAACGGCTTCAGGCACTCCCTCGCCTCGTCTCCCACGCTGCTGCAGTTCGCCTGAGAGGGCCGTGAGCGTGCGCAGGCCCTGATCCAGATCCTCCAGAACCAGCAGCAGGATCCCACCGGCCATGCCCAACTCGAACACGAGGTCGAGGTAGTAGCCCCATGGATTCCAGGCTCCACGAGCACGCAGGAAGGGATAGTCCAGGTGATGGAGCGCCCACAACGCCAACGTCAGCCCCAAGATCCGGGCGGCCGGGGAGCCCACGTCGCGGTCGTAGCGGAAGAAGGCCCAGGCCGTCCATGCCGTGGCGATGCTGAGGAAGGCCACCGCCGGGCCCGCCGCCAGAAGGAAGTTGTCCATCCGGTAGATGGCCACGTACGACCAGACCGGCGGAAAGAGGGCCAACAGCCCGTACCACGGGCGCCACCGGGGCGCTCGCGAGAACACCAGGGCCGCCCACAGCAGTGCAAGCGCGGTCCACCCGGTGGTCACCTGGTGCCAATAGAGCCAGGCGGACTCGGCGGTGTGCAGGAAGAAGACGATGCACGCCAGTCGGAGGCCGTAGATACCGAACGCCCCAGCCCAAAGGCCGAAGTACGACTTCCGATACCGGCTGTACAGGAAGAGGCACAGCACTATGACGCCAAAGGTCACCGCGGCCTGGAGATAGGCCGCCGCCAATTCGGAATGCGTGGCTTCGGGAACGGTGAGATCCATAGGGCGGAAGATCTCCGGGACCCCCAGGCGAGGCAACGGCTTGCATGAAGGGAATTCCCCGACGATGCTCTCCTGTGCTTCCCCACTTCTTGGGGGCTCCTCGGGCACCTAGCTTAGGGAGATCCCCAAGAAGCCCGCAGGAGAGCGGGCCAAACCCACGATTCGGAGGTCCGACCGCATGAGCGCCGCCCCCACCGCCGCGCCCCTGCCCTCGACGCTGTTCGCCGACCGGGTGTCACGGATCGGCACGGAAGAGGCCTTCGCACTGGGCGCCCTCATCCGCGACGTCGAGAGCGAGGGCGAGCGGGTCATCCGATGCAACCTGGGCCAACCCGACTTCCCCCTTCCACGGCACATCGTGGAGGCGGTCAAGCGCGCGCTGGACCGGGGGCTCACCACGTACTGTGACCCGCAGGGGATCCCGGAGCTTCGCAGCTCGGTGGCCAAGTCCCTGGGACTGAAGCACGGTCTGGACATCGACCCTGAGCGGGTCGTCATCTATCCCGGGGGGCGGCCGCCCATCGGCTTCGCACACATGGCCTACAGCGAGGCGGGGGAAGAGGTCATCTATCCGTCCCCGGGCTATCCGCTCTTCGAGTCGTTCATTCCGTACTTCCGTTGCGTTCCGGTGCCGGTGGTCCTCCAGGAGGAGAACGGCTTCGGGCTCACACGGACGGAGCTGGAGCCGCTCATCAGTGACCGGACAGGGCTGATCTTCCTCAACTTCCCGTCCAACCCCACCGGGGGGGTCGCCACCCGGGAGCAATTGGTCGAGCTGTCGGAACTCATTCTCGAGAAGACGAGTCCCGACGTTCGGGTGTACTCCGACGAGTCGTACGAGGCGATCACCTTCGACGGCGACGAGCACATCTCCATCGCGTCCATGCCGGGCATGGAGGCCCGCACGATCATCGCGTCCGGCGTGTCCAAGTCTTACGCGTGGACCGGGGGCAGGGTCGGCTGGGCCGTCTATCCCACCGTGGAAGAGGCGAAGGTGCACCGCCGCCTGGCCATCAACTTCTTCGCCTCCATCCCCCCGTACAACCAATGGGGAGCGGTGGAGGCCCTCGAGTCACCCGAAAGCCCGGCGGCCATCAAGACGATGGTGGATGCCTTCCAGAAGCGCAGGGACCTCGTGGTGCCCGCCCTCAATGCCATCGAGGGCGTGACATGCCAGAACCCCAAGGGCGCGTTCTACGCGTTTCCCAACATCGCCGGAGCCGTCGCTGACCTGGGCGCCCAGGAGGCGTTCGACGCCCTGCCCCAGGGGACGCGCGAGCGCACGAGCCCGGCCACCCTGGTCCAACTCTTCCTGCTGTATCGCTACAAAGTGGCGACCATGGACCGTCGCTCGTTCTCCACGCTGGGGAGCGACGGGCAGCATTTCCTCCGCCTCTCCATCGCCAACAGCGAACAGGAGCTTTCGGAGGCGGTCCGCCGCATCGGTGAAGCCGCCAAAGACGCCGACGGCTTCCAGGCCTTCATCGCGTCGGGAAGGCGCTTCACCCTGTAAACGTGCCCCGGAAGTACCAATGACGAATCGAATCTCCGAAGGGAGCTTTACATGAGCCGTGCGTTCGGCCCTCGCAGAGCCGAGTGGATCAAGGTGTCTGAGCCGGGGAACATGGATGTCTCCGAACAGGCGGTGGCCCACCTCGAAGCCTATGACCTGGTTTACCGCAGTCTGACGGCCATCCTCTTCAACTACGCCCAATCAGGGCATCCGGGAGGGTCGGTCTCGTCGGGCCACATCGTCGCAGGAGTCCTGTTCGACGCCATGGACTACGATGTGGGAGACCCCATCCGCCGGGACGCCGACATCATCTCCTACGCCGCTGGACACAAGGCCACCGGGCTCTACGCCATGTGGGCCTTGAGGGACGAGGTCACGCGCATCGCGCGCCCGGACCTTCTGCCCTCGGCCCTGAACCACCGGCTCCGCCTGGAGGACCTTCTGGGCTTCCGCCGCAACCCGACGACCAACACGCCGCTGTTCAAGGAATTCGGATCCAAGGCCCTCGACGGCCATCCGACCCCCGCAACGCCCCACGTGCGCCTCTCCACGGGCCCGTCGGGGGTGGGGGTGGGCTCGTCTCTCGGACTGGCGTACACCGTCGCCGACCACTTCGGGAAGGCAAACGCGCCCAGGGTCCACATCATCGAGGGCGAGGGTGGCCTCACCCCCGGGCGGGTCTACGAGGCCGTGGCCAGCGGCTCCGCCGGGGGGCTCTCCAACGCGATCGTGCATCTGGACTGGAATCAGGCCTCCATCGACTCCAACCGGGTGACGAGAGAAGGGTCCAACCGGGGCGACTACGTCCAGTGGGATCCGATGGAGTTCTTCTACCTCCAGGACTGGAACGTCATCGAGGTGGCGGACGGCTTCGACTTCCGGCAGGTCCTCACGGGGCAGCGGCTGGCGCTCCAGATGGACAATGGCCAGCCCACGGCCGTGGTGTACCGCACCGAAAAGGGGTGGAAGTACGGCATCACCGGAAAGAAGTCCCACGGTGGTGGCCACAAGCTGTGCAGTGACGAGTACTACGAGGCCGTGGCGCCCCTCTTCGGGCGCGGCGGGCCGGACCTGCCCCACTGCGGTACCGATGGGCAGCGGTGCATGGGGGCGAAGTACAAGGACCAGGTGGAGCAGTGCTACTGGATGACGCTCCAGAGGGTCCGGGGACTCCTGGAGAATCAGTACCGGTCCATGTGTGACGAGATGGCGGGACGTCTGGCCACCGCGAAGGAGCGCCTGGACGCCCGCAACCGGACTCCCCGGGAAGGGGCACCCGACGTCGAGAAGATCTACGCCGTGGCGGACCCCGAGAACACGCCGGCGGCGGTGGCTTTGGAAAGCGGAACGTCCGTCGCCCTGCGCAGCCAACTCGGCAAGGTCCTTGGGTACTTCAACGAACAGAGCGGCGGGGCCATTCTCATCTCGGCCGCGGACCTCCTGGACTCCACGGCCATCTCAGGGGGCGGGAAGGCCTTCCCTGCGGGGTATTTCCATCTGGACGAGAACCCGGGCGCGCGCTCCCTCTCGGTCGGCGGCATCTGCGAGGACGGTATGTCGTGTGTCCTGTCCGGCGTGTCCACCATGGGCTTCAACATGGGGGCGGGCGCGTCGTACGGTGCCTTCATCTCGCCCCTGGGACACATCCCGGCCCGGGTCCACGCCATCGCCAGTCAGATGCGCAGGGAGGTGGCGGGCCACGATGCGCCCTACCACCCCTTCATCCTGATCATGGGCCACGCCGGCATGAAGACCGGCGAGGACGGACCCACGCACGCCGACCCGCAGTGCCTCCAGCTCTACCAGGAGAACTTCGTACCGGGGACGGCGGTGACCCTGACACCGTGGGAGCCCCAGGAGATCTGGCCCCTGGTGGCGGCAGCGTTCCGGGCCCGCCCGGCGGTCATCGCTCCCTACGTGACCCGGCCCAACGAGCCGGTGCTGGACCGCGGGGAGTTGGGGCTGGCCCCGGCCGCCGACGCGGCCCAGGGGGTCTACAAGCTCCGCGCCGCCAAGGGGGAGCGCGACGGCACCCTCGTCCTCCAGGGGTCCGACGTGACGTACGAGTTCGTCCAGTCGGCCCTCCCTATGCTCGAGTCCGAAGGGGTGGACCTGGACGTCTTCTACGTGGCCAGCGTGGAACTCTTCGACCGTCTCGAGGCCGACCAGCGCCAGGCGATCTTCCCGGGTGCTCAGGCCCAGGAGGCCATGGGGATCACCGGATTCACGCTCCCCACCATGTATCGCTGGATCCGTTCGGACCTGGGGACGGCGCACACGCTCTACCCCTTCCGCAACGGGCACTATCTGGGGAGCGGTGCCGGAGAGATGGTGGTGTTCGAGGCAGGGTTGCACGGCGAGGGCCAGTACCGCGAGATCAAGAAGTACCTCGACGCCTTGGCCCGGGAGCGGGGCACGAGCAGAGTCGGGGTGGGCTGACCCGGCCGAAGCATGCCGAAGGGCAAGACCGAGGGGGCGGGCCGCGA
>DATHZE010000009.1:0-7400 GCA_035458765.1 Longimicrobiales bacterium
GTGACGCGCCAGTCCATCATCAAGGTGTGGATCGCCGAGCGCCTGGAGGCGCTCCGCTAGCGCCGCCGGCCGCGGTCCTTCCCCTCAGCGCAGCTGCGCGCGCAGCCAGTTGGCCAGGAAGGTGCGGTCGTCGTCGTCCAGGGCGCCGTGTGACCCGGCCGTGCTCCAACGGACTTCGGCGGACGCTCGCGCCAGCCGGTGGATGGGACGGATCGCCGTTTCGGGCAGGAAGTCCTGGTCCCGCTCGGTGTTGACGAAGAGCAGGGGCCTGTCGATGCGCCCCACGTAGTTCGCGGGGCACGCGGCGGCCGCGTGACCGTCCTCGAAGAAGTCGAAATGCCCACCGTGGAGCAGGGCCACGGCGCCGAACCGCGGGTCGGCCGCACCGGCGATCATGGACACCACGGCGCCACGGCTGAAGCCCACCAGCCCGATGCGGGACGCGTCCACCCCCCGCTCCGCCACGAGGAAGTCGAAGGACCGCCCCACCTCTTTCACCGTCTGCTGGACCCATTCCAGGTAGACGGGATCGTTGTTGTACAGGAGCTCGTGTCTCGCCTGCTCGCTTCCGTCGCCGAGGAACCCGTCGGCGCGCTCTCCGAAGTGCCACATGTCGATGGCGAGAACCGACACGCCGGACCTGGCGAGCAGTCGATGCATCCGGTAGAAGCCCACCCAGTCCTTGCCCGTGACGCCCCCTCCGTGGAGGAATACCACGGCCGGTGCGTCCTCCATGGCGACGCCCTGGGCATGGTACAGACGAGCCGTGACCGTGAGGCCCGGCGTGCTCTGGAACCGCAGGTGTTCCTCCGACACCCCCTCTTCCGTGGTCTCCTCCAGAACCTGGGTCCGGAACGGGACGTCGGACCCGTAGATGAAGAAGTCCCGGTAGGCGGCGAACGTGGCCGCGCTCACGGGCTTCGTCAGCCACTCGTCCGTGGGTCGGCTCTGGCCCTGCAGCGGGACGGCGACCAGCGTCGCGACGAGAAGGGCCGCCATCCCGGGGGACGGCGAGACGACGGTTCTCAGCATGACAACTCCCCGTTGGGCACTCAGAGGTTCGGGACGGGCCTGACGAGCCTGAAGCCGACTTCCTCGCTTCCGAACCACACCTGGAGCGTCTCCAGATTCTGCCAGTCGAACATATAGGTAGGGGACTGCCACGAGCCACCCAGCACCGCGTTGAGGGTGTCTCCCGGCTCGGCGAACGTCCACTCCTTGACGTTGCCGGCCATGTCGAACGCACCCCATGGACCCGCGCCCGACCGGAACTGGGCGACCGGCGTCGTGCCCGCGCCGCCGAAGTTCGACCGATCGTCGATGCTCTGGAGCTCGTCGCCCCAGGGGAACCGTGAGCCGCTGTCCCCCAGCGCGCCCCGCCACCACTGCTGCAGCGTGGGCAGGGCCGTTCCGGACCAGGCCGCGAAGGCCGAAGCCTCGTACCAGCTCACCCCGGTGACCGGATGATCCGCCCGGTCCTCGGGCATCGTGCCCCCGCTCCATCCCCGGGGCCCCGGCAGGCCGGTCCGATCGACGAACCGGCTCAGGGCCTCGTCGCCGGGCAGCCAGACGCCATCCACGTACATCGAGTCGGGCCAGAGCACGGGGCTCCGATAGCCGCCCGCGGAGATGAACGCCATGAACCGTTGGTTGGTGACCTCGAACCGGTCCATGAGGAACGGCTCGACGTCGATCCCCTGGAACCGGTCGGACAGCGGCCCGGGCACGGGTCCCCCCTCCACGTACACCATGTGCCGCACGTCCCACGCCTCGGGCACCAGCGTCCGTCTCAGGGAGAGGGAGTCTCCCACGCGGACGTGGACGAGGAAGTCGGCCGCCTCGTATCCAGCCGCCGAGAGCGTGCCTCGATACTCGCCGGCCACCAGGGCCACCCGCGCCGGAGTCGGGCCCACGTCCAGCCCCGGTCCCAGCGAGTCCGACGTCGCCGAGGCTCGCCGGAGGTGCACCGCGGCGCCGGGGGGATCGGTGACGATGACGGACGTTCCGCCCACCGCCTCCGCGATGGAGGCGAAGGGTCGCTCGTCGAGTCCACGCCCCGCCAGCGCCAGGATCGTGTGCACGCGGTCCAGATCGCCTGCGTCCACCGCGGCCTGGACGTCGGCCACCAGCGCCGCCGTGGCCGCGCTGCTCCGCTGCCACACGACCCCCAGGCTCAGCGCCACGACCACCACGGCCGCCGCGGCCAGGATGCGTGTGAGGGACCGGTTCCCTCCCCGGGCCGCCTTCACGGCCGGGATCCGCATGGACGGCACGCCGCCGCTGGGCGTGGCCAGCGCCTCCAGTTGCCGGACCAGGTCCTCCGTGTGCTGCCATCGGTCGTCGGGATCCCGGGCGAGGCACTTCATCACCAGCGCTTCGAGCCCCGGAGGCGTCTCCGGACGGTGCTGGCTGATGGGGTCCGGCGTGGAGTTCAGGTGGGCGGCCAGGACCTGGGCGTAGGTGTTCCCGGAGAACGGCTGGCGACCCGTGAGCAGCTCGTAGGCGAGGACGCCCAGGGCGTAGATGTCCGTCCGATGGTCGATGCCGGGATCGGCAGCCGCCTGTTCCGGGGACATATAGGCCGGGGTGCCCAGGGCGATCCCGGTGGTGGTCACCTCGTGCGGGCTCGTCTCCGTGGACATCGCCTTCGCCACGCCGAAGTCCATGAGGACGGCGTGGTTGCCCGACATCATGACGTTGTCCGGCTTGATGTCCCTGTGCACCAGGCCCTGTCGGTGCGCTTCGGCGAGACCGTCGGCCACGTCCCGCATCAGCCTGACCACCTCGGCGATGGGAAGGGGACCCTCCTTGGCCAGACGGGCCCGCAGCGACTGGCCCTTCACGAAGGGCATGACGAAGTAGAGCAGTCCGTCCGCGTCGCCGGAGTCGATGAGCGTCAGGATGTGGGGGTGCTCGATCCGGGCGACGATCTGGATCTCCCGGTGAAACCGCACGCCTCCCACCAGGGACCCCAGCTCCGGGTGCAGCACCTTGATCGCCACGTTGCGGCGGTGCTTCAGGTCCTCGGCGAGATACACCGTGCCCATCCCGCCCGATCCGAGCTCGCGCTCGATGCGGTACCGGCCCTCCAGGGCGGCGTTCAGACGGGAGAGTGCATCCGACAAGGCGGGGATCTCGGGGCCTCGGGAAAACGGGCGACGACGATGGCTCGGAGACACTAGGGTTCGGCTGCGGGCAACGCCAGAGACGCCGCGCTCCCCCCCACCGCCCTCGCCCCGTCACACCGCCCCCCTATATTGCCGGAGCCGCAGTTCCGCCCCTCCTACCGGCGCCTCATGGCCGACAAGATCACCAAGCTCCAACGCTGGCTCGACCTGGTGGCGTTCCTGGCCGCACGGCGGTTCCCCATCCCCATGGAGGACATCTGGGCCGGCGTGCCCGGGTACGCCGAAGGGCTGGAGGGCGGAGGCAAGGATCCCGAGTCCGTCCGGCGCATGTTCAACCGGGACAAGGACGAGCTGGCCGCGCTGGGCATCCCCATCGAGACCGTCACCTTCCACGTCCAGCAGGGCTCCGAGGACAGCCACGGCTACCGGCTGGCGTCCAAGAACTTCCACCTGCCCTACCTGAACCTGGTGCGTCGGGCCGAGGAGGCGGGCCAGGAGCCCGCGCCGCGCCCCACCTCGTCCGCCGCCTGGTTCACCGTGGACGAGGACGAGGCCGGAGCGGCCCTGGAGGGTCTCCACGAGGTCGCGGCGCTGCCGGGATTCCCGCTCCGCCGCGAAGCCCGCTCGGCGTTCCGCAAGCTGGCTTTCGACCTGGACCCCGACGTGCTGCACCCCCCCCCGGTGGTCTACGCCGAGGACCCCGAGACGGCCGCCACGGCGGAGATCCTGAGGGAACTCTCCCGGGCCACCCTGGCCCGCAAGAGCGCCACGTTCCGCTACCGCTCCATGGGCCGCGACGACGAAGGCGTGCGCACCGTGCGGCCCTACGGGCTCCTGTTCCAGCACGGGCGCTGGTACCTGGTGGCCTGGGCCGAGGACCGCGGGGACGTGCGCATGTTCCGCGTGGGGCGCATGAGCGAGTTGGTGGTGAACGCCAGAAAGGCCGGCACCCCCGACTTCGACGTCCCGGCCGACTTCGAGCTCCAGGCCTACGCGGGCCGGAAGGCCTGGGAGTTGGGGGCGGGCCCCGACGACCCCGTCCAGGCCCTGGTCCGGTTCCGGTTCCCCCGTTCGCTGTGGGCCGAACGAAACGGCCACGGCATCCTCGTCGACGAGGACGAGGACGGAAGTCAGCTCCGCAGCATCGCGGTGCACAGCCCGGACCCGTTCCTGCGCTGGATCCTCAGCCTGGAAGGCGACGCGCGCGTGGAAGGCCCTCCCGAGGTGAAGGCGCAGTTCCAGGCCATGGTGGCCGCCGTGGCCCGACGGTACGAACGCACCGAGGGGGATCCCCGTGGTTGATGGCATCCAGGCAGACGCGCGCATGGAGCGGCTGCTCCACGTGCTCCCCGCCGCCAGCCGGAAGGGAGGCGCCTCCCTCGACGAGTTGGCCAGGGCCCTCGGCACCAGCATGGACCGGATCCTGGAGGACCTCGAGGAGGTCACGGCCCGGGTCTACTACCATCCCGGCGGATGGCCCGACGACGTGAGCATCCTCGTGGAGGCGGATCGGGTGCGCGTCTTCCACGCCACCGGACTCGAGCGCCCCGTGCGCCTGTCCTCCCGGGAGACGCTGTGCCTGGCCCTGGGCCTCCGGGGCGCTGCCGCCGCCGCGCGTCTGGGCGACGGGAGCCACCGCCTCGCCCTGCTCCGCCGCGCCGAGGAGCACCTGGGCGCCGGCGCCTGGAGCGAGGAGGACGCCGCGCCGGTCCACGCCGAGGACCTCGTGCCCGACCCCGCCGGGATCCGCGAGACGCTGCTCCGCGCCGCCCGGGACCGGCATCCCTGCGCCATCCTGTACGCCAAGCCCAAGGCCGACGACCTGGACGCCCGGGTCATCCATCCCTACGCCCTGGCCCACGCCGAGGGCGTCTGGTACGTCGTGGGCTGGTGCCTCGTGAAGGAGGGGATGCGCGTCTTCCGCGTGGACCGGATCCTGGAGGCCGCCGGGACCGACGGACGCTTCGACGTGCCCGAGGACTTCGACGTCGCGGCGTACCTCACGCCCACCCGCGTGTACCGGGCCGAGGCCGACGTGGAGGTGTGCGTGCGCTACTCGCCCCGGATCGCCCGCTGGGTGCGGGAGCGCGCCGCCGCCGGGATGGTGGGGTGGGAGGAGGAGCCCGACGGGAGCGTCGTCATCCGCCACCACGTGGCCGACCCCCACTGGGTGGTGGGCCACGCCCTGGACTACGGACCCGAGGCGGAGATCCTGGAGCCCGAGGAACTCAGGGCCCTGGTGCGGGAGGTGGTGGCGGGGATGGCTGGGTGAGTGGTCAGGTGGCGCGGGGCCGATCACGACATGGCATCGGCCTGAGGATCGGCGCTCGTTCCCGAGGAACCATCGGTCCATCGGGATTGCGCTTCCGGGCCCGGAAGCGAAGGGTGAGGGCGCACCGGCATGCCAAAGGCCAGCGACTTCTTCGGGGTGTCCATCTACGTTTATTGGCGAGACCACGGTCCGTCGCACTTCCATGCGGTGTATGGTGACGACGAAGCCTCCGTGTCCATTGAGGACCCTCGCATGCTGGACGGTAGGCTGTCCCCTCGTGTACTTGGACTGGTAATCGAGTGGGCATCCCTCCACCGAGAAGAACTACGGCAGGTTTGGCTGAGGGCAAAGCGCCTTGAGCCACTTGGCACCATCGAACCACTGACGTGAGAGCGAGCATGCACCATCGACTGGTGGAGGCGGAGGCTAGGCCGCGATACCGGCTGTGGGTCCGCTTCGCGGACGGGGTTGAGGGCGAGGCAGACCTTTCTGATGTCGCTGGCCGCGGCGTATTCCAGCGCTGGACGCATCACCCGGAGGAGTTCTCGCAGGTGACGGTGGACGCCGAGTCCGGTGCCCCCACCTGGCCCGGCGGCCTGGATGTCGCGCCCGACCGCCTCTACGTGGAGGTGGCGCGGTCAGCCCGCACCCATCCGGAGCGACACGGTTGATCTGACCCGAGGGGGCCTCGCCTGACCGAGGCCCGCCGCCCCCACTGTCACACCCCCCCCTTACCCTTGTCTTCGTCACCCTTATCGACGGAGACCCCATGAAGACCACCGTACTCCTGGATCACGAACCGGTCGCCGACGGCGGCTGGATGGTCCACGCCCTCCTCCGCCTCGAGGGCGAGGTGCCCGCGAACCGCGACCGCGTCCCCCTCAACCTGTCCCTGGTGCTGGACCGTTCCGGCTCCATGCAGGGCGAGAAGCTCCACGCCGCCCGCCAGGCCGCGGCCATGCTCACCCGCCGCCTGGCCCCCGAGGACACCGTGAGCGTGGTGGCCTTCGACGACGCCGTGGACGTGGTGGCGCACCCTGCCACCGGCGACGCCCAGGAGCACCTGCCCGCCCTCATCGAGTCCATCGCGTGCGGCGGGACCACCAACCTGAGCGGCGGCTGGCTCCGGGGCCGAGACCTGGTGGCCGACAACCTCCGCGACGGGGGCATCAACCGGGTCATCCTCCTCACCGACGGCCAGGCCAACGTGGGGCTCACCGACCCCGACCAGCTCATCGGGCTGAGCCGCACCGGCACCCAGAAGGGGATCAGCACCACCACCATCGGCTTCGGCCAGGGCTACGACGAGGACCTCCTCAGGGCCATGGCCGACGCCGGTCAGGGCGGCACCTACTACATCGAGAAGGTGGATCAGGCGTCCGGCGTGTTCGAGGAGGAGCTGGAGGGACTCCTGTCCATCGCGGCGCAGAACGTGCGCGTCACCGTGACGCCCGGCGCCGACGCCGACTTCGTGAAGGTGCTGCACGACTATCCGTCCCACGCCCAGGACGACGTTCTCACCCTGGAGGTCGGCGACCTGTACGCCCGGGAGCCCCGCCGCATCCTCATGGCGTTCCTCATTCCCCCGGACGGCCCGGGCCTGAACGCCGTCGCCGACGTCGCGCAGCTCACCGTGACCGCCCACGTCATCACCGACGAGGGCGGCGTGGAGCTGCACGAGATCACGCTTCCCGTGACGCTCTCCCCCACCGAGGGCGGCAAGGCCGAGCCCGAGATCCGCAAGGAGATCCTGCTGGTGGAAGCCGCGCGGCTGCGCCAGCAGGCGCTGAGCGCCCGGGACCGCGGCGACTACGATGCGGCCGTGAGCCTCCTCACGTCCTACCGGGGCATGGTGGAGAACTCCGGCGTCGCCGACGCGGCCGTGGCCGAAGAGGTCCGGGACCTGGAGCTCATGGCAGCGCCGTTCCACGAGCGCCAGGTCAGCGAGGCGGACGTGAAGTACATGAAGCAGCGGGCGTACTCGTCGCACCGCAGCCGGC
>DATHZE010000010.1:0-5701 GCA_035458765.1 Longimicrobiales bacterium
CATGGTGAACGGTTGGATCACCCGGGAGAAGTACGTGGCACACTACGACACCGAGAGATGGATCGCCGAAGGCGGAGTGGCGCCGAGGGTGGCGAGTGGCGCCGGGGGGGACGCTGCCGTGCGCGCCCCTCGCGAGGATGCCTGAAGCGTGGCCGCTCTCGACGAGGTGAAGGCCCGCATCGCCGCCATGGAAGAAGCGTATGAGTTCTTTCTGGCCTACGCGGCGCAGGGGGCGTCTGGTGACGGCGCCACCAAGTCGGGCCCTCAGCTCCGGCGGTTCCTCGACCAGGCAGCGGGTGCGCTGGAAGGGCTGGCCCCCGCCGTCGGCGCCGCCGTGGAGGAGGGTCCAGGAGGAGTGGACGCCGCGTGGACCGACATGCTGGCCGTCGTGGCGCGGGACGCGGGCGCCGCGCTGGCCGCCGTCAGGCTGGTGGCCGCGCGGACTTCGGTGAGTTCACAGTTGGTGGACAACCTCAACGCCAACATTCACCTCCGGGCCGTGCTCACCGATCTTTTCCTCGTGGACGACCTTCTGGGCTGACGGCGCGTGACCCTCCTTCTGGTAGTCACGGCCATCCTGTTGCTCACCTCGGGGCTCGTGCAGCTCCACGCAGGGGACCGGGCGGGGCTCGGCATTCCGGTCCTCGCGCTCCTCGAGATCTTCGCCGGTCTCCTGCTGGCCGGCGTCTCGTTTTCGTCGCCGTTCACGCCGCAGCAGGGCCTCGCGGTCGTCGTGGGGTCCGTGGCCGTGGTGCTGTTCTCGTCTCTCAACCTGTGGAGCCGGCTGAAGGGACTCCAGCGAAAGCGAGATCTGTCCGAGGGTGCTCGTCTTCGGACCTATGTGCGGTATCTTTCCCCCACACTCGGCCCCGACGGATCGCCGCGCGACCGGGAGGAGTCCGAGCCCTAGCCTTCCGTCCGGCCCGGCCGGGCTTCGTCGACCCTCTCTTGAGATACCTCCATTGTTCGACCAAGTCACACTCCAGGCGCTGGGCAATCTCGGTGAGTTCGTCGGTGCTTTGGGCGTCGTCATCTCGCTGGTCTACCTCGCGCAGCAGATGCAGCAGAACACCACGTCCGTCCGTGCGGCCTCATTCAATTCCATGGTCCAGAACAGCATCGGGCTTCTGGAGCACGCGTTCCGGGACTCCGAGTTCGCGGACTTCCTCCATCGGGCCGAGACGGACCCTGGCAGCCTCACACCATCCGAGAAGGTCCGTTGGGACGCCTACATGACGGCCGTGTACCGCCACTTCGGCAACCTGGTCTACCAGTACCGGGTGGGCGCCCTGGACCGGCAGATGTGGGAGAGCTACGAGCGGACGCTGGAGGACCATCTGCTCCGGACGCCCGCCTGGGGGCAATGGTTCGAGGCCAACAAGCACGTGTTCAGTTCGTCGTTGGTGGAGCAGATCGACCGGGCGCGCAGGGCGGTGGAGGCCCTGAAGGCCGGCGGTTGAGAAAGGGGGTCGAGGCGTCGGAGCACCCGCCGAGACGCCGGGGCGAGGGAACGCCGCGCAGCGGGACTTCTTGCCTTGGACCGACGTGGCTTGCCAGGTTAGGAGTGAGGGAGGTGCTCCCACTCTGCGGCTCCCTCCCCCTTTTTGGGGGCGTCGGCCCGCCCGGCCCGGATGGCCGGTGGCTGCGTAGGGAAGAGCATCTTCCTGGCCGGCGGAGGACTCGAGTGGGCTTCTCCATGCCGTCCGTTGAGATCACCGGCGCCCGGCGCTGCGGGAATGTCCCTTGGCGCCAAGGGGCCAGGTTTTCAACGTGGGTCCAGGGGAGGTGGCAGGAGCTTCATGGGAGCGCGATTTCGCATCCGCACCAAGGAGGGTGAGGAACTCACCCCCAAGACAGTCGAGATCTTCTCCGAACTGGTGCGCGCCGGGGCCGTGCGCCCGGACGACCTCGTCTATGATTCGCTGACGGGTGAGTGGGCGCCCGCCAGCGTTCATCCCATGGTGCGCCTCCTGCACGACCCTCTGGTCGTGGATCCCACCGCCGAGCGCCTGGGCCGTATGCTGGCGGATCCGCCCGACGACGCCGACCGCGAGTCGGAGCAGGCAGGCGGCGGAGGCGAACCCCCCAGTGGTTCCCGCGCCGGGTCGGCGTCCCCCGGGGATGGGGAGTTGTCGTTGGAGTTGGTGGAACCCGACTCGGCATCTCCGGAAGAAGAAGCTCGTGCGTTCATCGCCAAGATGGACGAAGAGCGTCGGAGCGACCCCGATCGCCCAGCCCTGTCCCTCGAAGTGCCGCTGGTGCAGGGAGGCACGGAGGTCTCATCGGACTTCGTCCCGGAGCCGGAAGCTCCTCAACCTGAAGCTCCTGGGTCCGAAGCCGCTGACGGCCCCCCGAGAGGGGAGTCCGCCCCGTTCGGGTACGAGGCCGGTGCGGCCGCGGTCGTCCCGAGGCCGGTGCCGCGCCGCCGTCGCCCTGCGCCCTTCAGGGTTTCCGGGCGCGCCCTGGCCGCCATCGCTGCAGGTGCGTTCGTGGTGGTGATGCTGGTGGTCATGTGGCCCGAGAGGATGGTGGATCAACTCCCCCAGGCGGGCGGCGGCACCGACGAGGCGGTCTCGCCTCTGCGGAGGGTTCCCGTGACGGAAGAACAGACGCGGGCCCTGGCTCTGACCGGATTCCTGGATGGGGTTGAAGCCCTCCGGGACGAGATGGGCGTGGGTGACGTTCCCCGGATGTGGCTCGAGGGCCAGTATCTGGCCGACCCCGGCTCCTATCCGGAGGTGCGCATGTACTGGACCCGGTTCCTGGCCTTCATCGAAGCGGCCCGGGGCGCCGAGGCGACACTCTATCGCGGAGCCTACCTCACCGCGGCCGCCGAGGCCGGGCTCACGGGCCCCGTGCGGTCGCTTCGTTTGGCTTCCGCCCAGGAGGATTTCGCGGGGTCTCGAGGCCGGCGAGCGGTGATCTACCAGAAGCTCGAGGAGTTGGCCTTTGCCGCTCTGGCCCTGGATGACCTCGTCGTGGAATTGAGCGGCAGGGTCACGTACGAGCCCATCAGGGGGCCCAGGGTCTCCGCGGATCCCATCATCGAGGCGGCAGGCACCGACGCCGAGGCTCAGGCTCGCCTGGAGGCGGCTCTTGACCGGGTCCTGGGGGTGCTGCAGGGCCCCACCGGGGGTCCGGCAAAGGACCGGGCGGGAGTGCCGGGATGGCTGGCGGAAGGTCTGCGCGAGGCGATGGAGGGGGCCTGAGCGCTACCCGAACGTCGCATAGAGCGAGTCCAGCGCCAGCATGACGTCGGAGTCCTGGATGTAGATGTGGAACTCCGTGGTGGTGGACGTCACCTCCGCCACGTTGACGCCCTGGAGCGCCAGGGGTTGGAGGAGCCGGTAGAGAACCCCGGGCGTCTTGAGGTTCTCCCGGGTGAGGCTCACCGACAGGCTGGCGACTCCCTGGGACGCATGGCTGGCCCGCTCGGACACGTGCTCCTCGACCAGGGGCAGCGCGCCCTCCTCCACGATGACGGTGATCTCGCGGACGCCCTCGGAGATGGTGAGGTATCCCTGTGTCCGCCGGATGGCGGCCTGCAGGGGGAGGAGACCTTCCTGGCACCGCCTCGTGTTGGGAAAGGTCAGGACCGCGAGGCCCCGCTGCACCGTGATGCGCCGAGCCAGGCGAAACGGTTCTCCGTCCTCCAAGCCCGGAAGCTCGGCCTGGAGTCGTGACAGGCTCATGGCGATGGCCGGGATCTGAACGCCCTTCTGGGTGCGGGCCTCCACGGCCGGACGGATGTGCCGTGCCACCTGCGTGAGGTTCATGAGACGCTGCGCCAAGCCGGTCCGGAGGGAGGGGTCCCCCGTGACGATTTCCCGCACCGCGTCCGAGATCTTGAGCATGAAGAATGTTATATACATAACAAATTATGTTGTCAAATGGTAATTATCACCGTTTCCTTCGCCCCGGGGAGTTGGGGCGGCATCGTTGGCGCGTCTTCGGTTTCACCTGTCCTGGAGGACGGCCATGACGGTCAGCGTTTCGGTGGAGTGCCCGGTGTGCGGCGGAGGCGTGGAGGTCGCCGCCAACGTGATGATGGGCGAGTTGCTCGGTTGTGGGGACTGCGGTTCGGAGTTGGAGGTCCGGGCGCTGACTCCCGGCGTACAACTGCAGGAGGCTCCCATGTCCGCCGAGGACTGGGGCGAGTAGACCCCGTGACCGACGTCGCACCGCCCCTGTGCGCGGAACCCACGGACGGCCGGACCGGAAGCCGAGCCTCCGTGGGTCTCGTATGCACGGGAATCCGCCCCGAGGAGAAGATGCTGGTGGAAGCGTTCCGGGCTCGGGGCGTCGCATTGGAGGTTGTGGACGACCGGCTCATCCGCGGGGACCTCGGCGCCTGGCCGGAGGGCCTTCCTCCCGCGGACGTGGTGTTGCTCCGATCCAAGAGTCACTGGCGCAACCTCACGCTGGCGCGGTGGCTGGAGGCCAGGGGAGCGTGCGTCGTCAATGCGTCGCGGGTCATCGACACGTGCGGAGACAAGATCGCGACGACGCTGGCGCTCCTGGGCGCCGGGGTGCCCACGTTGTCCGCGTCGGTGGCGTTCACGCCGGAAGGGGGGCAGCTCGCCGGAGAGGCCGTGGGCTACCCGCTGGTGGTGAAGCCCGTCATCGGCTCCTGGGGGCGCCTCATCGGCCGGGTGAACGACGCCGACGCCCTCGAGACCGTTCTGGACCACAAGGAGACCATGGGGGGCGCTCCCCACGCGGTGTCCTACCTCCAACGCTTCGTCAACAAGACGGCGGGCCGCGACATCCGGTCCTTCGTGGTCGGGGGGCGGTGCATCGCCGCCATCCACCGCACGTCCAAGCACTGGAAGACCAACACCGCCCTGGGCGCGGTGGCCACTGCCTGCGTGGTGGACGCGGCGCTGGCCAGGGTCTCCGTGGCCGCCGCGGCCGCCGTGGGTGGGGGCGTGGTGGCCGTGGACCTTTTCGAGACCGATGACGGGTACGCGGTGAACGAGGTCAACGGCACCATGGAGTTCCGCAACTCGGTGCACACCACCGGGGTGGACATCCCGGGTGAGGTGGCGGACCACGTGCTGTCCCGCGCCAGGGGAGAAATCGGCGATCGGTGGGTGGGCGGAGAGACGGCGGGGAAGGCTGGAGGCCGGGTGGCGTGATCCGGGTGTCCATCGCCGGGGGATCGGGCTACGCCGGCGGCGAGCTTCTCCGGCTGTTGCTGGGCCATCCCCGCGTGGAGGTAGCCCAGGTCACGTCACGGACCTTCGCGGGCAAGCCCTTGTCGCGCCCCCACCCCAACCTCCGGGGGGTGACGAACCTCAAGTTCTCCCAGCCCGACGCGCTGGAGCCGTGTGACCTCCTCTTTCTGGCGCTTCCCCACGGTGAGGCTTCACGGCGCTGGGACGAGCTCGCGGGACTGGCTCCGCGCTTGGTGGACCTGAGTGCGGACTTTCGCCTGTCCGACTCCCGTGTCTACGAGGTCCACTACGGTGCGCATTCCCGCCCGGAACTCCTGGGCACGTTCGCCTATGGTCTGGCTGAGGTGAATCGCGAGGCGATCCGCTCGGCGGCCCGCGTGGCCACCGGAGGGTGCAACGCCACCGTCTCCGTCCTGGCTCTCGCTCCGCTGTTCGAGGCTGGCGTGGTCGAGCTGGATCGCACCGTGGTGGACGTGAAGGTGGGCTCCAGCGAGGGGGGCGCCGAGATGAATGAGGGCGCCCAC
>DATHZE010000011.1:0-10241 GCA_035458765.1 Longimicrobiales bacterium
GGTCTCGTGTCCCTGCCGACATGCTCATCGACTGTCATGTACACCTGAACAACTACTACACCGAGAACGGCGATAATCGCCGCCCCACGGAGGAGAACGTCCGGAGGTTGTGGGACGCCATGGCCGCCAACGGGGTGGACCACGCCGTGGTGCTGACGTCGTACAAGGTGAACGTGGACCGGCCGTCGGTGGAGCACGTCCTGGAGATCCTGGCGGAGGACCCCCGGACCACCGTGGTGCGGGGATCCTCCGCCAGAATCTCCAGGACATGTTCCACCGACGGCCGGTCGACGTTCACTTTGTAGGACGTCAGCACCACGGCATGATCCACTCCGTTCGCCGCCATGGCGTCCCAGAGTCTGTGGACATTGTCTTCCGTGGGGCGGCGATTGTCGCCGTTCTCGGTGTAGTAGTTGTTCAGGTGTACATGGCAGTCGATGAGCACGAACGCGATCCTCGGTAGAGCGAGACCAACCCATGGGTGATCCAAAAGCCGGCAGTGGGACAGGTGCCAAGCTACGCCTCAAGGACTTCGAGAAAAAGATCAAGGTCAGGCGCCTCGCCCTGGGGGACTACGAAGACCTGGTGGCCATGCAGCAGCGTTGCTTCCCCGGGATGCTGCCCTGGGGGCGGGACCAGATCGAGAGCCAGCTCGACATCTTTCCCGAAGGCCAGCTCTGCATCGAGTACAAAGGACACCTGGTGGCCTCGTCCAATTCGTTGATCGTCGACTACGACCGCTACGAGGAATGGCACGACTGGAAGCGGGTGGCCGACGCCGGCTACATCAAGAACCACACCTACGACGGCGACACGCTCTACGGCATCGAGATCATGGTGGACCCGGAGTTCCGGGGCATGCACCTGGCCCGACGCCTCTACAACGCCCGCAAGGAAATCTGCCGTGACTTCAACCTTGCCCGCATCGTCATCGGCGGGCGGATTCCAGGCTTCGGTGGGCAGGCCGAGGACATGTCCGCCCGGGAGTACGTCGAAAAGGTGATCGAACGGGGACTCTACGATCCGGTTCTCACCACGCAGGTCGCCAACGGGTTCGTCCTGCGCGAGCTGATCCCCGACTACTTCCCCTCGGACAAGGCCTCGCGCGGGTACGCGACCCACCTCGAGTGGACGAACCTGGACTACGTCCGGGATCCCAAGAAGCAGTGGCAGCGGGTGTCGGTGGTCCGGCTGTGTGCCGTCCAGTACCAGTTGCGCCCCATCGCCAGTTGGGAGGAGTTCTGCACCCAGTGCGCCTACTTCATGGACGCCGCCGCCGACAACAAGGCCGACTTCGTGCTGTTCCCCGAGCTCCTCACCACGCAGCTGCTGGGTCTCCAGAACGAGCGCAGGCCCGCCGACGCGGTTCGCAGCCTGGCCAAGCGCACGCCCGA
Source organism: Longimicrobiales bacterium (assembly GCA_035458765.1). Lineage (GTDB taxonomy): Bacteria > Gemmatimonadota > Gemmatimonadetes > Longimicrobiales > Gaopeijiaceae > SZUA-318. The sequence goes on from DATHZE010000011.1 coordinate 1,395, forward strand.
GTACCTGGACTTCTTCACGCGCTCGGCGGTGAAGTACAACGTAAACGTCATCGGGGGATCCCAGTTCACCCTCGAGGGCGATCGCCTCTTCAATGTGGCGTATCTGTTCCGGCGCGACGGCACCATCGAACAGCAGCCCAAGCTCCACGTCACCGCAGAGGAGCAGCGGTGGTGGGGGCTGGAGGCCGGCGACGAGTTCCAGGTGTTCGACACGGACCGGGGCAAGATCGCCATCCTGCCGTCCTACGACGTGAACTTCCCGGAACTGTCGCGCATCGCAGCGGCCAGGGGAGCCCAGGTCTTCTTCGTCCCCTTCAGCGCAGACGACCGGGCCAGCTATCTCCGCACGCGGTACTGCGCCATGGCGCGGGCGGTGGAAAACGACGTGTTCGTCGCCATCTCCGGATGTACGGGAAACCTCCCCTTCGTCGCCAACGCCGACGTCCATTACGCCCAGTCCGGGATCTTCACTCCCCTGGACGTGTCGTTCGCCAGGGACGGAATCGCCGCCGAGTGCACGCCCAACATAGAGACGCTCGTCTTGGCCGACGTCGATCTGGAGCTTCTCCGGCGTCATCGGTATTCAGGCACGGTCCAGCCCTGGAACGACCGCCGGGACGACCTCTACGGGGTAGTGTGGCAGATCGAGGGACAGGACCCCGAGCGAATCTGAGGGTCATGGGCCCCGAGGCGGTCGTGACTTCGTGGCGAAGGACGATTATTGTGGCTTTTCGGACCCTTCCTCCTGCGACCAAGTGAGAGAGTTCATGGCGACCTATACCTGCGGCAAGTGCGGAATGAGCGTGAACATGACCTGCGGCAAGTGCGGCAAGGAGCTCGTTGACGGCTCCATCACCACCGCGGCCGGCGTGACGGTCGAGATCTCCGAGTGCCCCGACGGCCACGGCAAGATCAAGTCGCCCATGTGCTGCGGCCAGGACATGAGCTGCGCAATCTGACCAGCCAACGCAGCACAAGCAGGAGGGGCCGCACCCACGCACGGGTGCGGCCCCTCTTGCTTCGCCCCGGTGCTCGGAACGACCGCGCCTACGCCTTCTTCTTCGCCGGCGTCTTCTTCGCTGCGGGCTTCTTCGGTGCCACCTTCTTCGGCGCCGCCTTCTTCGCCGGCTTCTTGGGTGCCGCCTTCTTCGGTGCCGCCTTCTTGGGCGCTGCTTTCTTCGCCGGCTTCTTCGGTGCCGCCTTCTTGGGCGCCGCCTTCTTCGCCGGCTTCTTCGCAGCCGCCTCGCCCCGCTTCGCCGCCGCCTTCCTCGCGTTGGCCATGCCGGCCTTCATCTGGTCACCAGCAGCCTGAGCCGCCTTCTTGGCCGCCGTGACCACCTCGCCGACCTTCTTTTCGGCGGCCTTGATTCCGGCGGCCCGCAGCTTGGCCTTGGCCTTCTTGGCCTTCGCACGAGCGGCCCTGATCTTGGCCGCGTCCTTCGCCTTGAGAGCCTTGAGCTTGGCCGCGGCCTTGGCCTTGTCGGCCTTGGCCTTCTCCTTGGCTTTCGCGGCCTTCTCGCGCTCGCGGGCGAGCTTCTTCTTCGCCTCCACTTTGGCCTTCGCAGCTTTCGCGCGCTCGTAGCCGAGCTTCCTCTTCGCGGCGGCCTTCGCTCTGGCGATGCGCGCTTTCTCGGCCGCCTTCTTCTTCGCGGCCTTTTCCTTCTCTTCCAGGGTAGCCATCTGTGATCTCCAGGAACGAGAGAGTACTGCTGAAAGTTACCTCCAATCTCCCAGCGGCGGCATGGGCCTGGGGTGTCGGCTTCACGCCGCGTCCACCAGAATGGATTCGTCGCGTCCACTCATTCCCACAGGACTTTCCATGCGCTCCTTTGCAACCAGCGCGGTCTTCCGGATTCTGGCCGCTTCCGCCCTGTCCCTGCCAGCCCCCACTTCTGCACAGACGCTGAACGTGGACGACGCGCGCCAGGCAGCCGAGGGCCTCCGCCTCAGAAGCATCGGGCCGGCGCTCATGAGCGGGCGCATCGCGGACGTGGAGGTGCATCCCTTCGACCGCAACACATGGTACGTAGCCGCAGGATCCGGAGGTGTGTGGAAGACGACGAACGCCGGGGTCACATGGAAGCCCATCTTCGACAGGCAGCCGTCGTACTCCATCGGAGACGTCGCGCTCGACCCATCCAACCCCGAAGTGGTGTGGGTCGGAACCGGGGAGAACGTGAGCGGCCGCCACGTCGGTTGGGGCGATGGGGTGTACCGAAGCCGCGACGGCGGCCACACCTGGGAGCGCATGGGGCTGGAACGCTCCGAGCACATTGGGAGGATCTTGGTTGATCCTCGAGATGGAAACGTGGTCCTGGTTGCGGCGGAGGGACCGCTGTGGAGCTCGGGGGGCGATCGCGGCGTGTACCGCACCACCGACGGCGGAGAAAGCTGGACTCGAGTCCTGGGCATCGACGACGACACCGGGGCCACGGACCTGGAGTTCGACCCCGACAACCCCGACGTGGTCTACGCGGCGGCATTCCAGCGGCGCCGTCACGTGTGGGCTTATCTGGGAGGAGGTCCAGGATCGGGTATCCACAAATCCAGTGACGGCGGAGTCACGTGGCGGAAAGTGGAGACGGGTCTTCCCACGGGTGACCTGGGCAAGATCGGACTCGCGGTGACACCCGCCGATCCGATGCTGGTGTACGCCACCGTGGAAGCCGACGCTGAAGGCCGCGGTTTCTATCGCTCCCGGGACAAGGGGGAGAGTTGGGAGAAGCGGAACTCCTACATCTCGGGGGGCACGGGTCCCCATTACTACCAGGAGATCGAGGCCTCACCCACGGATCCGAACCTCGTGTACCAGATGGACGTCTTCATCCAGGTCACGCGGGACGGCGGGGAAACCTTCGACAACCTGGGCACGGGTCGGGAAAAGCACTCGGACAACCACGCGCTGTGGATCGACCCCGACGGCGGTAGCCACCTCATAGCCGGCACAGACGCCGGGCTTTACGAGACGTTCGACGAGGGCGCCACCTGGCGCCACTTCCCCAACCTGCCCGTCTCCCAGTTCTACAAGCTGGCACTCAGCAACGCCGAGCCCTTCTACGACATCCTCGGGGGCGCGCAGGATCTCGGAACGCTCCACGGCCCGGTCCGAACCACCAACATCGAGGGTATCCGGAACCAGGATTGGTACGTGCCCATGGGCGCCGATGGATACGGCGTGGCCATCGACCCCACCGACCCGGACATCCTCTACGAGGAGACCCAGGTGGGCAACCTGTACCGCTACGATCGTCGCAGCGAAGAGGCCCTGCCGATCCAACCGAAGCCTGCGCCAGGTGACCCGCCCGAGCGATGGAACTGGGACTCCCCGGTCCTCATCAGCCCCCACGCCTCCAATCGACTCTACTTCGCTTCCCAACGACTCTGGCGAAGCGACGACCGAGGTGACTCGTGGACGCCGGTGAGTGGCGACCTTACGCGGAACCGCAACCGATACGAGATGGAGTTCCTCGGCCGGGTGTGGAGCGTGGACGCCCTCTACGACAACGGGGCAATGTCAGTCTACGCCACGCTCACGGCCATCACCGAATCCCCCCTCGCCGAGGGTGCGCTCTACGTGGGCAGCGACGACGGGTTGGTGCACGCCAGCCCTGACGGAGGCGCGACCTGGACGCGGGCGGCAGACCTTCCGGGCGTGCCGGAAGACGCATTCATCAACGACGTGGAAGCGAGCCGCGACAACGAAGCCGGCATCTTCGTGGTCGCAGACGCCCACAAGACCGGAGACTTCTCGCCATACGTCTTCGAGAGCACCGACCGAGGGCGTACCTGGCGCTCCATCGCCGGGGACCTGCCCGAGGGTACCATCGTATGGGCGATCCAGCAGGACTTCGTGGACCCGGACCTCCTCTTCCTGGCTACGGAGTTCGGCTTGTACTTCACCCCCAATCGGGGAGACAACTGGGTCAAGCTCTCAGCCGGCGTACCGACCATCGCGTTCCGCGACCTGAAGCTTCACGAGCGGGACGGCGACCTGGTTGCGGCCTCGTTCGGGCGCGGCTTCTACGTGTTGGACGACTATACGCCACTGCGCGGGATCGCCGGCGGCGCGTTGGTCGGCGACGGTACGCTCTTCGAGCCAAGGGACGCTTGGTCCTATGTGCCCATGGTGCCTTCTCAGGCTCGGGGCCAGCCCACGATGGGCAGTGACTTCTACACAGCGGACAACCCACCCTTCGGCGCTGTCTTCACATACTGGCTCGCCGAAACACCAACGACCGCCCGCGAGGACCGGCACGCCCGTGAGAAAGCGTTGAGGACTCAAGGTGTCGACGCGCCCTTCCCAGGCTATGAGGCCCTGCGAGAGGAGTCTTTGGAAAGCCCACCGAAGGCACTCCTGGTGGTGCGCGACACCCAAGGCGAGCCGGTGAGTTGGGTGGAAGGAACTGCGGAGAGCGGGCTTCACCGCGTCGCCTGGGACCTCCGACGGCCGGCCCCGGACCCCGTGGACCTGAGCACGCCAGGCTTTTCACCGCCCTGGGTCACCGACCCCCAAGGGCCATTGGTGGCGCCAGGGATGTACGCGGTGGAGTTGATGCTCCTGGAAGGAGGCGAGGCCCGGGTGGTGGGGACACCACGGTCGTTCGGGGTGAAGGCCGTGCCGACCGTCCCTCCCGGCACGGACCTGGTGGCGGTGGCGGCGTTCCAGAATGAGGCTCGGGAACTCATGCGCCAAGTGTCGGGAGCCGCTGGGGAACTCGGCGAGGCAAGGGAACGGCTTCGGTTCATGCGCGCCGCACTGCTGAGGACCCCCGGGGCCGACCCGTCGCTGTTCTCGCGCATGGAAGACGTGAACCGATCCCTGGACCGCCTGGCGCTGCGCTTGTCCGGCGACCGCATACGGAGAGGGCTCAGCGAGCCCTCCGTCCCGTCCATCTCGGAGCGCGTGCGCGACGCGATCAATGGACACTGGGATACCCGCCAGACGCCCACTGCCACGGCGCGGGCAAGCCTCGAACTCGGCCGCGCGGGCTTCATCGCTCTCAGCGGAGAACTACGAGCGCTTCTGGACGATGACCTGGCACAGTTGGAGAAGGACCTCGAGGCGGCCGGCGCGCCGTGGACTCCGGGGCGGAAGCGCTCCGGGTAGCAGATCCGGATCCACCGCAGCCGCCTGTGGCGGCGCTCCCACGCGCACTCAGGGTCGTGGCGGGGAGGCGTCAGCCTCCCCGCTGCGCCTTGAACGCGATGGCCTTGAGGTAGGGAATCTGGCGGGGAAGCTCCTTGTCCCCCGCCGGCATCCCGTTCCGGCTGAAGATGTAGGCGAGGACGTCGGCCACATGCTGGCGGCTCAGGACGCCGGGCATGTTCGCGGGCATGGACACCTTCACTCGGTCCGCCATCTCTGCCAGGGTGACTCCGTTCCAATTGGCATAGAACGACCCTCCGTTGAGCGCCGGAGCCGCGTCGATGCCCCCGAGTTGGGGACCGTGGCAGGACGCGCACATGCCTTGGTAGATCTGAGCGCCTCGGTTCGCCTGCTCAGCAGTGAATACGCCGTCCCACGTGGTGCGGGCGGGGGCCTGCGCCGCCGAGGCTCGGGGGAGCGCAGCGGTCACCACCGCGCTCCCCGCGAGGCCGAGCAGAAGAACGAAAGGCTTGGCGCGCACGGTGTCGTCCTCTCTAGAAGTCCCGCGGCAACTTGTAGGCGATGTACTCCCCGGAGTAGGGGCCGCCGCTGACGGCCACCACGATGTACTGCTCGCCGTCCACCATGTAGGTCATGGGTGACCCACTCTGAGGTGCGGGCATCCACACTTCACCCACCTGGGCTCCCGTCGCCTTGTCGTAGGCGCGCAGCATGGCGCCCCGAGGGCGATCGGGGAGCGTGGTCACCTGTGGGTCGCCGATGACGACCAGCGTCTTGGTGACCACGAGTCCGACGTTCCCACGCTGCCCCGTCCGGGGAATGTCCAACCCCCGGAGGGCCGGATGGTCGCGGATCTGGTCAGGCGTCTCGCCGTGGGGCACGGACCAGAGCACCTCGCCCTGCTTGAGGTCGATGGCACTGAGCACCCCATAGGGCGGCTTCACGATGGGAAGCCCCTGCACCGCCAAGGGGGGCACCTCCACGTCTTCCTGCACCGGGTCGTTCTCCAGGTAGTCGGCAGGCGGTGGGGCGTCGGGGTTGTCGCCCGTGCCGGCAGCGTGACGCAGCCTGAACCTCTGACCCCTCAGACCGTACTGGTACGCCATGTCCGAGTAGCCCTCGGGGGGCTCCACCACCGAGGCGCCGGAAATGAACGAGGTGGCAGCCGGCGCGTAGACGATCCCCGTCTCGGGGTCCATGCCGCCACCGGGCCAGTTGGTTCCGCCCGAAGCATTCCCCACCACGATGGCGCCGAGCATCCCGTCCACGCTGCCCCGGATGGCGGGGTTGTAGAGGGGCCCGCGCACGTAGCGCTCCAGAACCTTCATCCCCTCGGCGCGGAGCGCCGGGGTGAAGTCGATGACGTCCTCGTCCTCCAGGGTGTTGCGCGCGTACCTGGGCGGTTTCGTGGGAATGGGCTGGGTCGGCGCATACCACTCCCCGGGCACGTCCCCGGCGGGCATGGGCACCTCTTCGATGGGCCAGATGGGCTCACCCGTGATGCGATCGAACACGTACAGGTAGCTCTGCTTGCTGGGCACGGCCACGACCTGGCGCATCCGACCGTCGATCTCCACGTCGGCCAGGATGGGCGCGGAGGACATGTCGTGGTCCCAGATGGGGTGGTGCACGAACTGGAAGTGCCACTTCCGCTCCCCCGTGTTCAGATCCACGGCCACGAGGCTCTCGCCGAAGAGGTTGTCACCCGGGCGGGCGCCACCATAGAAGTCCGAGGTCGGGGACTCCACCGGGAGGTAGACGATGCCGGCGTCCTCGTCCACGGTGATCTGGGTCCATACGCCTGTGTTCCCGTTATTCTGCCAGGAGTCGTCCAGCCAAGTCTCGTTCCCGAATTCGCCGGGACCGGGAATGGTGTTGAAGCGCCACACCATCCGCCCGGTCCGCACGTCGAACGCCCGCACGACGCCCTTGCTGTTGTTGGATGTGTTCACCGTGAAGCCTTCCTTCATGGCCGAACCCACGATGAGCATGTCGCCGGCGACGGTGGGGGCGGAGTGAAGCCCGACCTCTCCGGTCTCCAGGTCGATCTGCTCGCCGGCGCCCTTGATGACCCCGACCTTGAGATCCACGACCCCGGCGTTCCCGAAGGCCGGATCGGGAACACCGGTCTTGGCGTCCAGGGAAATCAATCGATAGCCCGGCGTCACGTAGAGCACGCGCTCGGTACCCCGGCCATCGGTCCAGTAGGAAAGGCCGCGCCCGGAAAGCTGTCGCGGAGCATATCCGCCACGAACGCCTTCGTGCATGCCGTACATCCATATGAGCTCGCCGGTCTTGGCGTCCAGCGCGATGGCGGCGCGACGGGTCCCGGCCGTGGTGTACAAGCGGCGGCCCACCATGAGCGGCGTGCCTTCCAACTTGTACTCAGGCCGGCTCCCCAGATTGTCGGTCTTGAAGCTCCAGGCGACTTCGAGGTCCTCGAAGTTGTCGGCGTTGATCTGATCCAAGGGAGAATACCTCGTCCCCCGCAGGTCGCCGGTGTAGCTGGGCCACTCGCCCTTCGCCGTGCTGGGCATGTCCCCACCGCTGGCCGTGGGCGCCGTTTCGGGCTGTCCGCAGGCCACCGCCGTCAACGCGGCCAGAGCCGTCAAGAAACGCTTCGTTCCGTTCGCCATGTGTGCACCCCCCGCCTAGGTGGTGTTTGGTGGTTCGCTGCTGCTATCGCCTGATGTACCTGGTGAGTCGACGTGGGCCGACCTCGGCCCCGTAGACGTTGCCCTGGGCGTCGGCGGCCACGCCTTCGGCGCCGCTGGTTGCCGACTGGTCGGGATTCGGTTCCGGATCGGGAATGAACGCCGTGACCCAACCGTCCCGGGCGCTTCCGATTCGGATCCCCCGCTTCCATCCCGCGTTCCGGACCGCGTTGGACTCGGAGTCGGCGACGTACATGACGTCGTCGGCGTCGATGAACACCCCCGACGGCCGACCGAACTGGGTCCATGTGGCCAGATGGTTCCCTTCCTGGTCGAAGATCTGGATGCGGCTGTTGGCCCGGTCGCCCACGAAGAGCCGGCCCTGGGAGTCCATGGCCAGGGCATGGGGGTCACGGAACTCGCCGTTCTCGCTTCCGGTGCTCCCCCACTCCTTGAGGAAGGTCCCGTCGGAGGACAGCTTCACGATGCGGTTGTTGCCCGCGGCCCCGTGGCCGTCGGCCACGAAGACGCTCCCGTCGGGTGCCACCAGGACGTCGGAAGGCTGATCGAACAGGTCGTGGCCGAACTTCATGAGGAGTCGGCCGTCGGGGCTGAACTTCAGGATCTGGTTCCCCTTTTCCCCGTCCCCCCGGGCGTCGGCGATCCAGACGTTGCCGTCCCGGTCCACGAAGATCCCGTGGGGCCAGACGATCATCCCCTTGCCGAAGCTCCGGATGACGTTGCCCGAGGGATCGAAGAGGAGCACCGGGTCGAGGTCGTCGTGTCCGGTGCAGATGTTCTCGCCGCACCGCTCGCCCACCCAGATATTGCGGCCGTCGGGAGCCGGGAACACCGCGCTGGTAGACCCCCAGGCGCGCCCCGCGGGGAGCGTCGCCCACCCTTCCTGAATGGAATAGGGGTTCTCCTGGGCGGCGGCGGCGCCGGCCAGGATCAGCGTGGCCATGACCGCGGCCATCATGTTGCGACGGTGCGCAGGCAGATACGTCATGATGGATCCTCCGTCAGGATGGGGTGGACTTCCGCCTGGACGCGGCGGCCCAGGGCTACGGCCAGGCCGCCGAGAAT
>DATHZE010000012.1:0-19216 GCA_035458765.1 Longimicrobiales bacterium
GCGCGCCGGCGGACGAAGAGGGTGGCCAGAAGCCCGTTGACCAGCGCCAGCCAAAACGTCACGCCCCTGGAACCCACCAGTTCCGCCATTCCCACGAGTTCGGGAAAGCCCGTGAGGGAGGAACCCAACCCCAGCCAGGGAAAGGCCAGGGGCCCCGGCCAGTGGGCCCTGAACCACTCCGTGGCGGTCCAAGTGACCGGCAGCGCGAGCCACAGGGGCGCCCTCACCTCGTGGACCGCACGGTGGAACATCCACCCGAAGAGGGCGGCGGCTCCGCACAGCATCAGCATGGAACCGAGGAAGGCGAGAATCGCCATCTTCGTGAACCAGATCAGGGCCACGAGGATCCAGTAGAAGAGGAGCCCGAAATACACGGCGCCGAAGACCAGGCTCCCCCTGACCGCCGATCGACGTCCCTCTGAATCCGACCGAAGACCCTCGAGCCACAGGGCGAAGGGGACGAGTCCGATGAACGGCGGCACGAGGGTGTGCAGCGGCGGAAAAGACGCGGCCAGCAGCAGGGCCGAGAGCGCTGGAACGAGACGCTCCCCCCTGCGGGGCCAAAGGAGTCCGACCACCCCCCTCCCCGACGCTATACTTCGACCTCCCGACCCTCGTCGGCGGCCCGGTACGCCGCCTCGATCAAGGCCATGAGGGCCACCTGTTCTTCGGGAAGGGGTGCTTCGCCGGTCCCTGCCACGGCCCGCATGAAGTAATCGAGCTGGCGGCGGTACGCGTTGGTGTACGGGTTCTCCCCACCACGGGGGCGAGGCTGCCGGGGGGTCACCTCGAGCGGACGTCCTCCCAGCTGCTTGAAGATCTCCAGGGGCGGGAGCGACGCCGACCCCTCCGTCCCCATGACCCGGGTGTAGTAGCGATCCTCGGACGCGAAGTAGCAGGAACTCACCTCGAGTGTGAACGCGATGCCGTCTTCGGTCTCCGCCATGAGGGTGGCCGCGTCCTCCACTTCATAGTCCCCCACCGTGGTCACGCAGCTGACCCGGGTCACTCTGGGGTAGCCCACGAGCCACATGCACACGTCCAGGGACGGAACGCCCAGATCCATGAGGGCGCCTCCTCCGGCGGCGGCACGGTCCTGGCGCCAGGTCGGGCGCATGACGGGAGTCCGACGGGTGAGCCAACTCCCCCTCACCGCGTAAGGCTGTCCCATCTCGCCGCCGGCGATGACGCTCCGCAGCGCGGCCACCTCCGGGCGAAAACGGTGGGCGAGCCCCACCACCAGCTTGGTGCCGGCGGCCCTCGCCGCGGCGATCACACGCTCGGCTCCTTCGGCCGTGATGGCCAGGGGTCGCTCCATGAACACGTGCTTGCCCGCCTGAAGGGCGGCCACGGCCTGCTCCTCATGGAGATGGTTGGGCGTGCAGAACACCACGGCGTCGAGATCCTCCCGATCGAGAACCTCATCCATGCCAACGGCTTCCGCGACACCGAACCGCTGCGCCACCGTCCGGGCCTTCGGAGCATCCAGGTCCGCCACCACCGCCAGGTCCACATCCTCGCGCTCCGCGAGAATCGGTACGTGCATGATCTGGCTGATGGCACCGGTTCCCACAACGGCAAAGCGGAGGGGGTTCCGTCCGTCGGTCATCTGCCGCGCTCCTCGCCGGGGGCCGGAGACCCGATCATGAACTGTCCACCGAAACGCAGCTGGGCGTAACGGAGATCACCCAGAACCTCGTAGCGGAGCTGCCCGTTGAGCCGGAACTGGCGTACCACCGGCACCTCCACGCCGGCGTGGACGTTGAACCCGGCGGAGACGGAGTCCAGGAGGTCCTCGATGAACGTCCCATCGATGGCAGGCCCGGCGCCGTTGAGCATGTGGGCGCCGGCACCCAGACCCGCGAAGGTGAGCACGTCATAGGGAACGTTCCACACCACCTGGGCGTCCACCGCCAGCACCAGGTCGCTCCAATCCACGATGCCGAGGTCCACGCTCGGAGCGGGCTCGTCGGTCTGCGAAACGATGAGGGATCTGACCCGGTCCTCCAACTCGCGGACCTCCGACGCTTTGAACGTCGACGACCAATAGTGGATGGACGGGACGATGCGGAGACCAGGCCCCAGGTAACCCAGGTCCATGCGGACGCCGAAGCTCTGGGTGGGCTCAATGCGGTCCGGCCATATGTAGCCCCACTCGGCGCCGAAGCCCCGGAAGGAGAGGTTCTCGTAGTCGAAGTCCGCCAGATCCTGCCCCGAGGCTCCCGCGGCTGCCGACAGCGTGACGGCAAGCGCGGCGGCCATGGTCGTCCCCACCCTGCTTCGAATCCTCACGATCTCACCTCCGCCACCAGGTCGTAGTCAAGAGCATCCACGATCTCCACCTGCACCATGGAGCCCGGCACGAGCTCCCCACCACCCCGAATGTTGGTCACGCCGTCCACGTCCAGGGCCTGGGCCACCGTTCGCGCCACGGCGCCGAATTCGGGGTCGTCATCCACTGTCTGGTCCACCAGCGCGGTCATCGTCCGTCCTATGAGCGCCAGATTCCTGTCGAATGAAATGCCCCGCTGCAGCTCCATGAGTTCCTCCAGGCGTTCGTCCCGCACGTCGCCGGGAACCTGACCCTCCATGTCGGCGGCCCGCGTGCCCTCCTCCACCGAGTACGTGAACGCGCCCACCCGGTCGAACTCCACCTCTTCCAGCAGGTCCAGCATTTCCCGGAAGTCCTTGTCCGTCTCGCCGGGGAACCCGACGATGACCGTGGTGCGCAGCGTGAGGTCCGGTATGGCGTCACGAAGCCATGCAACCCGCTCCAGAATGGTCTTGCGTCGCTCGGGGCGGCGCATGAGCTGCAGAATCCGGTCGCTGCCGTGCTGGATCGGCATGTCCAGATAGGGCACGATGCGGGGGTCCGCCGCCATGAGCTCGACCATCTCCCGGGTGACGCCCGAGGGATACATGTAGAACAGGCGGTACCACGGAATGTCCGTCCCGGCCAGGAGGGCTCTGAGCAGATCAGGGAGCAGGGGCGCATCCTTGCCCGCGGCGCCTCGCCGAAGGTCTCGCCCGTACCAGGTCGTGTCCTGGGAGATGATGTTGATCTCCCTGACCCCTTGGCTGCCCAGACCCGCGGCCTCGCGCACCAGATCCTCCACGGGCTGGGACCGATGCAACCCGCGCATCAGAGGAATGGCGCAGAACGCGCAGGTGTGGTCGCACCCCTCGCTGATCTTCAGGTAGGACGTATGGGGAGTCTCCGAGGACAGGATCCGCAGGGGACGCTCCATGGTCGGCACGACCTCCGCGAGATCGGGGAGGATGCCCCGCCGCCGCAGCTCGGGCACCAGGCCCTGCAGTTCGGTGAGACCCATGAAGAGGTCGACCTCGGGGATCTCCTCGCGAAGCTCGGCGCCGTAGCGTTGGACCATGCACCCTACCGCCACCACGGCCTTGAGCTCGCCCCGCTCCTTGAGCTGGCATGCCTCCAGGATCGTCTCGATGGACTGCTCTTTGGCGGACTGGATGAAGCCGCACGTGTTCACGATCACCACGTCGGCCCCGTCCACCTCCGAGGAAACCTGCGCGCCGTTCCCCACCAACGCCGCCATCATCCGTTCCGAGTCGACGGTGTTCTTGTCGCATCCCAGGGTCACCAGGGCGATGCGAGGCCCGTGGTAGGGACCCGTCGGCTCGATGTGGAGTTGCACCGCCGCGACGTCGGGGCTCACGTCGGAGCGCACGGGTTCCGGCGTCAGGGGGAATACGGGCAGATCACGCAGGCGCGCCATGTCTCCTCATCCACCTATGATCTGGGCACCCGGGGGGGGAGTGAAGGTGAACCACCCCTCCGGCGGCTGCGCCCCCATCTCCACGTGGTCCAACGTCACCGTGCGCACGGAGCCGTTCTCGTCCTCCACCCGCACCTGGCGGAGGATGCCGGCCTCCTCCACCCACACCACCGCTGCCCGAAAGGACCCGGCCTTCTTGGGAATGAGCCGGATGCGATGGGCGGAGCCGCCCGTGACGTCCTCCGTTCCCTCCAGGGTCAGGTCGTACTTTTCGGCGAAGTCCTCGAGGAACTCGCGATGAAAATCGAAGCCACCGGGAGACTCGGCCATGGGAAAGCGAAGGACCTGCTTGGGATCCATGCTGGGGTAGTAGATCCACACCCATGTGCCATCGACCACCACGGCGTCGCCGGCAGGCTCGATGAACCGCATGGCGAAGCGATTGGGCTGGGCCTGGCAAAGCCGCCCGCGGCCTGAGCGCTCCTCGCCCAGGAGCGGCACGGAGAGCGTCTGCACGAAATCCGCACACAGCGACGGGACGGCCCCGTATCGGGTGGATGCGGCCTCCATCACCGAGTGGGCATCGGGGACAGCCTGTCCGGACGCCGGCGCCCACCCCAGCAACAGAGCCGCGGCGCCAGCCCACACGATCCTACGCGTCATAGGTCGCCTCCCTCGAGGAATGCGTCCAGCTCGTCCAGACCCATGAGGCACTCCCTCCCCTTGGAGCCGTCGGACGGCCCCAGGACGCCCGCGTCCTGGAGCTGGTCCACGATGCGCGCGGCTCGCCCGTACCCGATGCTCAGGCGGCGCTGCAGGAGCGATGTGGAACCGCCGCCGTTCTGGATGCACACCTCGGCGGCGGCGCGGAACAACTCGTCCCAGTCACCGCCCATGGCTTCGGCGGCCTCCGCAGCGTCGAGGAGCTCGGAGCTGCGCACCTCTTCCAGAATGTCACGCTCGAGCACGGACGGCGTGGGCACGGCTTCACCTCCCTCGGCGTGGCGCTCCACCAGATCGACGTACCACGCCATGAGACGCTCGGTATCCTCCGTGGGCAGGAACGCCCCCTGGATGCGCACGGGTTCGCTCTGCCCCGGAGGCAGGAACAGCATGTCGCCGTTCCCGAGAAGCGCGTCAGCCCCGTTCTGATCCAGGATGGTGCGGGAATCGGTCTTGGACGCCACACGGAACGCCATGCGCGTCGGAAAGTTGGCCTTGATGAGCCCGGTGATGACGTTCACGGAAGGACGCTGCGTGGCAACGATGAGGTGGATGCCGATGGCCCGGGCCTTCTGCGCCAACTGCGTGAGCGGCTTCTCCACTTCGCTCTGCACCGTCATCATCAGGTCCGCCAACTCGTCCACCACCACCACGATGTAGGGCATGACGCCGTCGGTGTAGATCCAACGGTCCTCATCCCCCTCGGGGCCCACGGGATCCACGCGCCGCAGCAGCACCCCGTCCTTGGCCTTGCGGTTGAACTCCTGGATGGACCGAACGTGGTTGACCTTCAGGAGGTTGTAGCGGCGCTCCATCTCCAGAACCGCCCACTTGAGCACGCCCGCCGCATCCCGAGGATCGGTGACGACGTTGTGCCGCAGGTGGGGAAGCCGGGAGTAGACGGACAGCTCCACCATCTTGGGGTCGATCATGAGCAGCCGAAGCGTCTCGGGGGTGTGCTTGTACACCAGGCTCGTGACGATGGTGTTCAGGCATACCGACTTTCCGGAGCCCGTCGCCCCTGCGATGAGCACATGAGGCATCTTCGCCAGGTTGGCGACGTACGGACGGCCGTTCAGGTCCTTGCCCAACGCGAGCGGCAGCTCGCCCTTGGCGTTCTGGAACGCCGACGTCTCGAGGGTCTCCCGGAGGTTCACGATCTCCGGATGGGGGTTGGGGATCTCCACCCCCACCGCCCCCTTCCCCGGGATCGGCGCCACGATTCGCACGCTGGCGGCCTTCATGGCCAGGGCCAGATCCGCGTCCAGGTTGGCGATGCGGTTCACCTTGACCCCCGGGGCGGGGATCACCTCGAATTGCGTGACCACGGGTCCGGTGGTGCGCCCGCCCAGCGTGCACTGCACGTTGAACGTGCCGAGCTTCTCCACGAGGACCTTGCCCAACTCGTCGAGTTGCCGCTCCATGTCCGCACGGTCCCGCTCCTCCGGCGCCGTGAGCAACTCCATGGGCGGCATCTCCAGGTCGCCCTCCTCACCCTCCTTGCGCGGGTCCGGCAGCGTCCCGGTGCCGTCCTCGGCGAAGGGAGCCGCCGGTACCTCCGGGGCGGCTGACTCCTTCTTCTTCCGCTTCTTCTTCTCCGCGGGAAGCGACTCCTGCTCAGGCTCGGGGAGCCCTCCAGCGCCGACGTCCTCCTCCACGGCCTCCAGGAAGGGCGTCTCCTCCAGGGGCTCCGCGGCGGCGGCAGCCGCCGCCGCTTCCCGGGCGGCCAGGGCCCGGGCCTCGGCCATGGATTTGCCCTTCTCAGCCAGCACCTTGGCGGTGCGGCCCGCGGCCTCCCCGCCGGCCATCACGCCCCTGCCGACGGACCGGAGAGGGTTCCACCCCAGAGTCCCCACCGAGAGCGCGACCATCGCGACGCCGGTCAGGAGGATGGCGCCCAACCATCCCACGAACTCGACCAGAGGAGCGCCCAACCTGAACCCGACCCACCCGGCGGCCTCGGGCTCGGACGTCACCACCCAGGTAGCCATCGGCACCAGGATCAGAAGACCCGAGTTGAGGATGCCCAAGCGGAGCGCACGGTCGTGCTTCATCCATTCGCCGGACCGGAGCCCGGCCCACACCAGCAGGGGTGGCACCAGAATGGCCGACCCACCCAGGAAGGCCCCCAAGAGCGCCTTCAGGGCCCCACCCACGACACCCATGGCATTGCCCGACGGGAACCACTCGGGCCCACGCTCACCGAGAAGTGAAACAGGCAGGAGCGAAACGAACACGAAGAGGGCCAGGGCCATGAGGCCCACCGCCAGAATCTCCCTCTGCTGCTCCCGGCTCAGCATGACGTGGTTCAGCTCCCCACGGCGACCAACGCCTGATCCCGCATCTCGACGACCACCGCGTGTCGGTCCACCTCCCCACACACCTCGAGGTCCTCGGCCAACCCTATCTCCGCCAGCGCCACCCCCGCCTCCGTGCTCCTCAGGAAAGCGGCGTCCGGCGTGACGACCTCAGCCAGGGCGGTCACGGCGCGCGCGGCATCGTTGAGATCGTGTCCTTCGCCGAGGCGGCGAAGGAGATGACCGGCACACAAGGCATCGTCCAACGCGAAGCGTCCCGTGCCTCCCGCACATACGACGACCAGGTGATCGGCGCCCCGCACGGCGTCGGCCACGGCGGTCAGGTTGGTGAAGGCGCAAGCCAGGACCCGGTCGGCCTCCTGCACCTTGGCCACCGCTCCCGTGCCGTTGGTGGTGCTCATGACCAGACGCATTCCCCCCACCACATCCGGGGAGAACTCCTGGGGAGAGTTTCCAAGATCGAAGCCCTCCACCTTCACGCCCTTCCGTTCGCCGCAGAGCAGGGTGTCGTCGCGTCCCAGCGATGTCGCCAGTCGCACCGCTTCTTCGGTGGAAGCCGTGGGATAGATGGCCCGAGCCCCGTGAGCGAGCGCCTCCACCATGGTCGTGGTCGCACGGACCACGTCCACGACCACGACGGTCGCTCGCTGGACGGCGGCCGGATCGACCTCGCTTGGACTGAAGAATACCTGTGCTCTCAATCCTCCTCCTTGCCCTCCGACATCATGCGGGCAACGAAGCCCGTGTCCACATCCCCTGCGACGAAACGCTCGTCGTCGACGATCTCCCGCAGGAAGGGGATGGTGGTCGCAACGCCCTCGATGATGAACTGGTCCAGCACGTGTCGGGCCCGAACGATGGCCTCGAGCCGCGTGGGGCCGCTGACGATGAGCTTGGCCAACAGCGAATCGTAGTTCGAGGGAATGCGGTAGCCGGTGTACAAATGGGTATCCAGCCGGACGCCCGGTCCCCCCGGCGGATGGAATGTGGTGATCACGCCGGGACACGGAGCGAAGTTGCGCGACGGATCCTCGGCGTTGATGCGGAACTCGATGGCGTGGCCGCGGTGCTTCACCCCATCCCCGTTGCTCGGAAAGGAAAGAGGCTCGCCCGCGGCGACCCGGATCTGCTCCTTGACGAGGTCGAAGCCCGTGGTCACCTCCGTGACCGGATGCTCCACCTGGATGCGGGTGTTCATCTCCATGAAGTAGAACGACCCGTCCTGGTCGAGCAGGAACTCGATGGTCCCAGCTCCCACGTAGTCGATGGCGGCCGCTGCCTTCACGGCGGCCTCACCCATCTCGGCGCGAAGCTCCGGCGTGAGCGCAGGAGACGGCGCCTCTTCCACCAGCTTCTGGTGGCGCCGCTGAATGGAGCAGTCGCGCTCCCCCAGGTGCATCACCCGGCCGTGGTGGTCGCCGAAGACCTGGAACTCCACGTGGCGAGGCTTGAGAATGCACCGCTCCAGGTAGACGCCAGGGTTACCGAAGGCCGCCTTGGCTTCGTTCTGGGCTGCGGCCAGCATCTTCGGGAACGACTCCGCATCCGTGGCGATGCGCATGCCCTTGCCGCCGCCACCGGCCGACGCCTTGATCATGATGGGGAAGCCGATCTCACCAGCTACGCGCTTCGCCTCTTCCAGATCCTCCACGATGCCCTCGGATCCGGGCACGGTGGGCACCCCGCTCGCCATCATCGTGCGGCGAGCCGTCGCCTTGTCTCCCATGGACCGGATCTGGGACGGAGTCGGCCCGATGAAGGTGATGTCCGACCGTGTGCAGATCTCGCTGAATTCCGCGTTCTCGGCGAGGAAGCCGTACCCCGGGTGGATCGCCTCGGCCCCCGTCACCTCGGCGGCCGCGATGATACGCGGAATGTTGAGGTAGCTATCGGACGCTGCCGCCTTTCCGATGCAGACGTCCTCGTCGGCGAACCTCACGTGCAGGGACTCCCGGTCCGCCTCCGAATACACGGCGACGGTCTGGATGCCCAACTCATGGCAGGCACGAATGATCCGAAGGGCGATCTCACCCCGGTTGGCAATCAGAACCTTCTGGAACAAAGACCTTTCTCCATCGTGGGAGCGCGCCCGACTCTCCGACGAGACGGGCGCGCTCGGACTCCGGGAACCCGGAATTGTGGCCGCGATCCGCTTCCGGGGCGCTCGGCGTTCTCGGCTACGAAGGATCCACGCGGAAGAGCACCTGCCCGTATTCGACGGGCTGAGCGTTCTCCACCAGGATCTCGACAATGGTTCCAGCCACCTCGCACTCGAGCTCGTTCATGAGCTTCATGGCTTCGATGATGCACAGCGTGTCACCCTGCGAGACCTTCTTGCCCTTCTCCACGTAGGAGGGAGCGTCGGGCGCGGGTGAGCGGTAGAACGTCCCGACCATGGGTGACGTGATCTCCAGCAGGTTCGACGCAGCAGCGCTCACCGGCACCGACTGGCTGACCGCCGATCCGGCGACACCGGGCGAAGGAGCCTGTAGAGCGGGTGGCGCCGCCGGGGCAGGTGCGGACACCATGGTGGTGACACCGGCGGTCTTCGAGAGCCGCACCCGCGTGCCACCACGCTCAATCTCGATGGAATCGAGGCTGCTCTGGTCGATGGCCTGGATCAGCCGTTCGAGAAACTCGAGGTCGATCATTCGATCACACCCTTGTGAGGTACTTGTCCTCGCGGCGATCCACGCGGACCATATCGCCCTCTTCGACGAAGAGCGGAACCTGGATCGAGGCGCCGGTCTCGAGCCTGGCGGGCTTCGTGGCACCCTGGGCGGTGTCGCCCCGGACGCCGGGCTCCGTTTCAGCCACGAGCAGTTCAACGTGGTTCGGAAGCTCCACGCTGATGACCTTCTCGTTATGAACCAGCCCCTCGCACTCCATGTTCTCTTTCAGGTACTTGAGTTGGTCATCCCCGATCACGTCGTGGGCGATGGGGATCATGTCGAACGTGTTGACGTCCATGAAGTAGAAGAGCTGCCCGTCGGTGTACGAGTAGTTCACCGGGCGCCGCTCGAGACGAACGTCGGTGACCTTTTCGCCCGAGCGATAGGTCCGCTCGATGACGGCGCCGGTGAGGACGTTCTTCAACTTGGTACGCACGAACGCGCCACCCTTCCCGGGTTTCACGTGCTGGAAATAGACGATGGTCCAGAGATCGGTGTCGATCTGCAGCACCATGCCGTTGCGGAAATCCGCGGTACTCGCCATGCAGCCTCGGCTCTCAGGTTCGGTTCTTGTCTCGAATGCGGGAGACGAGCCCCCGCAAACCAAGAACATAGCTTTGGGCGCCAAATCCAAAAACCACACCGGCGGCCACGTCCGAAAGATAGGAGTGACGCCTGAACGGTTCCCTGGCGGCGGTATTGGAGAGATGAACCTCAACGAAGGGCTTGGCCACGCCGACGAACGCATCCCTCAGCGCCACCGAAGTGTGCGTCAGGGCGCCTGGATTGACGAGAAAGCCGTCCACACGTTCGGCGGCCTCCTGGATGAAGTCGAGCAGGTGTCCCTCGTGGTTGGACTGGAAGAACTCCACCTCACATCCCTGGTCCTCGGCTTCGGCGCTGATGAGACGGTTCACGTCATCCAGCGTCTGCGTTCCATAGACCTCCGGCTCCCTCCGGCCGAGCAGACGGAGGTTCGGGCCGTGCAGGACGGCGATGTTCATACGTCTTCCCGGTTGAGCCCGTGGATGGGGTCGTCACCGCCTTCGCTCTCCGACTCGGCCTCCCGGGCTTGGGGCGCGGCGGGAGCACCCGGCTTCCACGCCAACATGCTGGAGAAGTAGGCCGAAATGGGCGGCCCCGGCCGAGATACGTCGTCGGGATCCTGGTGGGTCCAAGCGAACGGCGTATCCACGTCGTGATTCGCGGCCTGCGCGTCGGCGTCCCACGCGTGGCCTGAAAGGTCGTCGTCTTCGGGGGACGACGAACCGAGCTCACCGTCGGGGAGGGAGGGAGGCGCCGCTTCAGGCGCCGCCTCGGCCGACCTGGAGCCTTCCACGCGAGCCGACAATTCAGCCACGCGCTGCCGGAGGCCCGCATCACCCGGCGTGACGTCCAGAAGCTGTCGGAAGACCAGGAGCGCCCGGTCCATCAGGCCCTGGGCCGCGAACAGTTCCGCCATGGTCCTGGTGATCATGGGCTGGTCGTCGATCTCCTGCACTTCGGCGGCATCCCCTTCCACAGGATCGGCGGCCACCCCGACCAGGTCGGCGGCCACGGGGTGCTCGTCCGGCGCCAGATCCGCGATCTCCACCACGGGCTCCGGGGCGAGGTCGGCCATCTCGAAGACCGGTTCCGCGGTCTCCTCGGGCTCGTCCGGCGCCAGATCCGTGATGTCCACCACGGGCTCCGGGGCGAGATCCACCATCTCGACGACGCGCTCTTCAGCCTCCCCGGACTCCACACCCGCCAGTTCGCGGTGCCGATCCCTGAGGTTCTTGGCTTCCTGCATCTCCCCGCGAGCACGCAGGGAGTCGGCGAGGAGGTCCAGGGCAACCAAGTTGTCGGAATCGATCTCCAGGACCCTCCGAAGGGCGAACTCCGCTTCCTCGGCGAGACCCGTATCGTGGTAGAGCTGGGCAGCCACCACGTGACCGGACGTGA
Source organism: Longimicrobiales bacterium (assembly GCA_035458765.1). Lineage (GTDB taxonomy): Bacteria > Gemmatimonadota > Gemmatimonadetes > Longimicrobiales > Gaopeijiaceae > SZUA-318. The sequence continues at coordinate 11,407 of DATHZE010000012.1, forward strand.
AGCCGGGGTGCCGCTCGAGTCCGTCCGTCAGGAGCTCCACGGCCTGCCGAAAGCTCCCGGCCCGACGGTACGCGTCGGCGAGAGGAACAAAGGCGCGACCCTCTGGATCACGGCCAGACCAGAAGATGGACCGAAGGGTCCGGATCTCCTGCTCAATGGATTCGGTCAACTGGAAAGCTCCGAAATTCGGAGAAGCGGGCCGCCCGGGGTTGGCCCTCGGAAGTCAGGCGGAAGATACGGATCGGCAAGAAAAAGTGTCAACGAGGAGGCCCGACCCCTGCCGCCACGCAGACCCCCCGCGGGAGGCTCGTCGTTGAGGGGCGCTTCCCTTGCCGTTAGCTTGTCAGGTCTATCTCGTAATTGAATTCGTCACTTTTGTTCCAACCTGGTCAGGGTCGCGGGAGACGCCGTTCTATGATGCGTCAGATGCGAGAGGCCACGAAGCCGATCATTTTCCTTGCGTTTGCGGCTTTTGTGGCCCTCATGGTGTTCGAGTGGGGCATGGATATCACGGGGCGCAGTTCCGGTGGCTACGGCGAAATCGGACGCGTCAACGGTGAGGCCGTGACCTACGATGCGTACATGGCGGCCTACCGGAACCTGTACGATCAGGTTCAGCGGTCCCAGGAAGAGCCCATCTCCACGCAGCAGAACAAGGAAATCGAGGACGCCGCCTTCGACGAGGTGGTGAACCAGATTCTCGTTCGGCAGGAGTTGGAGCGTCGGGGCATCTCCGTCACCAACCAGGAGATCCAGCAGGCGGCCCAGTACAGTCCGCCCGCCGATCTCCGGCCGCAGTTCACGGACTCTCTCGGCGGCTTCAACGTCCAGGGGTACCAGGCCTTCCTGGCCCAGCTCCCTCAGGACCAGCTGCTTCTCCTCGAGGCGTACTACCGGGACGTGATTCCCAGGGGAAAGCTCCTCCGCCAGGTGTCGTCGGGAATCTACCTTTCGGACGGCGCCCTCTGGCAGCAGTGGAGGGACCAGAACGAGGCCGTGGAGATCCGGTACGTGCCCCTCAACCCCGGTACGCGGTATGACGACGCCGGGATCCCGGTGGAACGGGGCGAGATCGAAGCCTACTACAACACCCACGAGGAAGAGTTCGAGATGCCGGCCCGGGCCACGGTGAAGGCCGTCGTCCTGGACAAGACCCCCTTGGCCGGCGACACGGCCGCGGCGCTGGAGAGGGCGGGTACCGTCCGCCAGGAGATCCTGGACGGGGCGGACTTCGCCGCGGTGGCCCAAAGGGAGTCCTCGGACCAGGTCACGGCCGCCCAGGGTGGTGAGCTGGGGGTCTTCCCCAAGGGCCAGATGGTGGCGGCATTCGACTCGGTGGCGTTCGCCGAGCGCATCGGCCAGCTCTCGCAGCCCGTTCAGACCGGCTTCGGGTACCACCTCATCGAGGTACAGAACCGCTGGGGAGCCGACAGCGTCCAGGCAAGGCATATCCTGATCCCCATCGAGAGAACGGACGCTTCTGAGATTGCGCTCCTGACCCTGGCGGACTCGCTGGAAGACATGGGCCTCTCCATGACGTTGGACGAGGCGGCGGCAGCGATCGGGCTGAGCGCAACCACCGTGGACATCACCGCGAACTTCCCGTTCCTCTCCGGGGCCGGCCAGATCGCCGAGGGTTCCGACTGGGCTTTCGAGGAAGCGGCCCCCGGGGACGTCAGCCCGGTGTTCGAGAATCCGCAGGCCTTCTACGCCCTGGAACTGGTCCGGTCCGAGCCGGCGGGCGTGATTCCCCTTGATGACGCCGTCATCGCCATCGAGTCCCAACTGCGCTTCGACAAGAAGCTGGACCGGGCGCGGGACGAGGGTCGGCAGGTGGCCGAACGTGTGCAGGCCGGGGAGGCTCTTCCCAACGTGGCCGCCGACATGGGGCTGGAGGTCCGGAATGCGGGCCCCTTCACGCGTAACGACTTCGTGCCGGGCATCGGCCGTCAAAACGCAGCCGTGGGCGTCGCTTTCGCCCTGGCCCCGGGTCAGGTGAGCGATGCGGTGGCGACACCCGCCAACGTGTTCGTCATGGAGCTCCTTTCCAAGACTGCGGCCGACTCCACGGCGTGGCTGGATCAGAAGGAGCAGCAGCGACAGAACGCCATCGGGATGCTCCAACAGCAGCGGCTGCAGGAGTGGATCGAGGCGCTGCGCGCGTCTGCGACCATCGTGGACCGGCGCGACGTGGTGCTCCAGCCCGCGGACGATGCCACGGGCCTCCCACCGGGCGGCGGTCTCTTCTAGGGAAGCTCCGCACCGCGTGCGTGTGGAAAGGGCCGGGACGCCGTTGGCGTCCCGGCCCTTTTACTTGCCGGTCGAATCGGTTTCGTCCCCGACGGGATCAATTGCCGTCGGTGAGTCTCCTGGGCTCCTCGTCTTCCTTGCCGGGGGGAGGCGTGGACTTGTGCTTGGGATCGTCCGGAACCTTGAGCTCATGCTCGATCTCCCGAACGGAACTCTTGAACTCCCGGATCCCCTTGCCCAACGCCGAGCCGATCTCCGGCAGGCGTTTCGCCCCGAACAGGAGCAACACGACCAGGAAGAGGAGGATCATCTCCCCCATACCGAAGCCGCCAATGCCCATGGTTCCTTCTCCTCCCCGGCGCGCCTTCAGGCCGCGGGGTCAAAAAATATGAATCGCTAGATCCAGGATCGGGCGATGAGCGCCACGATGCCGACGCCGACCAGCGTAAGCACGTTCAGAGTGACGGTCAGGGGTCCCAACGAGAGAGCCACTGCCACCAGATCGATGGAAGCCGGCCCTATGTCGGCCGCCACGGAGGTCGTCAGAAAATCCCTCGCCGCGCTGTCAGGCAAGAACATCTCCGACAACTTGGTGAGAAGGCCGCCCAGAAAGAGACCCATGACCAACACCCACGCGAGCCGCACGATACCACGATGTCGCGTGTCAACAAGCATACCGGCTCTCCTGGTGATGGGTTCCGATATCCATGGTCATCGGCTTCGATCCACTGCGTACGACACCGAGTCCCGGAGTGCCTCCACGGCCGGCCCGTCCCCGAGTTCGTCCAACGCAGCCTCGGCCCGGTCGGCGTAGTGCCGCGCCCGGCCCCTCGCATAGTCCAGGCCACCCCGCTCCGCCACCACGTGGACGATGCGGGCAATCTCCTCGTCGGTGGGATCCACGCGGGTGAAGAAGCGGCGGACTTCCGCCGCCTCCTCTTCGGCCAGGTGGGGCATGGCCCCGACCAAGGGGAGTGTCACCTTACGCTCACGCAGGTCGTGCCCCGTGGGCTTTCCCGTCACCGCTTCGGTTCCGGTATAGTCGAGGAGATCATCCGCGATCTGGAACGCCATCCCGAGGTTGTGCCCGAACCGGGCCAGGGCCTCTCGGTGATCACGCGCCCCGGCCAGGGCCCCCATCTCGCAGGCGGCACCCATGAGGGATGCGGTCTTCGCGGCGATGAGGCGGTAGTAGTCGTCTTCGGTGAAGTCCAGGGCGTCGTACGAGGTGAGTTGGCGCATCTCGCCGACGCTCATCTCGTTGGCTGCACGGGCCAGTACCGCCAGGGCGTCCAGATTCCCCACCCGAGCGAGCTCGCTGACGCCCCTCGAATAGAGATAGTCCCCCATGATGACCGCCACCTGATGGGTCCACAGAGCGTTCACCGTAGGGAGGCCCCGTCGCAATACCGAATGGTCCACCGCGTCGTCGTGGACCAGGGTGGCCAGGTGGACCAACTCCACCACGGCGGCGAGGGTCAAGGCCTCCTCCGACGGCTTTCCGTCGACCCGGCTGGAAAGGAGCAGGAGTGCCGGACGAAACAGCTTCCCCTGGACAAAGAGAAGGTGGTCGTTGACCTCCTCGATGAGCGGGAAATCAGAGAGTACGATGCGACGAATCTCACCGGCGACCCGGTCGAGATCGCCCCTGACCGGCGCCTGGATGGCCGATAGGCTCGGGGGTGCGCCCCGCACCGCCTGACTCATGCCCGGATCCGGATGCATGGGCGGGATCGGGTGACGTGACAGGGCAACGCCATGAGACTGCGCCTACCGAAGCGCCCGGAGGCGCTCGGTGACGTCCGCGAAGTTGATGTCGAGGGAGAAGACGCGATCGTAGAACTCCAGGGCCGACTCCTTGTTCCCGACCTCCTCATAGGCCCGGGCCAGGTGATAGTAGATCGCGATCAGTTCGTCTTCGATCTCGTAGTCTACCTCTAGGGCCCGCTGAAGGGACCGGATCGCTGCTTCGGGCTTCCCCATGTCCATGAACGTCTGGCCGAGGATCTCGTAGGTCGGGAGGTGCTCTGCCGACGCCCGCAGGGCCTGCTGGAACTCGGCCACCGCCTCATCGAGGAGTCCCATCTCCTTGTAGGCCGTGCCCAGGTCGTGGTGCGCTCTCACGTCATCGACGTCCAGGTTCTGGGAAACCTTCTCCTTGAACTGGGAGAGCATCTTCTTGAAGTCGGCGTCCTCGTCTCCCGATGGCTCTTCGTACGCCACCACGAAGCGCGTGGTCTTCTCGGTCTCGTCGCCCAGAAGCAGGGAGCCGAGATCCACGTAGTCCTCGTGGGATGCGACTTCCTTGACGGGCTTCTGGACCGTCGCCCCGTCGCCCAGGGCGGTCCGGGCGCCTTCGTGGGAGGCATCCACCTGAAGAACCTGCTGGAAGGCCGCCTTGGCGCGGGCAACGAGCCCTGCGCGTTGCAGGGTTTCGCCGAGACCCATGAAGGCCTCCACGAGGAGGGCCTCGTCGCCGGAACGGTAGGCGAGCTCTACCATGCGTTGACGCAGCGTCTGGTCATCGGGGCTCTCCAGGATGCGCGCCCGGACCCCGTCCAGCGTCTCCTCGACCCCCACTTCGTCGGCGACCGCCTCCCCCATGGCCACTTCCATGGCCTCGGATGCCGGCGGGGGTGGCTCTTCACCGAAATCGAGGACGGGAAGGGGCAGCGCCTCCGCCTCCTCCTCGTCTCCGAGTTCGAACATGGGGAGTGGCGCGACCTCCTCCCCTTCTTCTTCCTCGAGGCCGAAGGTGGGAAGGGGGGCCGCCTCTTCTTCGTCTTCTTCCTCGAGGCCGAAGGTGGGAAGGGGGGCCGCTTCGTCTTCGTCGTCCTCCTCGAGGCCGAAGGTGGGAAGGGGAACGACTTCTTCCGCCTCTTCGCCGGAGGTGGAGATCTCGAAGGACGGGACAACAGATCCGCCTTCTTCCGCCTCCTCGTCGCCACGGGACGCCCCGGGCACTTCGCCACCGATCTCGATATCGCCGAATGCGGCCACGATCTCGGTCTCGTCGGCCACCCCGGACCCGAACTCGAACGCGAGTTCCTCGCCAAGAGCCTCTGCCGGCGCCCCGATAGGGGCACTGAGATCGGCGTCGGGATCCAACTCCCTGACACGCGCCTCGACGTCCGCGGCCCGGCTGTCTCCCCGGTTGATCAGGGTGTGGTAGGCCACGGACAGCTGTTGAACCGCATCGTCGATCCGGTCGTGGCTCGCCATCTGCTCGGCCACGGCCTGTCGGATATCGACCTCATCGGGCGCCAGCTCGCAGAACTCCACGAGGGCCCGGAACGACTCGTCCAGGTCGCCGGCCTGCTGCATCCGCTCGGCGTAGGTGAGGAAGTTCGCGCGGGCGTCGGGCAGAAAGCCCTGCTGGGCCCGGATCTGGCCCATGCGGAGATACGCTTCGTGCCGATGCGGCACGTTCCGGATGACCTTCTTGCAGACCGCGATGGCATTGTTGGGCAATTCGGCCTCTACATAGAGGTCGGCAGCCTTGTTGTAGTGCCCGACCGCCTCATCGAGGTCCCCCACGCGCACGAAGAGATCCCCGACGCGGTTGTACAAACCGATGTCGGGCTGATCCTCCGCCTCGAGCTTGGCGATGGCCTTCCTGTACTGGTCCAGGGCCTTTCGCCACTCTTCCTTCTGCTCGTGGCGCCGAGCCTGTTCCTTCAGAGCTTCAATGCTCATGCGCTTGGTCCGGGTCTCCGTTCTCCTCAACGCTCCGCAACGTCGGAGCGGAGATCAAGAACGTCTAATCTGCCCCCCCTTGAGGGAAGCACAAGGGCGGGCTCGCATCAGGACTCTCTGCGAGGGAGCAGGCACATCCGCATCGGGCCGCCCGGAAACATACGTCCCCACCCCTTCCCAGGGCGACACCTCCGAGGACTTTACGGGCAAACGAGCCGGGGTACGCCCGAAGGCGTCCCCGGCCGCGCTCACCCCCGGAAGACCCGATGAACCACTGGTTCAGCGGGCCGACGCCAAGTCGGGACTGTCGGCCTTGAGCTGATAGGCCCAGTCGAAGATCATGATGGCGCTCCCGTCCTGGTCGAATCCCAGCATCTCGACACGGACCACCCCGTAGTGGATTCGACCGTCGTCGCCTCGGACCCGAAGCACGTAGCTGGTCTGTGGGAGCACTCCCACGTCCTGGGCCACGTACCCGAAGGAGGGCGCTCGGGTGACGTCCGAGCATGCCGCGTCGGCGGCCACACCGCACTTGAGTGAAGTGGTCGCGTAGCCTTGTGGGTAGATTTCGGCCTGCGGACCCGGAACCATCCACCACCCGGCGTTGTCCACCTCGAGACGGAAGTGCCTGTCCGGGGAGGACCCCGCGACGATGGGGTCCGCGTTCTCGTCACTCTGGAACCGGAAGCCGGAGAACGCCGGCTGGTCGGTGAAGTCGTACACCCACTCCCCGTGGTAGTCGGGGCGAGGCGTACCCGATGCCGTGGCGCTCCCCGCACTCTCATGCCCCTGGTCATCGACGGCCGACACGAAGTACCGGTACGTCTCGCCGTTCACGGCAAGGAGATCCAGAAAGCCCTCGGAGTCGGTCTCGCCGAGAAGGAAGTCCGACCCCTCGTCACCGGCCAGGTATACCCGGTAGAAGGAGAAGTCGGAGGCGTCCCTGGCCCCGTCGCCCCATCGGACGTAGTTGGCTCCATCCAGGGCAACCACCTGGACGGATCCAGGCACCGGGGGCGGCACCGGTTGGGGGACGGCAACCTCCACGGAGTAGTCGCTGGGAGTCTCGAGACCCGAGTACGTGTCCACCGCGGCCACGTAGTACTCGTAGGTCTGTCCGGGGAGCACGTTGCGGTCCGCGTAGCTGCAGAACCCGCCGGAACAGTTCGTCACCTCGGCGATGAAGAAGTAGTCCGCGTCGGTCACCCGTCGGGCGTAGACCCGGAACGGCTCCTGATTCCACCCCGGCGCCAACTCCCACGTCACGGTGACGGTACCGGCGTAGTAGTGGGCGTCCACGTTCCGCGGGGCCGCGGGACCGTCCACCGGCACCAGGATGTTGTCGCTTTCACATCCCACCAGGGCCATGGCCCCCACCAGCATGCCCATCACCACACGTCTCATGCGATCCTCCCGTGCCTGTGTCGCCGGAACCCGGAGAGGTCCGGTCCCCTACTCGACCCGGATATGATGCACAGGGCATACCGAACGCATAAGCGTATACACTATATGATTTTACGAAATCCTTCCCAAGCCGGTATGTCCACTGACGTGGACACCCCCAGGGGTGGGTTGGACACGCCTAGCGTTGGCTCGCCCGGCGCCCGGCGTCCAGATTCCGCTGCTGGTAGTCGAACTTGAGGTCCCGGTTGTCGGTGAGGGAGACCTCGAAGCGGAACTGCCAGTTCCCGGTAGCCGTCTGCAGGAAATCGAAGTGGGCTTCCCACCGGTGCAGGTCACGGGTCAGGCGGATGGTGTGATCGTTGAACGCGTCCCGTTCCAGGTCGTAGGAGGTCCGCCAACTCACGTCCCACTGGTCGGTGGGGTGCAGCGACACCGATCCGTTCAGCATCTGGCTCGTCGC
>DATHZE010000013.1:0-2507 GCA_035458765.1 Longimicrobiales bacterium
AGCCAGCTGCGAAGCCACGAGCACGCTGCGGGTACGATTACGCTGCCGGCCTGCGGTGTTCGCCCGACCGCCATCCTTGAGCAGCCCCACGAAGCCGCCACCTCCGTGGCGGAGAAGGGGAACGGCGCCGAAAGCGAGCCCCGCGACCACGGAGAGCAAGGCGGCGAAGCCCAACGCCCACCGGTCCACGGCCACCTCGTGCAGCCGGGGAAGTCCCTCGGGGGAGGAGGCCACGAGCGCATCGACACCGATCCAGGCCATACCCATTCCGACCACTCCACCAGCCGCCCCGAGCGTGAGGGCTTCGGTGAGGAACCCGGCCGCTATGCGGCCACGCCCGGCACCCATCGCGGCGCGGATGGCGAGCTCCTTCTGGCGGGCCTCGGCCCGGACCAGGAACAGGTTGGCCACGTTGGCGCACGCGATGAGGAGCACGAAGGCCACGGTCCCGAGGACGATCCACAGCGCGGACGCAGCGCTGCCCACGAGTTCGTCGCGATAGGTCTGCAGGGTGGCCGACCACCCGATTCCCTCGAGGAACTCCGCATCGAGATCCTCGACGAAGTCGGGGAGGCGGGTCTGGAGGTCCGACAGACGCGCCGCCGCACCCGCCACCGTGACACCGTCCGCGAGTCTGCCGAGGGCACTGGTTCCGAACGTGCCGAACGGTCCGTGCGGATCCACGTACATCGGCGTCAGCGCCACAATCTCCGGATCGGGGAAGCGGAACCCGCGCGGCATGACCCCGACCACCTCAACGACGTTGCCGTCGATCTCGAGTGAGCTGCCGATCACAGACCGATCTCCGCCCAGGAGGTTCTGCCAGGCGTCGTAGGTCAGGATGGTCGTCGACGGAGGGGCATCGGCGATGGCGTCGGATTCGTTGAACGGCCGCCCCATCATCGGCTGGACCTGGAGCACCTCGAAGATCTGCGGGGTCACCGCGACGATCCGGACCTGTGCGGGTCTCGGTCCTCCAATGAGGTTCCGACTCTGGACGTCGAACCCCGCCAGCGACGACAGGAAGTCGGCTTCCTGCCAGTAGAAGTTCAGCGTACCCGCAGAGTGATTCAGGTCCGGGAGATCGATCCCGGGAGCGTGGTGCTCGATGGATACGATCCGATCGGACTCCGGGTACGGAAGAGGCTGAATCAGCACCGCGTTCACGACCGTGAAGATCGCGATGTTCGCCCCGATGCCGAGCGCGAGCGTCAGCACCGCAGCAGCAGCGAAGCCGGGGCGCCGGAGCAGCGCCCGGGCCGACAGTCGGAATTCATTGACCCATCCCATCATCATCCCCTCCCTTTCCGGCCCTCTGCGGGCCCCGTTTGTCTTCAAGATACCGATGCTCGCTCCCCACTCCCTGGGGAGCCGTCCCACCAGATCGGCCACCGCGGACAAGGCAGCCCACCCGGCAGCCAGCGGACCGCCCCGCTCATGCCGCTCCACGAGGAGCAACTCGAGGTCCCGCTGGAGGTCAGCGAGATACCGTCTCCGGAATTCGGCCGGCAGCAGGCGGGCCACCGACCGGTGGAGACGGAGTCCGAGTCCTACGCCCCGCGGAGGCATTGCGGTCAGGCCCTCCCCACGACGCCGACCTCCCGGGCCGCATCGGCCAGGGCCTGGAGCCGATCCGCCTCTGCCCGGAGAACCTCCCGGCCGAGACGGGTCAGTCGATAGTACCGGCGACGCTGGTCGCCATCGAGATCCTCCTCGCCTTCGAGTTCCTCGATCGCTCCCGCGTCGGACAGCTCACGGATGGATCCGTAAAGCGTCGCCGGCCAAAGGCGCACCGCACCCTGTGAGGCCTCCTCGGCGTGGGCGCGGATGGCGTACCCGTGCTGGGCCCCCTGACGCAGCGCCAGAAGGATGTAGAGCCACGCCGGCTTGAGCGGCAGCAGCTGCCCGGCGTCTGCGGACTGGTCCTTCGAGGTCACGGCTCCTCCCGGTGCGATTCGTCCCGTCCCACAACCAGTGGACAACAACCAGATCGATATGGTTTCATACCGTTTTCAGAGCCGCCCCCATCCCCACCGGCGCGACTCCTCCACGCTCCGCCCGCCCCGGAGCCGGCTCGGCGCCCCAGCCCAGCGCGGATCCGCTGGGCCGTGCTCCTCGCCCGGATCTACGAGGTCCTGCCGCTCCTCTGCCCTGCCTGCGGTGGCCAGATGTCCATCCTCGCCCTTCTCACCGACCCGCCTGTCGTCTCCGCCATCCTCCTCCATCTCCACCTCCCACACCGCCCCCCGCCTCTCTCCCCCGCGCGCGGCCCGCCACAAGGTGACTTCCTCCTCGATCAGACCGCCGCCTTCGACCTCGCGGACGCCGAGCCCGAGCCCGAATTCAGCTTCGACCAGTCCCTGCCTCCCGGCCTCGACGACTGACACCCCGCGATCCCCACCGCCCTTCCCGCCATCCCAAGGGCCCAGACCGCCATCCCCTCCAGCCAACCTCCCTCTCTCAGGCGCTCTCAGGCCCCTGCCGCCGCTCGCCCCCCGGAACTCTCC
>DATHZE010000014.1:0-26141 GCA_035458765.1 Longimicrobiales bacterium
CTCCAGCATGGCCGAGCGCACTCCCTCTTCCACTCTGAGGCGCGTGTCCCGCTCGGCTTCACTTCGGTTGCTGAAGTCTACGGAGGTTCGGTGGATGTCCTGCTGGTTCTGGAAGAAGTTGTTGAACATCGGCATGCGCAGCCCGACGTAGAACTGCTGGTCCAGGTCCTCGTTGAACGAGACGTCGAACAAGGCGTCGCCCTTGTCGGTCCGGGCGCGCCGCGCGAGCTGGAAGTTGAGGACGAGCGTCGGCCACCACGCCCTCTTGCTTTCCTTCATGCCGACCCTTGCACTCTGCACGGCCAACTCGGCCTGACGCAGCTCCGGGTTCACGGAAAATGCCCGGTCCACCAGTGCGTCCCCGTCCAGCGTCCCCGGGTCGAATTCCGGCAGTCGCTCATCGCCGAGCCGGAAGGGACCCAGGTCTTCGTCGCCAAGGCGCGTGCGGAGCGTGAGTTTCGCCTTCTCGAACCCGGCCCGCTGCTGACGCAAGGCCAGCGCCTGCTGCTCGATGCCCAACTCAGCGTTGAGCACGTCCACACGCGTCCGCATGGCCAGAGAAAAGAGGCGCTCCGCCACCTGGTGGTCCACCCGACGGGCCTCCACCAACTCCTCCTCGGCCCGCATCAGCTCCCGCTGCTCCAAAGCATCCCAATAGGCCCGGCGCACGTCCACGTCCAGCTGGGTCAGCGCGCGGATCTCGGCCACGTCTCGATCCGAGTTGACCAGCTGCTGCCGGTTCAGGGCGTTGAAGACGGACGACCCCTGGATGGACCACGTGAGGTCCAGTGACTGGTCCGTCTGGGAGAAGTACTTCCAATCCGAGATGGGATTCTCGATGGGGTTGCCGAAGTTGTCGAACCCCTGTCGGGTCAGATTCCCGGTGAACTGGGTGTTGAAGAGGTTCAGCTGCGCCCGAGGCAGCACCTGACTGAACCACGTGGTACGCGACTCCGTGCCGTTGAGCTGGGCGCTGTTCACCGCCTGTCGGTACGTCGGGTTGGTCCCACGGGCCCGGTCGAGCGCCCCGTCCAGTGTGAGGGTCACCGTGTCCGCCACCTGCGCCCGGGCATCGTCGGGCTCGGCCGCTCCCGCCAGCGCCAGTGCCACCAACCACGCTCCCAACGTCGTCGGTACGTTCCCGGTCATCGTCATCTTCCCGGCCTCCCTCCTGCCGCCTCGACATCCTCGACCAGTCGCACCGGCGTGTCGTGGGCCAGGTAGTGGTGACCGTCGACCAGAACCACCTCCCCAGGCTCGACGGTCCCCTCGTCGCCCGGGACGATCTCCACCATGGTCTCGTTCTCCCGCCCGGTGGTGACGTACCGCCACTTGGCCAGGCCCCGTCCACCGTCCTCCTGATAGACGAAGAGCATGGTCCGGCGCCGCCCCTCGCCTCGCTCCAGGATAGCCGAGCGGGGCACGAGTATCCGGTCCGGAAGCGCCTCGGCGTCCAGGGACACCTCGGCGTACATGCCGGGCTTGATGCGATGATCCGCATTGGCCAGAAGGACCGTGACCCGGCCCGTGCGGCTCTCCGGATCCACCAGCGGATTGATGGTCTCCACCGACCCGGTGAACACCTCGCCGGGGTATGCGGCAAACCGGACTTCGGCGCGGCGTCCCTCTTTCAGGAACCCCAACTCCGCCTCCAGGACCTGGACCTCCACCTTGATGGGGTCCAAGTCCACGACCGTGAGAAGCTCGGTCCCCACCGGCACGTTCTGTCCAGGAACCATCCTCAGGTCCGCCACGCGGCCACCGAACGGCGCCGTGACGCGGGTGCGATCCAGGCGGATCTGGGCCTGACGCAGCGCCACCTGCGCCTGATCGAGACCGCTCCGGCTCCGGGCGATCCGCTCACGCTCCCGGCGCACGGCCGGATCGGTGATCTCGTCGTCGAACAGCACCAATTGCCGATACTCCGCCTCGGCCGCCAGGAGGTCTGCCCTGGCCTGGGCCATCTGGAGTGCGTACTCGGTGGTATCGACACGGAGCAGGAGGGAGCCGGCGGCAACCCTCTGGTTCTCCTGGACGGGCACGGCGGTGACCACCCCCTCCACCTGAGCGCTGAGCGTAGCTCGTTGGAAGGCCTCGGCCTGTCCGGACGCATTCACCCGGATCCACAGCGTGTCCCGAACCGCAGCGGCACCCGAGACGGGTTGGGGCACATCCGTGGCGAATTGTCCGGCCCCGGAGGCGGCGGGAAGGTCGTCAGCGGACGATTGGGTCGAATCGGCCCCCTCCCCCTCCGCCGCGGCTGCGGCGACCTCGCCCCCCAGACGCCACCAGACCCCGACGGCCAGCGCGCCGAGGATCAGGACCAGGGTGACCAGGCTCAGTGTTCGTCGCGAAAAATCCATGGGTGCCCGCAGTTTGGAGCGTGAACGAGTGCCAGGAGGACGGGGGAGGGATGCCGGCCTCGGATTTCTTGGTGAGACGGGCCCAAGCGGTTGAACCGTTGCAGCCCATCCCTCTGGAGGATGGTCGACGAGGGCCGAGGGTCAAGGTAGATGGCACCTCTCGCCACGGGCAACGAAGGTCGTCCCTGCAGGTACCCGCGCGTCGACCGTGTACGGGACCTTTCCACTGGAATAGCTTACGCTTCATGGCCCCGAACTCTTCCAATCCGCGGAACGTCACCGGCTCCCGCATCGCCGGAGTACTGGTCCTGGCGTGCCTCCTGGCCCTGGGCGTGTGGTGGGCGCGCACAGCCGCAGGGGAGCGTACTCTCGATGCGTCCCTGGCGATCTACGACGGAGCTTCCCTGCCCACGCGCGACGCTCCGGTGGATGGAAGGCTGGCTGATCTGGGGGCCGACGTCTTCCGGAGTCGGTGCTCCGCTTGTCACGCCATGAAGGGCGCAGCGAAGCTGGGCCCCAACCTCGCCGGCGTCACCCGGCGAAGGGAACTGGATTGGATCCGCAGCATGGTCCTGCGTCCCGATTCCATGACGGCCAACGACCCGGTGGCCTCGGCCCTCAGGGCACAGTACGGAGCGCAAATGCTGGTCACGGGGGAGATGACTCCCGCCCATGCCCTGGCCGTCCTTGAGTTCCTGCGCCGTGCTGACGGCGCCGACGGCGTCTAGCTACGGTCGGATGGGCGCCCCGACCCTCCGTACGTTCGCTCGATGTACTCATGGAGAATGCCCTTGAACTCTTCGACCAGAGCGTCGCCCTTGAGCGTCATGGCGTGCTCCCCGTCGATATAGACGGGCGCCTTGGGCTCCTCGAACGTACCCGGGAGGCTGATGCCGATATTGGCGTACTTGGACTCACCGGGACCGTTCACCACGCACCCCATGACGGCCACCTCCATCGTCTCCACCCCGGGATACGTCCGCCGCCAGGAAGGCATGCTCTCCCGGATGTAGGAAGTGATGTCCTCCGCCATCTCCTGGAAATAGGTGCTCGTCGTCCGTCCGCACCCGGGGCACGACGTCACCTGGGGCTCGAAATGACGAATCCCCAGCGATTGAAGCACCTGCTGCGCGACCCGAACCTCCTCGGCCCGATCGCCGCCCGGCTTCGGCGTCAGCGACACCCGGATCGTGTCACCGATGCCTTCGAGGAGCAGAGGCGCCAACCCGGCGGTGGTGGCAACGATCCCCTTGGCGCCCAAGCCCGCCTCCGTGAGGCCGAGGTGCAGCGGGTAGTCGCACCGTTCGGCCAGCATCCGGTACACGTAGATCAGGTTCCGTACCGTGGAAACCTTGGTGGAGATCACGATGCGGTCGTGGCCCAGCCCCGTCTCCTCCGCGAGAGCCGCCGAGCGCACGGCACTCTCCACCATGGCGTCCATGAGGACCTCGCCGGCCTCCTTGGGGGCTGCCGCCTTCGCGTTTGCATCCATCAACTCCGTCAACAAGCGCTGGTCCAGGGATCCCCAGTTCACGCCGATCCGTACCGGCTTGTCGTGCTCCACGGCCACCTGGACGATCTGCTGGAAGTTGGCGTCACGGTGCTTGGTCCCCACGTTGCCGGGGTTGATGCGCAGCTTCGCCAAAGCCTCCGCACAATCGGGATACCGGGTGAGAAGCAGGTGCCCGTTGTAGTGGAAGTCTCCTACGATGGGGGTGGCGTACCCCTGGTCCCGGAGTTGCGCGACGATCTCGGGGACGGCGCGAGCCGCTTCGTCGTTGTTCACCGTGACCCGGACCAACTCGCTCCCCGCGTCGGCAAGCACGCGCACCTGGGCCACCGTGCCCGCCACGTCAGCCGTATCGGTATTGGTCATGGATTGGACCACCACGGGTGCGGCTCCACCAACCGTGACCCCGTCGATGTTGACGGGAACCGTGGCTCTGCGCTCGACTCGAATCACCAGGCTACCTCGCTGGGGTCGTTTGGGGGCCCGACCGGGGCGGGCGGGGCGACGGCGTGGAATCTACCCGCCCCATCGAAGGGGTCCAAGGCTCCCACCCCCAGGAACCGTGGGGCTCCACGGGGGTTCGTGACTCACCAGCACGTCAACCTTCGCCGGAGCACAACGTGTCCGACGTGAAGATCATCGTTCGCCCCAACGGGTCTCTCAAGGTCGAAGGCGGCGTCCCCCTCTTCGACAATGACGGCAATCGGTTGATGACACCCGAGGGAAGACCCTATTCGCTCTGCCGGTGCGGCCACTCGAAGAACAAGCCGTTCTGCGATTCCTCCCACAAGGACATCGAGTGGGACGGGTCCTTGGGACGTCGGGAATAGGCACGGGCGACCCGCGTGAGCCGCCCCCTGCGCATCGCCGCCCACAACGGCGCCCGCACCTACGGCGGCGGTGAGAAATGGACCGTACTCCTCCTTCGGGGCCTGCAGGAGCGCGGGCATTCGGTTCACCTCTACTGCAACTCGCCGGGCGTGGTCCAGCGGGCGCGGGCCGAGGGCGTCGATGCGTCGGTGGCGGTTCTGGGCGGGCACCTCATGCTCCCGCAGGCCTGGTCCTTCTCGAGGCGCCTGAGGGCATTCAAGGCGGACGCGCTGCTGGTGGCAACGTTCAAGAAGGTCTGGTTGGCCGGAAGAGCCGCGCGTCGGGCAGGAGTCCGGACGGTCGTGTCGCGCATCGGTCTGGACACCGACCTCCCCGGGAAGCACTGGAGCTACAGGATGGCGTTCCGTCGCTGGGTGGACGCCACCCTGGTGAACGCGGACGGGATTCGGCGCGCCGTAGTGGCGGGCCTCCCTGACTGCGATCCGGCCAGGGTCGCCACGGTCTACGACGGGATCGTGCTCGACGCCGCCGTTCCCCCCGCGCGGGACGCGAAGGCTGCTCTCGGGCTGCCGGTCGATGCCCCCGTCGTGGGCGCCATCGCCCGCCTCAGCGCCCAGAAGCGCCTGGATCGCCTGGTGACGGCAGTGTCCAGGCTCCCGGGGGTGCACCTTGCCCTGGCCGGGGAGGGGGAGCTCGACCCTGACCTCCGAGCCCTCGCGGTCCGGCTCGGCCTGGAGGACCGCGTTCACTTTCTGGGCTTCCGCACCGACATCGCGCGAGTCCTCTCCGCGCTGGACGTCTTCGCCATCACCTCCGACCGGGAGGGCATGGCCAACGCCATGCTGGAAGCCATGGCGGCAGGCGTCCCGGTGGTCAGCACGCCCGTGTCGGGAGCCGACGAGGCGCTCTTCACCGACGGCGAAGGGCGTTCGCCTGGACTCATCGTCGAGGCCGACCCAATCCGGCTTGCCGAGGCCATGAAGGGCCTTCTGGACGCACCGGCGTTGCGACTGGCCATGGGGGAGGAAGGAAGGCGCAGGGTCAGAGAGGGCTTCTCGTACGAAGGGATGCTCGATGCCTGGCAAGCTGTGCTGGGAGGCGACGCTCCCGCCAACTGGCACCAGGGTGCCTGAACCCGGCCCTCAGAAGCCCTCGTCCACTGCCTCGCGAGCCAACGTCACCGACGACTCGATGACGGCTCGCAGCAACGGAGGGACGCTCCCCGGCCCGCGGCGCGCGCACTCTTCGGCCACCGTGAGCGCCAAGTAGGGCTTGGAGTGCTTTCGCGCAGCCCGCTCCACAATGCGCCGGGGCGACATCCGATCTCCCTCCGCCGTCCCCCTGCGACCCACCCTGGCCGCCTCGCGGTATACATCCTCGAACCCATGGTGCCAGAGGAATCCCTCGATGTTCCGGCGATCCAAGGTCGTCACGTGGTGTCGTTTCGGGCGTCCCTCGAGGAACCGGACCGCGTCCTTCGCGAAGATGATCCCGGACTCGTCTCCGTCGGCCAGGAGATGCCAAGCAATGCCGAGCTCGTTTGCCAGCCGGGCCAGCGGGCCTACGCCACATTGCGCGAACTCCACGCACCGCACGCCCTCGGCCTCGAGGTCGTAGCCCAGGGTCCGAGCCAACTCTCTGAGGAGCCAGAACTCGGTCTCACCCTCCACCAGAAGCCAACATCTCGCGAACAGGATGGCTCCCCGTTTGGCGCTCACGTGGTAGCCCACACGCCGAAGGGCCTCCTCGTCCAGGCGCCCGTCGCGGAGCTGGAACGCCTCGATATGCCCGTCCCGACGGACAAGACGCCGAAGGACCCCCAGGGGTACGTCGGAGAGGAACTCGCCGGAGTTGGTGGTGATGAGCGTTTGAGCCTGAAGCCGCTCGATCACGTCCCAGGTGGCCGACAGCACCATGGGGTGCAGGTGCACCTCGGGCTCCTCGATGGCGATAAGGGGGGTGGTCGCCACGTCCAAGCTGATCTGGTCCCTCATTTCCAGGAGGGCACCCAGCACCAGGAGAAGGCCCAGGTTCTGGCCTCCACCCCCGATGGAGTTGGCGCGCTGGAAGCCGTTTCCCTCCTCGAGGAAACTCTCGAGGACCTTCCGCACGGGACCCATGCTCGACTGAACCTGGCCCTCCACCTGGTCCCGCAGGGCGCCCACAGCAAGGAAGCCCCGCCGCAGCTCCTCGGTGGGTACGGGACCGCGGGCGCTGGCGAGACGATGATACACCTTGGTGATGGCCTCCTCGGGACCCTCGGGCTCATCATCGTCGTCGAGCCCCGAGGGCGGGGGCCGGGTCCACTGCAGGACGCTGGGTACCAGGGGCTGGGCCAAGCGGATGAGGAGAACAGGATGCAGCTGGCGCAGGCGCCGGAGCACGGCGTCGGAATCGCCAACCTCCAGCGCTTCGCCGTCGCGGTCCAGGAACCGATGCCGCATGGCCCCGGTCTCGGGATCACCCGTGAACTCCACGAGGACTCGTTGGGGCTGGGACCCCTCCCGAGGCGCCGCGGCCGCCAACAGCTCCTGGGGGAGCGCGCCCGCCGCGGCCCCCCGCCCCGCGTCGAAGGTGAGCAGGATCCGAATGGTCTGGCGTGCGCCATCCGCGGCCCGGCGAAAGTCACGGTATTCCCACACGCCCGTCTCGCCACCGCCCGGGCCGCCCAGGCATCGGTCCAGGACGTCGAACAGGCTCGTCTTGCCGTGGTTGTTCTCACCGATCACCACGGTGAGACGGTCCAGCGCCAGGTCGAGGCGAGCGATGCCCCGGAAGTTCTCGATCTGAACGCGGGCTAGGTGCAAGGGCCGTCCTCGGACGTTGGCCACGGGGACTTCGTGATGTCGATGCTACGGAGGGGGCGGGATTCAGCTCCCTCCGGTCGCTGCTCTCCGCTCGGCTCCGCCTCGCTTCGAGCCGAACCCCCTCTGCGCGTTTCTCCGAAACGCGCGCGGGTTCGAACTTCGTGGTCAATCCTACGGAGGGGGCGGGATTCGAACCCGCGTGGGCTTGCGCCCGCCGGTTTTCAAGACCGGTGCATTGAACCGCTCTGCCACCCCTCCAACGGTGTACTTACTACCAGCTAGCGGACCGGTGCATGGACCTCCGGTGCGCTCCGCGCATCCTCGGTCGTCTCGCGGAACACCTCTTCGCTCGCCGAGAAGGAGGTGGCCGCTCGGCTGAACCGCTCTGCCACCCCTCCAGGGCTGTTCTTCTCACCCGAACCATGGGGGTTCTCCCTCCGGGCGGGCTTCGCCCGGAAGGTATCCCGGAGGCGAGGATGCTCCAAGGGCCTCCAAGCTCGCTTTGGGCGCCCTCAACGCCCGAAGCTCGACACCCCCGCGACGGTCTCGCGATCCAGCCGCTTCAGCACCTGGATCAGCAACTCCACCGCCTGATCGAAGTCCGAGCGCTGGATGATCCCGGTGTGCCCGTGCAGGTACCGGGTCGGCACCGTCATGTTCACCGACGGCCTGCCCGAGTCGTAGCGCTGGATTTCGGCTCCGTCCTCCCCGTACCCGGTGAGTACGTCGGCCTGCAGGGGGATGTTCTCCTCCTCGGCCACGTCGAACAGGAGGTCGCGCAGCTTCCTGTTGGGAATCATGGAGCTGTCCAGCAGGAAGATCCCGGGCCCGGCACCCAGGCGCTCCTGAGCCTGTGTGGGGCCGATCCCGGGATAGTCCGCCGATACGCCTGCCTCGATGGAGATGCCCAGGTCGGGTTTCGCAGCCTCCACGGCGGTCTGGGCTCCGCGGAGTCCGATCTCCTCCTGGGTCGTCGCCACCCAGACCACCTGTGCAGGAAGTCGGATCCCCTCGGACCGGATCCGCCGCGCAGCCACGATCATGACGGCGAGCCCCACCCGGTCGTCCCACGCCTTGGCTGCGTATCGCCCGTTGGGCATCACGAGGAAGTCACTGAGCGGTGCGATCCCGTCACCAGGGCGGATCCCCATGCTCTCCACCTCGGCTCGGGACGTTGCCCCCACATCCAGGAACGTCTGCTCCAGCGGCCAGACGTCCGCCCGCTGCGAAGCGGGCGTGACATGGGTGGTGCGCAGTCCACTCACAGCCGTCACCGGGCCTTTCCGCCCCAGGATCGTCCAACGTTGATCGGGCAACGCTTGACCCAGGATGCCCCCGAGCATCTTCACCCGGATGAACCCGTCGGCGGTGATGTGCTGCACCATCAGCCCCACCTCGTCCAGATGCGCCGTCACCATGACCCTCGGCCCCGAAGCACTGCCGGGAAGGGTCGCCAGCACCGAGCCCAGCCCGTCGTATTCGATCTCCGCCCCCAGTGCCTCGAACTCCGAGGCCACGATCTCGCGAACCGCCTCCTCGAACGCCGAGGGCCCCGGCGCTTCCGTCAGGGCCTTCATGAGCTGGGCGGTGGCATCCAGAGCCTGTCCCGACGCCGGCGCGGCGCCGAGGACGATGGCCAGAGTGATCAGTGCGGTGCGCTTCATTTGGACTCCCGGCAAACGTTGAGGTGGGGCCAATCTGCCGGGGGCTCGGGCTCCGCGCCACGGTGAAGGGCGTTCCCCCGTCGGGCACTCCCACCCGCCCTCGGGGGTTTACCACGTCATGACAGCGCCCCACCTCCCCGCCTCACGACGGTTCCGGCGGTTGGCCCTCGTGTGGGTCGAACGCCTCGTGACCGCCGGCCTCCTGATCTTCGTGGCCGTCCGTCTCGGTCCCCAGGTGGGCGCCCTCGTGGGCTTTTCGCCGGAACGGGGCCGGGCGCCCGACTACACCCTGTTGACCCTGAACGGAGACACGGTCCGATCAGCCGACCTCGCCGGAAAGGTCGTCGTGGTCAACTTCTGGGCCACTTGGTGCATCCCGTGCCGCCTGGAGATGCCCTCATTGGAAAGCCTCCACGAACGTCATCTCCACGACGATGTGGTCGTCCTGGGATTCGCCACCGACGTCGGGGGCGAAGACGCCGTCCGGGCCTTCCTCGAGGAGCGGGACATCACCTACGCGGTGGGTCGCGCCACACGGGAACACCGACAGGCGTTCGGAGGCATCCCCGGCATCCCCACGACCTTTCTCATCGACCGTCACGGCAACGTGCGCCACAAGGTCGTGGGGTACTTCGCCCCTCCGGCCCTGAACGCGGCGGTGGACCGGCTATTGAACGAGGAAGCGCCCCGTCCGTAGCCGGCGCCGATGGGTTCTCAGTGCCGGAAGAGTCTGCGTCCGGTAAAGACCATGGCGATTCCATGCTCGTTGGCCGCCCCGATGGTGTCGTCGTCGCGGACGGACCCGCCCGGCTGCACGATGGCCCTGACCCCGGCTTCCGCCGCGGCGTCCACGCCGTCCCGGAACGGGAAGAACGCATCGGAGGCCAGCACGGACCCGCTCAGGTCCAGCTTGGCGTCACCGGCCTTCCGCACCGCGATTCTCGACGAGTCCACGCGGCTCATCTGCCCTGCCCCGATACCGAGGGTCGCACCGCCCGCGGCCAACAGGATGGCGTTGGACTTCACGCCGAAGACCGCCGCCCAGGCGAAGCGCAGGTCGTCCATTTCCCGCGCCGAGGGCGCGCGCTCCGTGACCACCCTCCACGAGGCGTCCTCGATGCCGTAGAAAGGCGGCATGGGAGGCGTCTGGGCGAGCATGCCGCCGTAGACACTGCGCAGCACCCGACCGCTGGGCACCCGTCCGTGCGCGGCGACGAAGCGGCCGGCGCTCTTGAGTTCCTCCTCGGCTCCCACCCACCAGCCGTCGGTGGGTTCGAAGGACAGGGCCGTGGACTGACCGGGATAGGTCATCAGGCGGAGGTTCTTCTTCACCGTGAGCGTCTCCAAAGCATCGGGGGAAAACCCCGGCGCGACGAGGCACTCGATGAAGAGCGACGACATCCTGGTGGCCGTCTCGGCATCCACCACGCGGTTCACGGCGATGACCGACCCGAACGCGCTCACCGGGTCACATGCCAAGGCTTTGTCGTAAGCCTCCGCCAGCGTCTCCCCCACGGCCAGACCGGCGGGCGTTGTGTGCTTCACGATGCAGACAGCCGGACGGGCGGAGAACGCGAACGGCGACAGGCACAGGAGCGACCCGTCCAGATCGAGGATGTTGTTGTAGCTCAGTTCCTTGCCGTGGTGCTGCTGGAGAGCCGACAGACCCGCGGGCGCGCCGAATCCGTAGAACGACGCTTCCTGGTCCGGATTCTCTCCGTACCGGAGGGTCTGTAGCCGTCGGAGGCCCAACGGGAGGTCCTCGGGTAGCGCGTCCGCCCCCGTGCCCTCCTCCAGATACGCAGCCACGGCGGCATCGTATGTGCTGATGTGCCGAAAGACCTTTGCGGCCAGCATCCGACGCAGGTCGCCTTCTTCTCCCCCGCCGTCCAGTGCCGACAGGACGCCGGCATAGTCCGCCGGGTCCACCACCACCCAGACCCCCATGTGGTTCTTCGCCGCGGCGCGGATCATGGTGGGCCCTCCGATGTCCACCTTCCCCATGGCCTCCTTCACCCCTACGCCGCCTTTGGCGATGGTCTCACGGAAGGGATAGAGGTTCACCGCCACCAGATCGATGGGCCCGTACCCGTGTTCCTGCAGGGCCGCCAGGTCTTCTTCCCGATCCCTTCGCGCGAGGATGCCTGCATGGACCGCGGGGTGGAGCGTCTTGACACGCCCATCCATCATCTCCGGGTGGCCCGTCACCGCCGCCACGTCTTTCACGGTCAGGCCCGCATCCCGCAGGGCCTTGGCTGTTCCCCCGGTGGAAAGCAGCTCCCAACCGCGCTCGGCCAGTGCTCTGGCGAAGTCGATGACTCCGCTCTTGTCGGATACGCTGAGGAGCGCCCGCTTCATATCAGCAACCTTGGAAGTTCAGGGTAATCGCTTGGGCTACGGAACAAGTGTGAACGTCTCGCCGGGCGAGGCCCATGGTCCCGGCTGGTGCCCCTGCAGGAGGGCCCGGCACAGGTGGTCGGCAGCCATGGGATACAGCCAGTGCTCGACCTCGAGCACCCGGGCCGCCAGAGCCTCGGGGGAATCGCCGGGAAGGACCGGGACCGGCCACTGGGCCAGAATGGCTCCCCGGTCGTACTCCTCATCCACCAGATGGACCGTGGGGCCGCTGAGGCGCGCCCCGGACTCCAGGACGGCCCGGTGCACGTGCATCCCCCACATGCCCTTTCCCCCGAAGGAGGGAAGGAGCGCCGGATGAATGTTGATCATCCGGCCCGCGAACGCCCGGACGACCGGTGCCGGAAGGAGCTTGAGATACCCGGCGAGGAAGATCACCTGAGCTCCGTGGTCTTCCAGGGCCTCCAGCGTCTCGACAGCCACGTCGTGCGGATCGCGGCCCTTGGTGGGGATGACGCGGGTGGGAACGCCCGCCGCCTCTGCCCGGGCCAGCGCCCCCGCCCCTTCACGGTCGGAAACCAGCAGGCCGATGCGCCAAGGGGTATCCCCCTCCTGGTGGTCCAGAAGTGCCTGGAGGTTGCTCCCGCCGCCCGACGCGAACACCGCAGCGACCAACGTGGCGCCTTGGGTCATGCCAACTCCCCGCCGTAGTGCGGCACCAGGAAGGGGTTGCCCACCCGTTCGAAGCCCACCGTGGTGGGCCCACCGTGACCGGGGTACAGCGCCAGGTGGTCCGGGAGCGTCAGGACCTGTTCCCGGATGGACCGCATGAGGACGTGGAAGTCTCCGCCAGGAAGGTCCGTCCGCCCGATGGAACCCTGGAAGACCACGTCGCCCACGAGCACCAGCCCGGCGTCCTCGGACACGAAGATCACGTGGCCTGGCGCATGGCCAGGCGTGAACCGCACGTCGAAGGCGCACCCCCCGAAGGTGAAGCGCTGACCGTGGGCGAGCTCGTCCGTGGGCTCCGGCTGGGCCGGCACGGTCAGGCCGAAGGCCGCCGCCTGCTGAGGTAGTGCCCTGTACATGCCCAGATCCGCCGGGTGCAGCCAGATCGGAACGTCGGGTGCCACGGCCCGAACGAGGTGGACCCCCTCGACGTGATCCAGGTGGGCGTGGGTGAGCAGAACAGCCTGAAGGTCGAGCTTCTCGGCGGTGACGGCTTCGGCCATGCGATGCGCAGCCGCCCCCGGATCGACGGCCACCGTGGCACCGGTGGATGAGCACGACACCAGATACCCGTTCTCCCCGAATCCGCCCCCGGTGAAGGTGCGGAGGTCCATCATCGGTTCAGGCGCACCCACACCCGCTGGGACGGACGCCGGCGAGCTCGAGGTTCTCTTCGCCTTCCGTGGGCCCGGTCCAGCCACCGGACAGATCCAGCATGGCGCGCAGGGATCGCTCCGCCTCGACCCGGACGGCCTCGTCCAGGACGACCTCATGCTTCCGGTGATCCATGCACCAGGCCAGCTTGGCCAGCGTGTTGAGCTTCATGTTGCCGCACACCGCCGCCCCGGAGAGCGGGATCAGGGACTTGTCGGGGAAGCGCGCCTTCATGCGGTCCACCAGCCCCCGCTCCGTGCCGAAGATGACCTCGTCGTATTCCTCGGCATACGCCACCATCCCCGCCGTGGACGTGACCACGTCGGCACGGTCCAGAAGCTCCTGCCGCGCCTCGGGATGGATGACGACCAGAGCGTTGGGGTGGGCGTCCTTCGCCCGATCCAGCTCCTGCAGCACCATGTCGTCGTGGACGTAGCAGTAGCCGTCCCACGCGATGATGTTGTCGCGCCCGGTCTTCTCCTCCACGTAGTGCGCGAGGTTCCGGTCGGGCACGAAGATGATCGGCCGCTCCCGTGGAATCGACTGCACCACCTTCACGGCGTTTGAGGACGTGCAGCAGATGTCCGAGAGCGCCTTTACCTCGGCGGTGGAATTCACGTAGGCCACCACCGCCGCGTCGGGGTGCTCGGCCTTGAGC
The DNA here is from genome assembly GCA_035458765.1 of Longimicrobiales bacterium. Taxonomy (GTDB): domain Bacteria; phylum Gemmatimonadota; class Gemmatimonadetes; order Longimicrobiales; family Gaopeijiaceae; genus SZUA-318. The sequence continues at coordinate 13,572 of DATHZE010000014.1, forward strand.
CGCTTCAGCGCGCTCCCCGTGACGAAATCAGCCATGGGGCACCCGGCCCGCAGGTCGGGCATGAGCACCGTCTTCTCGGGTGACAGCACCTTGGCCGTCTCGGCCATGAAGTGGACGCCGCAAAAGACGATGACGTCCGCATCCGTGGCCGCTGCTTCCTGGGACAGTCCCAGGGAATCCCCGAGATAGTCGCTGACCTCCTGGATCTCCACACGCTGATAGTTGTGGCCCAGGACGACGGCGTTGAGTTCCTGCTTCTTCCGGCGAATCCGCGCACGGAGCTCCTCGGCCTGAAGGCCGGCGTAGTCGAGCACCGTGGGAAGAGCGTCCCGCAGGACGCCTGCCGGAGAGATCAAACCGTGAACGAACTCCCGCAACCGCAACCACCGGCTGCGTTGGGGTTCCGGAACGTGAAGCCCTGTCCCATGAAGCTGGTCACGTAATCGATCTCAACGCCCTCGAGGTACTGGGCGCTGAAGGGGTCCACGAAGATCTTCACGCCGCCGATCTCGAGCACCTCGTCGTCGGTCTCGGGGGCGTCTTCGATGTTGAGGCCGTACTGGAATCCCGAGCATCCGCCGGGCAGGACCGCGACACGCAGCCCCGCTCCACCCTCCACACCGTGCTCGAGGATGAAATCGTGGACCTTCTCGGTCGCGGTCTGGGTCAGCGTCACCATTCGTTTCACGGCCTCCGATGTCGTCGTTCGGTGAGGTTCTGTCCTACCCTCACTACGGTTGAGAAATACCCCCGGTGGCCCTTCAAGTTTCAAAGGGCGCGGCCCGGCGTTTCGAGGCCAGGAAATTACCCGGGGGCCCAGAAAGGGTCAACGCCGCGGGACCGTTGACGCTTCCACGATGAGTCGCGCCGCCGCGCCCAGGTCGTCCACGACGGGAATGTGCTCCGGAGCGATCGTCTCCTGCTCCCGACCGTACCCCGTTCGCACCAGGACACCGCGCCCCCCCAGCTCCAGAGCGGGAAGCACATCCGTGACCTTGTCGCCCACGTACCACGAACGCGCGAGGTCCACGCCGAGTTCCTCGGCGGCCTGGAGGTACATGCCAGTGTCCGGCTTCCGGCAGCGGCAGGGACCCGTGATGTCCGGGTGATGGGGACAGAAGTAGGTGCCGTCGATGACCACGCCGGCTGCCCCGAGAACCAGGTCCAGGCGCTCGGCTACCGCGTGATACTCCTCGAGGGTGTAGATGCCCCGTGCGATTCCGGACTGATTCGTGACCACCACAAGGACATATCCGGCCTCCTTCAAGACCCTGAGGGCGGCCTCGGCTCCGGGCACCAGGGCGACGCCGTCGGGATGGGACAGGTAGTGCCGCTCCACCATGAGGGTGCCGTCCCGGTCCACGAACACGGCCGGGCGAAGGTCAGGCGTCACGAAACGCTCCGGACCGCCCAGGTGAGCGCCGCGATGAGGCCCGCCACCTCTTCCGGAGCGACGGTCCGGACATCCAGGAGGAGTCGTGCGTCCTCGATGCGTCCGACCACGGCGGTGGTGCCGGTGCGCAGGAGCGCGCTCAGTGCGGTGGCACCTCCCTTGGGCTCCAAGGCCACGGCCCATGAAGGAAGCGTGACCCCGGGGTAGGTGCCCCCTCCGACGGCGCCTCCACTGCGCACCACTTCGGCGACGATCCCGGCTTCCCCCAGGGAATCCGCCACGGCCTGGGCTCGGCCCCGGATCGAGGCGTCGTCCTCGGCCAGCATCCGCAGCGTCGGAATCTCCCGGATCGCCCGCGGGGGATCCAGATAGAGGCGGGCCGTGGCCTCCAACCCGGCCAACGTCACCTTGTCCACCCGCAGCGCCCTGCACAGTGGATTGGCGCGGAGCGTGCCGATGAGGTCCGCACGTCCAAGGATGATGCCCGCCTGAGGCCCCCCGAAGAGCTTGTCACCGGAAACCACCACCAGGTCCGCCCCCTGAGACAAGGACTCCGATGCCCTGGGCTCTGGCGGCAGGCCCAATTGCCGCGGATCCAGGAAGAGGCCCGAACCGAGATCATGAAGCAAGGGGATCCCCCGTTCGTGGGCCAGGTTCGCCAATTCGCCCAATGAGGCCTCTTCGGTGAAGCCCGTCATGCGGAAGTTCGACCGATGGACTTTGAGGAGCGCGGCGACGTCCGTCGTTTCGACCGCGGCGCGGAAATCCTCGAGGCGCGTCCGGTTGGTGGCCCCCACCTCGACCATCCTGGCGCCGGAGCGTTCCATGATCTCCGGAATGCGGAAGCCGCCGCCGATCTCGACCAGTTCACCCCGGGAAACGGCGACCCCCCGCCCGGCAGCGACGGCGTTCAGGGCCAGGACCAGGGCTCCCGCAGCGTTGTTCACCACCAAGGCGACTTCCGCTCCGCTCAGGCGGGCGAACAGATCCGCGCAATGGTCATACCGCGAACCCCGCACCCCCTCCAGGAGATTGAACTCCAGGTTGGAGTAGCCGTGCGCCGCCTGCGCCATCGCCGCCCGGGCAGCCTCGGCCAGCGGTGCTCGTCCCAGGTTCGTATGAAGCACGATCCCCGTGGCGTTGATCACGGCCCGGAGGGACGGCACGTCCTCCGTCTCCAACGCCGAAGCGACCAGGGCCCCCCAATCGGCCCGCGCGAGAGGCTCCCCGAAGTCCTTGCCGGAACTCCACGAGGACCGGACGCGTTCGATCTCTGCGCGGATCCGCCTCACCACACGCTCTCGACCGAACCGTCGCTGCAGCTCCTGGAACTCCTCCTCCAGGAGCAGCGTGTCCACGGACGGAAGATGGCGGCGGGCGTCCGTCACCGTCCTCGCCCGGGAAGGAAGAACTGACGACCGGCCAACGCGCGACTGGTATCCGGCGGAATCGTATCCGGGGGGATCGAATCCGGCGCGACGAGGGCGGTGTCGGATGGAATCGTGTCTTCCGTGACCAGCGAGCTGTCCGGCGGAGTCCCGGCGGTATCCGCCACCGCCGTGGTGTCCTTCGGGGGCTCCCTGACCACCGCAGCCTCTCCCCCGCCCAGGGGTATCCCGTTGAGGTTGACCACGACGTCCACCGACAGCTGGTAGGCCACGTTGACCTCCAGCGGTCCGTCCAGTCGGAGCACGATCCTTCGGGACGGCAGAGGCTGCCCGTCCGGATTGAGGGGAGGACCAGCCTCCGCTCCAGCCCCGCTCCTCCGTCGCGCCGCGGGCGCGCCTTCCGCCGGGGTACCGGCCGGGAGTTCCGGCGGCAGGACCCTGGCAGGGGGCGCTGTGGCCTGGACGGTGTCTTCGGGCACCCGTCCTTCGCCTTCGATTCCCTCCGCTTCGGGCATCCCCTCACGCACGGCCTGCCGAGTGGTATCCCCCGCAGCGGTGTCCTGGGCGGCCGCAGCCTCGGCAGCCGCAGCCCGGGCCGCAGCCTGGGCCCGGCGCTCGGCCGCGGCTGCAGCGGCTTCAAGCGAGTCCAACCGAGCGAAGGAGTCCTGGACGGTCTGGCGCCACTCGACGTACCGGTACTCGTGGAAGGCCACCTCCACCCCTGGACTTTCTCCCTCCTCCCGGGTGAGGGAGACCCCGAACTGATCCGCTGAAATCGTGGGATCGATGTAGTCGTCGAAGGCCAGCAGCAGCGTCAACGAGTCCAGAGGCGTGGCACGGGTGAGGCGCGCCGGCGTCGTGTCGGGCTGAAGGACCCCGATGGGGACGATGGCGGTGTCCGCCCCTGACAGGAGCAGTCCCCGGCTGCCCTGGACCTCCATGCGATCCACGACGTCGTTCTGGTTCCGGTCCTCGAAGGCCACCAGGGTGTACCTGGACGGCGGAAGGTACCGGAGAACGTAGACACCCCCGGTGTCGGTGCGGGCGACATACACCGTGGAGTCACCCTCTTCGTTCACCGCCACCGCGAGGACGTCCAGGTCCCGGATGCCCTCGCCGGTGGTCCTGTCCCACACCAAGCCAGCCACGGCGCTCGCCGTGAACTCTCCTCCGGTGGAGAAGACGAACTCGAACGGGTCCCGCATCTGATTGTTGAAGAGATCTCGGATCACGGGCTGGAGCGTGACGCGATAGACCAAGCCCGGCTTGAACCCGCCTGCGATGTCCACCGAAATGTCCTGTCGCCCATGTCTCGCGCGCACCGCCCCGGTGCGCGGCGACACGAGCACGGCGTCATCCAGTGTACCCCCGGAGACTCGCTCGCTCACCCGCTCGTCGAAGCGGAACCGTACGGGTCCCCTGAACGGTTCGGTCAGGACCTCGAAGGGTTCGGGGCTGGTGGTGACGACCACGGGCGGTCGACGATCTTCCGGACCTCCCGGAGGCGAACCCTGTCGAGCGCATGCCCCCGCCAAGCCGGTGGAACCGGCGGCCACCAGGGCGAGAACCACCCGAGGAAGGCGTGCGACGGCCATGGCGCGGCTCAACTCATTCCCTCGAGGGCATGGAGCTTCTCCTTCAACTTGTCGGCCTGTTCCCGAGCCGAAGTGACCTTCTCCCGTTCCTTCTCCACGACCTCTCCGGGAGCCTTGGACACGAAGGCCTGGTTGGCCAGCTTCTTCTCGGTTGCCGTCACCACACCGTCGAGACGCTGGATCTCGGCTCGGAGGCGCGTGCGCTCCCGGTCCACGTCGATGACGCCCTCCAGCGGGAGGAAGAGTTCCGCTCCGGTGGAGAGGACGGCGTGGGCGCCGATGCCCTGGGGCGCGTCGCCGCCCAGGGCCACCTCGTTCACCCTCGCGAGACGCTCCAGCGCGGCGCCCTGCTCCGACACCGTCGCCGCGAAGCTCGGGTCGGCCGACGTGAACTGGATGGCGATGCGCTGCCCTTCCCCGATGCCGTACTCTTTGCGCAGGCGACGGATCTCGATGATGAGTTCCTGGAAGGACGCCATGCGAAGCTCCGCCTCGGCGTCACGCCGCGACTCGTCGGGCACCGGCCAAGGCGCAACGATGAGATCCTCGGGCTGCGCCTCGCCCTCGGGCCACGGGACGCGGGCCCAAAGCTCCGAGGTGATGAAGGGCATGATGGGGTGCAGAAGGCGGAAGGCCCCGTCGAGGACGGTCACGAGCGTGGTGCGGGCGGCCTCCCGGCTGTCGACGTTCTCTGCGTCGGCCAGGCGCGCCTTCACCAATTCCAGATACCAGTCGCAGACCTCGCCCCAGAAGAAGTGGTAGAGATCCTCCGCCACCTCGTGGAGACGGAAGCGCTCCAGATCCTGGGTGGTCGCCGCCGCCGCATGCTGAAGGCGCGAGAGGATCCACCGATCTTCCAGTTCCAGATGCTCCCATACTTCGGACATTGACCGCACCGGGCCGTCCCCCACGCTCATGAGGGCGAAACGTCCCGCGTTCCATATCTTGTTGGCGAAGTTGCGCCCGTTGGAGAACGACGCCTCGACGTCCTCGTGATCCAGGAGGACGTCGGTTCCGACGGCTGCCTGGTTGACCAGCGTGAAGCGCATCGCGTCGGCGCCGAACTCCTCCACCACGTGCAGGGGGTCGATGCCATTGCCCAGGGACTTGGACATCTTCCGGCCCTTGGCGTCGCGTACCATGCCGTTCAGGTACACCTGCGTGAAGGGTGGCTCCCCAAGGAACTCGTAGCCCGCCATGATCATGCGGGCGACCCAGAAGAACAGGATGTCGGGCCCCGTCACCATCGTCTGGCCGGGATAGAACGCCTTGAGGTCCACGCCTTCCCTGGGCCACCCGAAGACCGAAAACGGCCAGAGCCAGGAACTGAACCAGGTGTCCAGCACGTCGGGATCCTGCTCCAGTTCGTCGCCGCCGCACTTGGGGCACGCGGAGGGGTCCTCCCTGGCGACCACGACCTCCCCGCACGGGCAGTACCAGACCGGAATCCGATGCCCCCACCAAAGCTGCCGGGAGATGCACCAGTCCCGGATGTTCTCCATCCAGTGCTCGTAGACCTTCTTCCATCGCTCCGGCGTGAACCTGATCGTGCCGTCCTTGGAGGCGGCCAGGGCAGGCTCGGCCAGGGGCTTCATCTTGACGAACCACTGGAGTGACAGGCGGGGCTCCACCACGGTGTCGCAGCGATAGCAGTGGGGCACCGAATGCGTGTGGACGCTCTCTCCGGCCAGCAGGCCTTCCGCCTGTAGAGCCTCGAGCACGGCCTTGCGGGCTTCGAAGCGGTCCAGGCCCCGGAACGCCTCCGGGGCGTTCTCCCCCATCTTCGCGTCGGGGGTCATGACGTTCATGACCGCGATCCCCGTGCGGCCGGCGATCTCGAAGTCGTTGGGGTCGTGGGCCGGCGTGACCTTCACCATGCCGGAACCGAAGGTCGGATCGACGTGGTCGTCCGCAACGATGGAGATGGTGCGACCGGTCAGGGGAAGGTCGACCTCGGCTCCCACCAAGCCCGCGTACCGCTCGTCCCCCGGGTGAACCGCCACCGCCGTGTCCCCCAGCATCGTCTCGGGACGGGTCGTGGAGACCGTCAGGTACCAGCGCCCGTCCGGGAGACGACCGAGCGCCTTCGCGCCTCCGGCCGCCGCCGCTCCCGCGGCGTCCCAGGCGGCCTCGGCCAAGGGATAGCGGAGGTGCCACAGACGCCCCTCGGTGTCGGTGGGCTCGGCCTCCTCGTTGGACAGGGCCGTTTGGCACCTCGGGCACCAGTTGATGATGTACTCGCCCCGGTAGATCAGGTCCTTCTCATAGAGCCGAACGAACACCTCCCGGACAGCCCGGCTCAGGTCGTCGTCCAGAGTGAACCGCGTTCGGTCCCAATCGCAGCTCGCCCCGATGGCCTTCAACTGATCCAGGATGGTTCCCCCGGTGTGGTGAACGAAGTCCCACACCTCCTCCACGAAGCCCTCCCGACCCAGGTCGTCGCGGTGCTTTCCCTCAGCCGCGAGCCGCCGCTCCACCACGTTCTGCGTGGCGATTCCGGCGTGGTCCGTACCTGGAATCCACAGAGAAGCCCTTCCCTGCATCCGGCGCCAGCGGATCAGCACGTCCTGGATGGTGTTGTTCAACCCGTGCCCCATGTGGAGGACCGCCGTCACGTTGGGCGGCGGAATCACGATGACGTAGGGATCCCTCCCATCCTCGAGCACAGCCGACGCAGGTACATGGAAGTACCCCCCTTCCTGCCAGGCGCGGTAACGCACGGGCTCGATGGCCCGGGGGTCGAAACGAGTGGGGAGGTCCTCCGACACGTCGGCTCCGATGGTTCGGGGTGGCAGCCGGTCGGGTGTGGGACGCTCGGCTGAAAAGCAGGGTCGAACCCGTAAGATGGCAGACCGGAACGAGCTTCGGAACCGTTGAGCCCGATCAGCGCGAGACGCCGGAGGTATCCGGCTTGACCTGCGCCCGCTCCCGGTCACGTCGTTCCCTGATGGCCCTGGCCCGATCCTTCCATGAGTCCCTCAGCTCGCCGGTGGCGCTCCCCCTCTGGATCTCCTCCCACTCCCACGCCTTGCGCCGGAATTCGTCCCGGCGACCCACGGCCATGCCCAAGCTGAAGGGAAGCGGCAAGGTGACGTCGCCGAGATGCAACTGTCCTTCGGAGATCCCCCACTTCCGGCCCTGACTGTCCGTCTTCGTCCAGTCGGTCAGAGCCCCTTCGGCCGCTGCGGCTATGGACAGGGAATCCTGCCACTCGGCGATGCGCCACGCCAACTCCAATTGCAGACGCTGCTCCAGGGTGAGTTCGTTGAGGGCCGCGTCCAGCGGAGCCCAAAGCCGGGGGTCCCCGGCACGGGGCCGGAGCCTCTCCGCGGCGGACGGTCCCGGCGCCACCAGCCCGACCTCGCCGGGCACGCCGAGATCGGGGACACCGGCGCGCACGGTGGGACCCGCGACCTCCCGGACCTCTTCCGGCTCGGGCGGGCGATCCGGGAACTCGGTGTCATCGACCTCCACCACCTCCACGACGGTCATCCCATCGGTGGGACGGGCCTGGGTGGGGATGTGAAAGGGCGGAGGCGCCCCCACCTCGAGATGCATGACCCTCGGATAGACCATCAGGACCAGGACGTGCACGGCCGCGGACACCGCCAGGCCCACCCCGAGGGCTCGACGATGAGACGCACCGGGGCGGCGAAGGTCGGCGCCCCGGTCCGAAGGCGGAACCACGCTGGCCACCGGATGATCCATGTGGTGTGCTAACCCCTCCTCACGGCCCGGTTCCTGCGAACCGTCCCCAAGGACGCGTCAAAGCAGCCTCTTCAGACGGTTCGCCGCCTCCTCGAGTCGGTCCTCCGGCACCGTGAGCGCGATTCGGAAGAAGCCCTCCCCCCCGTCGCCCAGACTCGAACCGGGGAGAACCATGACACCCTCCTGGTCCAGGCAGCGTCGGGCGAAGTCCCGGGAAGGCTCGTGGGTCGGGACGGGAATCCAGAGGTACATGGTCGCCTTGGGAACCGTCACGTCGAAGCCGGCCCCCCGGAACGCGTCGACGGCCCTGTCGCGTCGGGCCTGGAACACACCCACGTTCCCCGGCACCCAGGACGCCCAACTCTGCAGGGCAGCCACACCGGCGGCCTGGACACCGAGGAATGCGCCGGTGTCCACGAAGGACTTCACGCGGGAGAGCGTCGCGATGAGTTCCTGGTTCCCCACCGCCCAGGCCATCCTCCAGCCCGTCATGTTGTACGTCTTGGACAGAGAGTGGAACTCGATGGCCACCTGGCGGGCACCCTCCAACTCCAGGATGCTCGGCGGGCGGTATCCGTCGAAGGCGATCTCCGAGTAGGCGTGGTCATGGATGAGAACGATCCCATGCTCGCGGCAAAAATCGATGGCCCTGCGGTAGTACTCCACCGGGGCGGACGCCGCCGTGGGGTTGTTCGGGTAATTGAGAAACAGGAGCTTGGCCCGCTTCACCACGTCCGAGGGGATGGCCTCGAGAGGGATCAGGAAGTCGTGCTCCTCCCGAAGCGGCACCAGGTACGGCTCCCCGCCGGCCAAAACGGTTCCTCCGAGGTACGCCTGGTAGCCGGGATCGGGGATGATGGCCACGTCCCCCGGGTTCAGATACCCGAACGGGAGATGGGCCAGTCCATCCTTGGAACCGATGAGGGGGAGCATCTCACGGTCCTTGTCCACCGTGACGCCGAATCTCCGCTCCATCCAGCCGGAGACCTCCTGACGAAACGCGGGGAGCCCCACCTGGAACGGATAGCGGGACATGGCCGGAATCTCCACCGCCCGCTGGATCGCAGCGACCACGGCGGGCGGGGGCGCCAGATCCGCGTCGCCGGCACCCAGGTCGATGACGTCCACGCCCCTCGCCTGCAGCGCCATCCGTGCCTCTTTGAAGCCGGCGAGAGGGTATCCCGGGAGCGACTCCAGATTCCTGCTTCGCGCGGGGATCACAGGCGCTCGTCCTCCACCGGGTTCTCCACCGCCCCGACCCCCGCGATGGAGACCTCCACCACGTCGCCCGCCCCCAGGGGCCCGACCCCCTCGGGTGTGCCGGTGGCGATGAGGTCGCCGGGTTCGAGCGTCATGATGCGGCTGATGTGAGCGATGAGGAACGGAATCGTGAACACCATGTCTCCCACGGGCGCCTGTTGGCGGACCTGGCCATTCACCCGCGTGGTCACGCCGAGGTCGCCCAGGTCCACGTCGCCCAGCGGAACGGGCGTCCCAACCGGACAGAACGTGTCGAAGCCCTTGGCCCGGGTCCACTGACCGTCGCTCTTCTGGAGGTCCCGAGCGGACACGTCGTTCACCGGGACCAGCGCAGCCACATGGGCCCATGCGTCCTGCGCCGCGACGTGGCGGGCCCGGCTCCCCATCACCACCCCGATCTCGCCCTCGAAGTCGACCCTCCCGACCCCCTGCGGGATCACGATGGGCATCCCCTCTCCGATGATCGCGGAGGGAGGCTTGAGAAAGATGAGCGGCTCCGCGGGAACCTCGTTGCCGAGCTCTGCCGCATGCTTCGCATAGTTGCGGCCCACGCAGACGATCTTCGACGGGGTAGGGAAAGCCATGGCCAACTCCAGGCGCTCAGCGCCGTTCGGTTTGAAAAGAGAAGGGCCGCCCCAGCCAATGCAGGGGCGGCCCTTTCACGTCCCGCGCCGGCGGGAACTCAGTGGTCTCCGGAGTGATCTGCCCACGCATGGATCCAGGTGCCCAACAAGGCCCCCAGCCCGGCGATGCTCAGCAGCACCCCGATGACCGTCCACCAGAACCCGAGATCGGAATGCCCTTCAGTCCAGCCCGCGATGCCGTTCTTGTACGCGCCGTAGGCGAAGAGGATGTAGATCACGCCGATGACCAGGCCGATGCTGCGCTTCATGGAGATCTCGTGACGGTGAAGGAACGACAGCGGGCTCACCCGCGGAACGGGAGCAATCTACGGCCTCACGGGAACGGGACCAAGGGGCTCCCCCCACCGCCGTAGAACGCCTTCAGGTGGCGTGCCACGTCGTCCCAGCTTCCCTTCACCAGGGGGGCCGGAGGCAGCGAGTCCCGGAGGTAGCGTCCGTAGCGCTTGGAGACCAATCGGTCATCCAGGACCACGACGGCCCCACGGTCCGACCGGGATCGGATCAAGCGCCCGAACCCCTGTTTCAGCCGGAGAGCCGCGTGCGGGAGCATGAAATGGTGGAACGCGCTTTGTCCCAGCCGCTCGATGGCCTCCATGCGCGCCGCGGTGATGGGCTCGGTGGGAACCCGGAAGGGAAGCTTCTGGAGGATCAGCCCCCGGAGAGGATCCCCGGGCACGTCGACACCCTCCCAGAACGAAGAGGTCCCGAGGAGTATGCCCCGCTCCGCCTCCACGAAACCCTTCAGGAGCCGGTGTCGGTCCCCCTCCCCGTGAACGAACAGGGGCCAACGGGCATCCAGCCCGGAAGCCCTCAGCAGCTCCGCCACGCGACGGAGGGCGCCGTAGGAAGTGAAGAGCACGAAGAGCCCTCCGTCACTCAGGCGCGCCATCTCGGAGACCACCCGTGCCGTCGCCTCCTGGAACACGTCTCCCCCGGCCTCTGCAGCCGGGAGGTCCGTCGGCACCGCCAGGACCGTCTGGGTCGTGTAGTCGAATGGAGAAGGCACGATGCGCTCCTCGACCCGCACGGCGTCGTCCACGTCCGCAACGGGATGCGCACCCAGCCCCAGGCGGTCCCGCAGGAAGTCGAAGCTGTTCCTCGTCGACAACGTCGCCGAAGTGAGAACGGTGGTCTCGGCCTTGCTGAACAGCGAATCGCGAAGCAGTTGGCCCAACTCGATGGGGGCGGCCGCCAACGCCAGGTTCATGCGGCGACCCTTGCCTCGCACTTCGAGCCACCGCACGTAGGCCGCCGCATCCTCGCCGGGCGCCAGCACCAGACGGACGCCGGCGGAGATGGCACCAAGGCGACGCTCTACACTCTTCAGATCCAGGAGGCGCCCCTCCAGTCGGTCAGGAAGAGCCTCCTCCAACTCCACCCTGGCGCGCAACTCGTGGAGCTCCCGCGCCAGGGCATCCATGGAAGTCACCAGGGCGTCCAGACGTTCCCGAACCTCCTCGCGATCCGCCGGCTCGCCGATCCCCTCCGGTCCGAGCCGGGCCGTGGCCTCGTCCACCCCCATGAAGATCTCGAGGGTCTCGACGAAACCCTCCAGCACCGCACGGGCCCGTGACAGGGCGGGTCGGACGCGGTTCTCCAGCCGTTCCCGGAGCGCAGGCCCTTCTCCGACTCCGTCGAGAGCGTCGTGCACCGCCTGGAGAATGCCGCGGCCTCGCCGGTCCAGCCGGGACAGCGTCCGGTAGACGCCCCGTCGGGTGATTTCCACCCCCAGGTGGGCGGTCGCCGCATCCTCCACGTTGTGCGCCTCATCGAGAATGAGGCGCTTGTAGGCCGGGAGCACCGCGGCCTGCGTGTAGTTCTGCGTGGCCCTGCGAACAGCCAGGTCGGTGAAGAGCAGGTGGTGGTTCACGACCAGGATTTCCGCTGAGGCCGCCTCCCGCCGCGCCTTCTGGTAGAAGCACTGTTGGAAGTGGGGGCACCGGACGCGCAGGCAGGCGTCAGGATCGCTGCGGACCTCTTCCCACAGTTCGTCCGCAGGCTGGAACGTGAGGTCGGAGAGCGATCCGTCCTCGGTGCCCGGGATCCAATCCAGGAGGGCCTTCACCTCGCCGGAGCGATCCTCGTCGAAGAGGGATGACTGCGTTTCCGCAGCCAGAAGCGCCCTCCGGATGGAGATGTAGTTTCCACGGCCCTTCACCAAGGCCCAACGCACGTCGCCACCGAGAATCCGCTGCACCAGGGGAAGGTCGCTCCCGGCCAGCTGCTCCTGCAGATTGATGGTGTTCGTGGACACCACCGTTCTTTCGCGGTTCTCCTGCGCCCACCGGACGGCGGGCAGGAGATACGCCAGTGATTTCCCCGTCCCCGTGCCCGCCTCCACGACGGCGATGGCGCCTTCGTTGAAGCTGAGCGCCACGCTTCGCAGCATCTCCCGCTGGCCGGGGCGGTCCTCGTAGCCCCCGTGGAGTGAGGCAAGCGGTCCCCCGGGGCCGAGGAGCGCCTCGAGGGCGTCCAGATCGAGGGGCACGCGCTCCCGCCGCGCCGGGGGCTCCACCACGACGTAGATGCGGTCGGCCTGGTTGTCCACGATGGCGGTGCCCAGCCCCTGCTCATAGAGCTGG
>DATHZE010000015.1:0-41697 GCA_035458765.1 Longimicrobiales bacterium
AGGTGGGACGACCGGGTTGGTGGTTCGCTCCGGACGCCTTCAGGAGTTGCAGCGTCGGCCGCCCACCGGCGTTGTGGATGCGTTCCGGGTTGTAGTCGCCGACGGTATCGCCCACGGCCGTGATGAAGGTCACGGCCAGCATCTCCTCCCGGCGAAGGGGAGTGCGCAGGGCGATCCAGAGCCCGGACGGGTGCACGTAGTAGTCCACCCCCGGCTGGAGATACCGGAACCAACCGGACTCGACCACCGATCCGCCGTCCCCCGAAGCCACCGCATCCGCCTGGATGAAGCCTTCCACCTGCTGACGCAGGATCGGGTCGTCCTCGAACCGGTACAGCTGGATGGGCTCGGCTCCCGGCGCAGCCGATGGCGGGGCGGAGCCGGGATCCAGCGCCAGCGCGTCCACGTGCGGGTACCGCTCGAGGACGGCGGGATCCACCAGGAAGAAGAACTGACCCCTGGCGTAGTCGGCATCGTCCAGCACCAGGGTGTCCTCCTGGACGAACGCGCGTTGGTCTCCGATTCCGGCCAGACGAAATTCACGGGAATTGAGGTCTCCGCGCTGTTGCGCCCACACCGTCTGGAAGTCCAGGGGGCCCAACTGTCCCTCGGCCTGGAAGCCGAAATTGCCCGCGGGGATCCCCTCGGTGAGAAAGCGCGACGCCGGCAGGCGGAAGGTGACGTCCCCCACCTCGAAGCGACGGAGGATGGCATCCTCGTCCCCGCGGTAGACGATGTTGATGCGATTGGCTGCGTCGAACTCCCTGGACTGGTCGAAGTCCACGTCCACCTGGACGCGGTCCAGAACCGTCCCCGCCACTTTTACGTCGAACTGCACGTCCGGGCTGAGCTGGGGGAGCAGCGTCGGGTTGCAGCTGACCTTGAGCTGCACGTCGCAAGGCTGATACCGGGACCAGTCTCCACCCAGCTCCATCCGGGTCCGGACCTGGAGCGCCAGGTCCGCGTACTCGGAGACGAACCGCGGGAGATCCTCGGCACCCGTGGGCTCAAGGAAGGCGCGCGGTTGCGGCGTCGGCACCGGCGGCAGGAAGAAGGCCGCGTCCGGCGCCGTGCTCCCCCACCGGGCGACACGACTCCTCAGCAGAGCCCCGAAGACGGAATCGGGCTCCAGGTGGACCGCCAACCGGCGCGTCCACCTGTCCCCGACCGGCTCGCCCGGCAGCAGCGCCGGGAGGTCCAGGCGGAAGGGGCCGCCGGAGCCCATGGGAATGAGGCGGAGACCGAGCCTCACGTGCGGCGAGGTCGAGTCGGTCGCCAGCCCGGCGCGACGGGACGCCGGCGGCCGCCCCAGATCGGGCCGCACGATGGTATCGGGAGCCAGGACGGCTCGACTCCCTCCCTCAGCGGCGGCCCCGTGGACCCGAGAATCTCCTGGAAGTCCAAGGGACAGAACGAAAACCAGGAGGCGGAGAAGCACGGCGGTCCCTTCAGGCCCCGAACCGAAGGGGCGGTGGGGGGGTATGCACCGACTTGGACGTCCCGGGGAGGACGGGCCTCCGCCTTGAGGTAGCCCGCCCTTCTTGAATACCTTGGCGCGCCGCCCGGCCACGAGCAGGGGGCCTGCGGTCAAACACGAAACCGGGGAACACCGCGATGCGGATGGGAGTGCTCACCCGATACCTGATCCGAGCCCACCTCGGGCCCTTCATCTTCAGCCTGTCCGCCATCACCGGGCTCATTTTCCTGAACGCGGTGGCGCTGCGGATCGAGTCGCTGGTGGGCAAGGGCCTCTCGTGGAAGGTGATCGTCGAGTTCCTGTATCTGTCGCTACCCCATACCATCGCGCTGTCTCTTCCCATGGCCGTCCTGGTCGCGGTGCTGTACGCGTTCAGCGAACTCACCGAGAACAACGAAATCACCGCCATGGCGGCGGGGGGCATCCGGCCCACCCGAGTCCTCCTCCCCCTGCTGGGCATGGGGATGGTAGCGGCAATGGGCATGCTCTACTTCAACGATTCGGTTTTGCCGGAAGCCAACCACAGGCTAAAGAACCTCCTCATGGACATCGGTCGCAAGAGCCCGACGTTCGAGCTCCGTGAGCAGGTGGTGAACGAGATCGAGACCAACGAGGGGATGGACCACTACTTCCTGACCGCCGATCGCATCGACCGGAGCACCAACACGCTCGAGAACGTCACGATCTTCGACCGCAACAACACGTTGCGACAACGCACGACCTACGCGGCCAGGGGCGTCATGGCGTTCAACGAAGCGCGTACCGATCTCTATCTCACCCTGTACGACGGAGAAGTCCGGGAGACACAAGGCGACCGGGAGGGTGGATTCCAGCACGTCTATTTCCAGAAGCAGATCGTTCCGCTTCGGGGCGTGGGCGACGAGTTGGACCGGCGCATGGGAGGGTCGGACCGAGGAGATCGGGAGATGGACTTCGCCACGCTCCGCGAAGAGGCCCGGGCGCGGGACGCCGAGCGGGCGGAGGTCCTGCAGCGTGGCAAGGAGAGGTCGGTCGAGGCGGTTCGCATCGCCCTGAGCCGGCCCGTGGGAGACGAAGGCAACCTGGTCGAGTCCTTCAGGATGGCACAGTCCATCCGGTTGGAGGGAGCTGCCCGGGAAAACGCCACGCTGCTGTCCAAGGACCCTGTGACCCAGAACGTCGTCACGGCGACCCGCACCTACCTCACCCAGGCCCAGTCCCTGGCCGAGACCGCCAATCGGTTCCGCGTGGAACTCCACAAGAAGTGGGCGATCGCCCTCGCCTGTCTCGTCTTCACGCTCATCGGACCTCCCCTGGCCCTCCGGTTTCCCCGGGGCGGCGTGGGGATGGTGGTGGCGGCATCCACCGGGATCTTCGCCATCTACTGGATGGGCCTCATCGGAGGCGAGAGCCTGGCCGATCGCCAGGTGGCGAGCCCCGTGGTCACGATGTGGATCTCCAACGTCGTCTTCACCTTGGTGGGGCTCCTCCTGGTGAGCCGCATGGGTCGCGCCGGAGCCACGGTTCGCGGAGGTGGCAGGTGGGAGGAGGTATGGCTGCGCGTCCGTGACCGTCTCACGGGGTTGAACCGCTCCAGGCCCGGGTCCGCAGCATGATCCGGATTCTCGACCGCCTGGTGGCCCGGACGTTCTTCAAGCTGTTCCTCATCTTCCTGGCCGCCTCCCCTCCCCTCTTCATTCTGGGAGACATCACCGAGAACCTGGACACGTATCTGGACCGGGGGCTCACCGGCATGGAGGTGGCCACCGCATACCTCTATCAGTTGCCGCTGTTCATCCAGTGGTCCTTCCCCATCGCGGCCCTGGTGGCTTCGGTGTTCACCATCCACTCCATGACGACGCACCGGGAGATCGTCGCCGCGAAAGCCGGAGGGATCTCCTTCCACCGCGTCGCGCGCCCGATCGTGGTTCTGGGTCTCCTCCTCACCGTGGTGGCCTTGGGCCTCACGGAGGTGGTTCCGAGAGGGAACCGTATCGCCGGCCAGATCCTGCAGGACCAGGACCCGCGGGCGTCCTGGCGCGCCGACTTCGTCTACGAATCCGAAGACGGCACCACGTGGCAGGTGGGCCGCGTGATGGCGCGGGAGAGTCGGATGGACAAGATCATCCTGGAGCGGGCCCCGTCGCCGACCACCGGCGGCATCCACGTCCTGGCCGACGCCGCCAGCTATGACTCCATCGACGGATGGACGTTCGCCCGAGGGTACGTGCGCCACCTGCTGCCCGACAGCACCGAGCGGACGTATCAGTTCGAGCGACTCCGGATGGCGGGCATCACGGAAAAGCCGGAGGAACTCCTCGAGGCCCCGCGCAAGCCCGAAGAGATGACCTACGAGGAGGTCGATCGCCTGGCCCGCGTCATCGAAAGAACCGGAGGCAACGCTTCCGGCCTGTTGGTGAAACGGGAGCAGAAGCTCTCGATTCCCGTGGCGACGCTGGTGGTCATCCTCTTCGGAATTCCTCTGGCAACCAGCAGCGGGAGGGGCGGCACCGCTTACGGCATCGGCGTCTCCCTGGGGACGACGATCCTCTATCTGCTCCTCTTCAAGGTGTCGGCAGCTCTCGGGGGCGCGGGCGCGATGTCACCCAAGGCCGCGGCCTGGGTCCCGAACTTCCTCTTCCTGGGCGCTGCGCTCCTCCTTCTGCGCCGGGTGCGCACGTAACCGAAGAGCCGCATCGGTCCGTTTTTGTCGCGCAGCTTATACGCTACAAGGTCGTCAGCGCGCCGACGAAGCCCTCCGTCAGCACCCCTTCGCACACCTCCTCCACGGGGCCTCGCAGCACGACCTCCAGGTCCGCCTTCACGTTCACCTGAAGGTCGCCTCCGTCCATATGCACGGTCACGGCCCCGGGCGGCACCAGGCCTTTCGAGACAGCCGCCACAGCGACGGCACAGGAGCTGGTCCCGGAAGCGGAGGTGCGCCCCACTCCACGCTCCCATATGAGGGCGCGACAGGCTCCGGGCCCCACGACACGGGTCAGCTGTACGTTGGCGCCTGCCGCCAGGGCCGGATGGGCGGTGAGGAAGGGACCGATTCGACCCAGATCTTCGTCGGCCAGGGCTTCGGTGAATACCACCAGGTGGGGGTTGCCCACGGACACCGGCACGACATCGAGCAGTTCCCCATCGGGTCCTTCGATATGTCCCCGAGGGCCCAGAATGGACTCATCCATGCGTATGGCGCCTGGACCGACCCGAGCTCGTCCCATGGCCACCGAGACGTCGTGGACGAGGCCTCGGGTGGAGTGGACCGTGAGCGTCACTCGATCTCCACCGACCTCAACGTGGAAGGGGGCCGTATCCACGCGGCCGCGCCGCGCCAGGTAGGACGCCAGGATGCGAAGGCCGTTCCCGCTCCGCTCGAACTCCGAGCCATCGGGATTGAACATGCGGAGCCTCGGCACCTCGCCCCGGCCGCTCCCCAGCAGCACGATTCCGTCCCCGCCCAGGCCCCTGTACCGATCACAGACCCGTCCCACGGCCCCGGGCGTCAGGGCCCATGCCCCCCCTTCCTCGAACACGAGGTAGTCGTTCCCAAGGCCGTGGCCCTTGTAGAAGCCGGCCGCCGCGGTGGGTGCGCTCGGTTCCGCAGCAATCATGGCTGGTTCCTCATGGAAGGCAGAAGGAAACCCTGGTGTCACGAGCCCGTAGGGGGTATGTGACGCCGCGGTGGCCCCGCGGGCCTCGCAACCTTCCGGGGTCCGCGGCCGTCCAACCTGAGGTGAAGGTAACGGGGGTGGGGAGGACGGGAGAGAGCGATGGCCAGATGGGGCTGCATCGGGGGGTTGTTGGGCGTTCTGGTGGTTGGAGCCGCCGACGCGTCCGCGGAATCCAACGCGGAAGTCCGGGGGCCATCCGTGGACGAGGCGTGGGCGCGGGCCGGGTGCTGCGACAACGTGGGGCCGCCGACGCTGAATGCAATCCGGGTCGGTGAGGGCGTGATCAGGATCGATGGCCGGTTCACCGAGGAGCCGTGGCTCAGAGCCCCGGTGGCTGCGACGTTCGTCCAGTTCCAACCCGGCGACGGCATCCCGGCGTCGGAGCGGACCGAGGCCCGGGTCCTGTACGGGGACGAGGCGCTCTACGTGGCCATGCGGGCATTCGATTCCGAACCGGATCAGATCACGGGGCAACTCACCCGCAGGGACCAGGATTCCTACTCCGACATCCTCGGCGTCGTCATCGACTCGTACTTCGACCGGCGAACCGCCTTCCATTTCGCCGTCAACCCCGTGGGCGTGAAGCACGACATCTACCGCTTCGACGACACGGGGGAGGATCCGGGATGGGACGCGGTCTGGGACGTGGCCACGTCGGTGGACTCCGAGGGGTGGACCGCGGAGTTCCGTATTCCCTACTCCCAACTCCGCTTCCGCGACGATCCGAATCAAACCTGGGGCATCAACTTCCTCAGGGAGATCGCTCGAAGACAGGAGACCGACGTGTGGGCGCCCACGACCCGTCAGGATGCGGCCATCGTATCCCGCTTCGGCGAACTCCGGGGGCTGCGGGATCTCAGGTCACCGAATCACCTGACGGTCGCCCCCTATACCGTCGCGCGATTGGAGCGGGGTCCCGGGAACGCTGCGAATCCGTTCTACCGAAAGAACCACGCGTTCGGCGCCGTCGGCGCCGACGTGAAGTACGGCGTGACCAGCGACCTGACGCTGGACCTGACGCTCAACCCGGACTTCGGCCAGGTGGAGGCCGATCCCGCCCAGGTCAACCTCTCGGCATTCGAGACCTTCCTGCCTGAACGGCGCCCCTTCTTCGTCGAAGGATCGAGCATCTTCAACTTCGGCATTGCCCTGGGGGACGGCGACGGAGCGAACGAATCGCTGTTCTACTCGAGGCGTATCGGTCGATCGCCCCAAGGCTCGGCCGAACCGGACGGTGGATACGCCGACACGGACCCACAGACGACGATTCTCGGCGCCTGGAAGCTCTCTGGAAAGACCGCAGGCGGTTGGTCCATCGGCGCCCTCCATTCCCTGACCTCCCAGGAGACGGCGCGCGTGGCTCCCGTGGGAGGCAGCCAGTTCGACCAGGCGGTGGAGCCTCTCACGAACTACGGGGTGCTCCGGGTCCAAAAGGACTTCCGTGAAGGCCGTTCGGCTCTGGGGGTCATCGCCACATCAGTGAATCGGGACCGGGAGGTGGCCGACGAGTTGGGGCTGCGCTTCGGAGCCTATACCGGAGGGGTGGACTTCCGACATCGATTCGCCGGGGAGAAGTACCAGGTCAGCGGCTACCTCCTGGCCTCCCACGTGCTCGGGTCCGAGGAGGCCATCGCCACTGCCCAGAAGTCGGCCGTGCGCTACTTCCAGCGCCCCGACGCCGAACGCTTCCACTTCGACCCGACCCGGACCAGCCTGAGCGGCGGTTCGGCTTTCTTCTCCATCGCCAAGATTTCGGGTGGCCATTGGCGCTTTTCCACCGGCCTGCACACCCGCAGTCCGGGCTTCGAGGTCAACGACATCGGTTACCAACGTGACGCCGATTCCTTCGTGAACTGGGGGTGGGTGCAGTATCAACAGAGCACCCCCCAGGGACCCTTCCGCCGCTGGAACGTCAACCTCAACGCGTTCACGGCCTGGAACTACGACTGGGATCACACGTCCATGGGAGGGAACGTCAACGGTTCGTTCCAGTTCAAGAATTTCTGGCACGGGTACGCAGGCGTGAATCTCGACGGGGGCGGGTACTCCGGCCGCACGCTCCGCGGCGGTCCGCTGTTCAAGCGCGAGCCGTCCACCAACTTCTGGGCCGGAGTGGGCACGGATTTCAGGAACTCCGTGGCGGGGGACCTGAACGTCTCGGGCAACGTCCGGGGCGAGAGCGACTCGCGGAACCTGTCGGTGTCTCCGGGCATCCGCTTCCGCCCGTCCGGGAGAGCGACCTTCCGGCTGGGATCCACCCTGAATTGGAACCTCAACGACTACCAGTGGGTCCAGTCGTTCACCACGGACGCGACCCGCTACGTGTTCGCCCGCATCGACCAGACGACGGTGGGGCTTTCCCTCCGGGCCGAGTACGCCTTCACCCCCGGCCTCTCGCTGCAACTCTACGCCGAGCCCTTCGCGAGCGCCGGTGCATACAGCGCATACAAGCGCATCGCCGACCCGGTGGCCCACCGATATGAAGACCGATTCACCGAGCTCGGCACGCGCAGCGCCGGCGGGACCATCTTCACCGACGTGGACGGCGATGGAACCGAGGAGTCCTTCGAAAGGCCCGACTTCAGCTTCAAGCAGTTCCGCTCCAATGCGGTGCTGCGTTGGGAATACAGGCCGGGCTCGGCGCTCTTCGTCGTGTGGTCCCAGGGCCGCAACCACTTCCTCCAGAACGGCGACTTCGGCTTCGGCGAAGGCATGCGCGACCTGTTCGGGGTGGCACCGCAGAACGTGTTCATGGTCAAGTTCAGCTACTGGATGAGCCGATAGGAGGCTGATACCTTCCAAGCACAACTGAATCGGGGCGATTTGAGGCGTATTGCGGCCCTGCTCGCGAATCCTCGGGTTCGTGGGCAAACGAGCTAAAAAGCCCGAGCCCTTTCGCGACCCCTCGCGATGGGGTTCGGTGTTTGGAGGAAGCATGAAGTCGAGAAAAGAACGCACTGCCCTTCTCCGTGAGCATCTGGCCCGGCGCATTCTCGTCATGGATGGCGCCATGGGGACCATGATCCAGGGGTACGGTCTCCGGGAAGACGACTTCCGTGGGACCCATTTCGCGGAACACCCCTCCGCGCTCCAGGGAGCCAACGATCTCCTGAGCCTGACGCGCCCGGACGTCATCCGAGACATCCACCGGGCCTATCTCGAAGCCGGCGCCGATCTCATCGAGACCAACACCTTCAACGCCAACCGCATCTCCCTGGCGGACTACGGGCTGGAGGAAGCATCGAAGGCCATCAACCGCGCGGCCGCTGTGGTGGCACGGGCGGCGGCCGACGAGGCGGAGGAGCTCGACCCGTCCCGGCCCCGCTGGGTCCTTGGCGCTCTCGGTCCCACCACGCGATCGTGCTCCATATCCCCGGACGTGGGGGATCCCGCCGCCCGGAACGTGACGTTCGATCAGCTGGTGGCAGCCTACGGGGAACAGGCCCGGGGACTTCTGGAAGGAGGGGCGGACGTCCTCCTCGTGGAGACGGCGTTCGATACCCTCAACGCCAAAGCCGCGCTCTTCGCCCTGTCCGACGTCCTGGCTGATCTGGGTGAGGACGTCCCCGTCATGGTCTCCGGCACCATCACGGACCAGAGCGGGCGCACGCTGTCCGGTCAGACACCCGAGGCGTTCTACAACTCGATTCGCCACGGGGTGCAGCCCGGGCCGGGCCGGGCCCGAGGGCTCCTCAGCGTCGGGCTCAATTGCGCCCTGGGCGCAGACCAGCTCCGCCCCTTCCTGGAGGAACTCTCCGAGGTTGCCGAGGTCCCGGTCAGCTGCTACCCCAACGCCGGACTCCCCAACGAACTGGGCGAATACGACGACACGCCGGAGCACATGGCGGCCGTGGTGAGGGAATTCGCCGAAGCGGGATTCCTGAACGTCGTGGGCGGATGCTGCGGCACGGGACCGGCGCACATACGCGCCATGGCCGAGGCCGTAGCGGGCGTTGCGCCCCGCGCCCCGCGCCGACTGCCGCCACGTACCCGCCTGTCGGGGCTCGAGCCGCTGTCCATCGGACCCGACTCGCTCTTCGTCAACGTGGGAGAGCGGACCAACGTCACGGGCTCCCGCCGCTTCGCTCGCCTCGTCAAGGAAGACGATTACGTGACGGCGCTGGAGGTGGCTCTCCAGCAGGTCCAAGGGGGCGCCCAGATCCTGGACGTGAACATGGACGAGGGGCTGCTGGATTCGGCGGCCGCCATGACGCGCTTCCTCAACCTGGTCGCGGGGGAACCGGAGATCACCCGCATCCCCGTCATGGTGGACTCGTCGGACTGGACCGTGATCGAGGCCGGCCTCAAGACGCTTCAGGGCAAGGGAGTGGTGAACTCCATCAGCATGAAGGATGGAGAGGAGGCGTTCAGGGAGCGGGCGCGCCTCGTCCGGAAGTACGGGGCCGCCGCCATCGTCATGGCCTTCGACGAAGACGGCCAGGCGGACACCGTGGAGCGCCGCGTCGAGGTCTGCCGGCGAGCGTATCGCATCCTGGTGGAGGAGGAAGGGTTCCCTCCCGAGGACGTGATCTTCGACGCGAATGTCTTCGCCGTGGCCACGGGAATCTCCGAGCACGACCACTACGCCCGCTGGTTCATCGAAGCGGTCCGCGAGATCAAGGCGGCGTGCCCCCACGTTCTGACCAGCGGCGGGATCAGCAACGTCTCGTTCTCCTTTCGCGGAAGCCCGGAAGTCCGGGAGGCCATGCACACCGCCTTCCTCTACCACGCCATCGAAGCCGGCCTGGACATGGGGATCGTCAACGCCGGAGCGCTGCCGGTCTACGATGACATTCCCCGGGATCTGCTCACGGCGGTGGAGGACGTCCTCTTCGCTCGTCGCCCAGACGCCACCGAGGCACTGACCCGCATGGCGGAGGACCGAAGCGGTACCAGCGAGAGCCGCACGGAAAGCGATCTGGCCTGGCGCGAGCTTCCCGTCCACGAGCGCCTGGTGCACGCCTTGGTCAAGGGGGTGGACGCCTTCATCGAGATCGATACGGAGGAGGCACGTCGGGCCTTGCCCAAGGCCCTGCACGTCATCGAGGGGCCCCTCATGGACGGAATGAACGTGGTGGGCGACCTCTTCGGGAGTGGACGCATGGTCCTCCCCCAGGTGGTGAAGAGCGCCAGGGTCATGAAACGCGCGGTGGCCCACCTCGTGCCCCACCTGGAGCGGGAAAAGGCCGGCTCCTCGGGCAAGGGCAAGGTGCTCCTCGCCACGGTGAAGGGCGACGTCCACGATATCGGCAAGAACATCGTGGGCGTGGTGCTGCAGTGTAACGGGTACGAGACCGTGGACCTGGGCGTCATGGTGCCGGCCGAGCGCATCCTCGAGGTCGCCCGCACCGAAAACGTGGACGTGGTGGGGTTGTCGGGGCTCATCACGCCGTCACTGGACCAGATGGTGCATGTGGCCAAGGAGATGGAACGCCAGGGATTCGAACTGCCTCTCCTCATCGGGGGCGCGACCACGTCCCAGGCGCACACGGCCCTGAAGATCGAGGGAGCCTACCACGGGGCCACCGTCCACGTACTGGACGCCTCCAGGGCGGTGGGGGTCGTGGGTCGGCTCCTGGACCCCGTCGGCAGGGATGCCTACGTGGCCGAGGTCCGTGCCGGCTTCGCAGACGTCCGGGCTCGTCGGGCAGCAGGGCGTGACCGCACGGTCCTGCTTTCCCTCGAAGAGGCCCGGGGCCGGGCATTCCGGACCGACTGGGCGGCGGCCCGTCCCGACATCCCGAACCAACCGGGCATCCACGCCTTCGAGGTCCCGGTCGGGGTCCTGCGCTCCTATATCGATTGGACGCCGTTCTTCCAGACCTGGGAGTTGAAGGGCAGGTACCCGGCGATCCTGGAGGATCCGACCGTGGGCGGGCAGGCGCGGACGCTCCTGGCGGACGCGAACGCGCTTCTGGACCGGATGGAAGGCGAGACGACGCTCTCGCCTCGGGCGGTGGTGGGCATCTTCCCCGCCAACGCCGTGGGAGACGACATCGAGCTTTACGCCGATGAAGCCCGGACGGTGGTCCAGGCGAAGATCCACGGCCTGCGACAGCAGTTCGCCAAGGACGGCAGGGAGAACCTCTGCCTGTCGGACTTCGTTGCCCCGCGTGCCACCGGCGTCGAGGACTGGGTCGGCGCCTTCGCGGTCACCGCGGGGTCGGTGGGCGCGCTGGTGGCGGCCTTCGAAGCGGACCACGACGACTATTCGGCAATCCTGGCCAAAGCGGTGGCCGACCGCCTCGCGGAAGCATTGGCGGAGCACGCCCACGAGAGGGTGCGGCGCGATCTGTGGGGGTATGCGTCAGGCGAGGGCCTGGCCAACGACGATCTCATCGCCGAGACCTACCGGGGCATCCGTCCGGCGCCGGGGTACCCGGCGTGCCCGGACCATACCGAGAAGCAGACGCTGTTCGCGCTCCTGGACGCCGAGCGCGCCACGGGCATCTCGCTCACCGAGAGCTTCGCCATGGATCCGCCGGCGTCGGTGAGTGGCTGGTATTTCGCGCATCCGGCGTCCCAGTACTTCGGGGTGGGGCGCCTCGGCCTGGACCAGGTCATGGACTACGCGGCACGGAAGGGCATGTCCGTTTCCGATGCGGAGCGTTGGCTCGCCCCGAGCCTGGGATACGAACCGGAGGATGCGTCATGAGACCGCTCATCGACGACGGACGCGTTCACGTATTCGACGGGGCCATGGGGACCCTGCTCTACGGTCGCGGCATCTTCGTCAACGTGTGCTACGACGAGTTGAACCTGTCGCGCCCGGAGTTGGTCCGGCAAATCCACGAGGAGTACGTGGCCGCAGGTGCGGAGATCCTCGAGACCAACACGTTCGGCGCGAACCCGGTGAAGCTGTCGTCCTACGGGTTGGACGGCCGTACCGAGGAAATCAACCGCAAAGCCGTGGCGCTGGCCCGGGAGGCGGCCGGCCGCCGGGCCCGGGTGGCCGGTGCGCTCGGTCCCCTGGGGATCCGCATCGAGCCTTGGGGGCCCACGTCGCTGGGCGAGGCCGTGGATCTCTTCCGGCGCCAGGTGCAGGGGCTCCTGGACGGAGGGGTGGACGGATTCGTGCTGGAGACGTTCTCCGACATCGCCGAACTGCAGTGCGCCCTGCAGGCCGTGCGGTCTCTCTGCGACCTGCCGGTGGTCGCGCAGATGACGGTCGGCCAGGATCGCAAGACGTCCTACGGAACCGATGCCCGCCACCTCGGAGCTGCGCTGACGGAGTTGGGCGCGGACGTGGTGGGCCTCAACTGCTCCGTGGGTCCTGCAGTGATGCTCGACGCCATGGAGGAGATGGCGGAGGTGACGTCCCTCCCCCTCTCGGCCCAGGCCAACGCCGGGCTGCCGCGGACCGTGGGGGACCGGCAGATCTACATGGCCAATCCCGAGTACGTGTCGCAATACGCCAGCCGCATGATCGATCTGGGGGTCCGCTTCGTGGGAGGATGCTGCGGCACCACCCCCGATCACATCAAGCACATCCGCGAAGTGGTTTCCGCGGTGCAGCCCCGCCATGTCGCGGTCGCGGTTCACGAGATCCCGGCCGGAGATCTCCTCATGGTGGATCCGGTTCATCTCGACCGGCGCTCGGCCTTCGGAAGGAAGTTGGCACGCGGCGAAACCGTGGCCTCGGTGGAGATCCTGCCGCCCCACGGGTGGGACCGGGCCCAGATCGTGACACCGGCCCGCCAGCTCAAGGTGGCCGGGGTGGACGCCATCAACATCGTCGACTCGCCGCGGGCTCAGAGCCGGATGGGCGCCGTCCCTGCCGCCCTCATCGTGGAGCGGGAGGTGGGCATCGAGACCGTGGTCCACTACACGTGTCGAGACCGCAACATGCTGGGCATGATCTCCGACCTCCTGGGCGCCGCCGCCGCAGGCCTGCGCAACGTCCTGGTCGTGAGCGGAGACCCACCCACAATGGGCCCCTACCCCGACGCGACGGCGGTCTTCGACATCGATTCCATCGGCCTCACCAACGTGATCCACGGGCTCAACCGGGGCGTGGACCCGGGTGGCTCCTCCATCGGTGCGCCCACCGAGTTCGTGGTGGGGGTCGCAGCCAATCACGGAGCCCTCGACCTGGAACGGGAGGTCCGTCGTTTCGCGTACAAGGTCGAGGCCGGCGCGGACTACGCCGTGACCCAGCCCGTCTTCGACCCAGATGCCCTGGAAGGGTTTCTGGACCGGGTCCACGAATGGCGCGTGCCGGTGGTGGCGGGAATCTGGCCCCTCCTGAACCTCCGCAACGCCGAGTTCCTGGCCAACGAGGTGCCCGGAGTTGTGGTGCCTCCTCAGGTAGTGGCACGCATGCGCATCGCCGAGGAGTCCGGCCCGGAGGCCGCGCTGGACGAGGGGATCGCCATCGCCCTGGAGATGATCGACGCGGTGCGCCCATTCGTGCAGGGCTTCCACATCCACGCGCCTTCGGGGCGGGTGGACGTGGCGTTGAGGACGCTCCGCGAAGGGGGAATCCGCGCGACGGCGTAGCGGACCTTCATCGCCGACGGCCGGCGCTAGACCCGCTCCAGAATCCTGCGCAGGGCGGCGCCGGCGCCCCTGTTGCCCAGATTGCTCACGTAGATCTTCTCCGCCCCCACGCCGCGGAGTTCGCGTATGGTGCGGGCACAGATCTCTTCGGCATCCAGGCCCGCAGCGAAGTCGCGGGTGATGTCCTCGGCCGGAACCGGAAAGAAGCTCCCCAGGGTTTCCAGCGTGCGCGGGTTGGCGCTTCGGTAGAAGAACACGCCGAATACGACCGGGATCGGGCAACCGCTCCGCTCGAGCGCGGTCACGAAGCGTTCCACCTGCGGCAGCGCGTGGTGGGACACGATCTGCCCGAGGGCGAAGTCCGCGTGCGCGCCCGGCGCCGTGAGGAACCCGACCTGCTCCTCGGGATCCTTGAGGGGGTTGACCCAACCGCCCAGGGACAAAGCGGGCACCCTGTCCCGGATCATCTGTCGGAGATCCTGGGCGTGGGGCACGCACCGGGGCGGACCGACGGACCGATCCCCCCCCAACACCGTGAGGGTGTCGTACCCCTGGGATGCGGCCCGGGACGCGAACATGAGGCAGTAGTCCAGGGTGTGCTTCGCGGTCAGGATCGGCACGATGCGGCGTCGATCCACATCGGCGCCCACGTTGGCCCCCACGTGGGCCAGATTCTCCTCCTCCCGGGACCCCACGGCGTTGTCGGTGAGGAATACGAAGAGGTCGTCCCGGGCTAGACGCCCGAGAGTGTGGTGGAGGTCGATCCAGGCGGACATGCCCTCGTCGGCGTCCAGATCGCTCCGGGGCGGGCGCAGCTCCACGGACACGAGGGGCCCTCGCGTTTGGAGCGCGTCGACCAGAAGGCCCTGGGGGACGGCGGGGCGCGGTGACGTCACCGGAGGGACCTGACCAGGGCCTCGATGTCGTCGGGCGCGGTAGGGAGGGCCCGGGTGAGGTTGTCGTGCCCGTCCTCGGTGACCACCACGTCGTCCTCCACCCGCACCCCGATCCCCGCGAAGGCGGCCGCACCTTCCTCCGAGTCCGCCGGGAAGTAGAGGCCCGGTTCGACCGTGAAGGTCATCCCGGGCTCCAGGAGGCGGGGCGACCCGTCGCGGGCGCAGTCGCCGGGGTCGTGAACGTCCAGGCCGAGCCAGTGGGACGTCTGGTGCGGGAACCAGGGGCGGTGGGCATCGGTGGCCACCAGTTCTTCCAGGTCCCCCTTCAGCACACCCATCGAGACCAGGCCCTCCACCACCACACGGACGGCGGACCCATGGATCTCGGCCAGGCTCGCTCCCGGCGCAACGGCTTCGACGGCCGCAGCGCGTGCCCGCTCCACCACTTCGTAGACTGCCCGCTGCCGCCCCGAGAACACTCCGTCCACCGGATACGTCCGGGTGACGTCCCCCTGGTACATCCCCAGCTCTGCTCCGGCGTCCAGAAGCACCAGGTCTCCCTTCTCCATGACTCGACTGTTGGCCACGTAATGGAGGACACAAGCGTTGGGGCCCGACCCCACGATGGTCCCGTATCCGGGGCCCGTACCGCCCCCCCGGCGGAAAGCCGCGTTCACCGAGGCCTCCACGCGCCATTCCCCTGCACCGGCCTTGAGTTCGGCGACCCCCGCGAGGTGGCCCTCGATGCTCAGGGCCGCCGCCGCCCGAAGGCATTGGATCTCGTGGGCGTCCTTCCGCAATCGGAGCTCGTCGAGGATCTCCCCCGGATCCGTCAGGCCCCTGGGTCCGGTTCCCGTGCGGGGACCCCTGGCCCGGGCCTGGACCAGGGCGTTCCTGACCAGCGACTCGACTTCGTCTCCGCGCCCCAGCCGGAAGTGGATGCGGTCTGCCGTCTTGAGGAGTTGGGGAACCCGAAAGGCCAGTTCCGAGACGGGATGGGTCTCGTCGGCGCCGAACCGCTCGGCTGCCCCAACGGCGCCGAGGCGGGGGCCCGACCAGAGTTCGGCCTCGGAATCCCGGTCGCGCACGAAGAGCTGAAAACTCGGACTGGTGCCGCCGACCAGTACCGCCACCGTTCCCGGCTCGGTGGCCCCGGTGACATAATACAGTTCGCTGTCGGGCCGGTAGGGGATCTCGGTGTCCCGGGAGCGGTATTGGATCGGAGCCGCTGGAAGCACCATGACGCCGGCGCCCAGGCGCTCGAACACGGCCGCCCGACGCCGCTCGAACACGGACCGGGATCGATGGTTGGAGTCCTTCGGATTCATGGCTCGCAAGCTAGCGCGCTCAGCGGTGCTGAGGGAACCCGGGGGGTGACCGAATTCCACCCGAGGCGGTATCGTCCCGTCATGAGACTGCAGATGCTGCCGGTCCTCCTGGCCCTGGCCTGCGCCGCTTCGCCGGCGCGCGCCCAGACCGTTCGAGGGTTCGTCACGGAAGAGATCTCCGGCACCCCGGTGGGGGGGGCCATGGTGATCCTCCAGGAACTGGACGGCACCCCGGTCCGACGGGTTCTCACCGACGCTGCCGGAGCCTTCGTAGCGCGGACGGACCATCCCGGCGTCTTCCAGATCCGCGTGGACCGCATCGGCTACCAGAGTCTCACCACCGCACGCTTCGACGTGCCGGTCGACGGCACCTTCCAGCGCGTGAGCGTGCCGATCCGCCCCGTGGAACTCGTGGGGATCGACGTGGAGGGGTCGAGGCGTTGCCGGCTCCGCCGAGAGCAGGGTCAAGCCACGGCCGCGGTGTGGGAAGAGGCACGCAAGGCCTTGGAGGCTGCAGCGTGGACCCTTGCGTCGGGCGCCTACCGGTACACGCTGCTCCAGTTCGAACGCACGCTGGAGCGGGACCGGAGGACCGTCACCAACGAGCGGAGGCGATTCGTCCGGAGCACGGGTCAGGCACCCTATGTGAGCGCGCCCGTCGAGGAGCTGGTCACGGAAGGCTTCATCCGGCAGAACTCCGACGGGACGCTGACGTACTTCGCTCCAGACGCCGAAGCGTTCCTCGCCGATCCGTTTCTGGATACCCACTGCATGCGCCTCGACGAGGTGAAGGACGGCCGGGTCGGTCTGGCCTTCGAGCCGGTGCGGGGCCGGCGGATGCCCGACATAAAGGGAATGCTCTGGCTCGAAGCGGCCACCGCGACGCTGGAACGCCTGGAATTCACGTACGTGAACGTCCCGCGGGACCACGACGCGGGCGTCGCCGGTGGGCAGGTCGTTTTCGGCCGGCTGCCCAACGGTACCTGGATCGTCAGGGACTGGAGCATCCGCATGCCCTTGCTGATCACGAACCCCCAGCGGACCAACGTCGCCGTCCGGGGCTACTTCGAGGAGGGCGGCACCGTATGGCGTGTGAGCGACCCCTCGGGCGCCTACCTGATGGAGGCAACCACCGCGTCGGTCTCGGGAACCGTCGTGGACTCCACGGACACGCGCCCTCTGGAGGGAGCCACGGTGGTGGCCGACGAGGGCGGCGAGCCGTCCACCACGCTCGGGGCGGGGACCTTTCTCCTGCCGGGATTGGCGCCGGGGCTTCAGCGGATCGTGGTGCGCCACCCTTCCCTGGATACGTTGGGCCTGGGACCGGTGCGCGTCGAAGTCGAGGCCCACACAGGAGAGATCACACCCGTCCGCATCCGCGTCCCAGGCGTGGCAGAAGTCCTGGACCACACGTGCCCCGCGGGTCCGGCCTCCGACCCAGAGACGGCGGTCCTCTTCGGACGTGTTCGCCTGGGAGGCCAGGCTGCGGGAGGCGCCCTCGTCCGTCTCCTCTGGCTGGGTGGACCCCAGGAGGGCTTCGAAGCTCCCACCCGGGCCGCGCCCCTCAGAGACGATCTGCCGCCCCTGAGCTGGGCGGACGATCTCCTTGCGGCTTCTTGGCTTTTCACCACCTTGGACGCCCGGGGTATCTTCATTCTCTGCGGCGTACCCACCGGTTCACAGGTCCGCGTGGAGGTCACCGCCGGCGATTTGCCGCCGTCGGTGCACACCGCGACGCTTCCCCCCGGCACACGCATCGTGACCCTTCCCATCACCCTGAGATAGAGATCAGAGCCTTGACGCTTCCCGGCCTCCGTAACGCCCTCGAAAGACCGCGCCCGACTCCCCCTGGCTTCCTGGCGGGCATGGCGCTCGTGTGCGCCGCATGTTTCGCGGGTCCCGCGTCGGCCCAGGCCCGGCCGGATTCGGTCGTGGTGATTGAACCCGTCGTGGTGCGCGTGCTGCGCTCCACCGTGGGGACCGGCACACCCTACGCCGTGTCCGTTGCCGCAGGCGACGAGATCTCCCTGGGCAACGCAGGAGCCTACCTGGAGCAAGCGCTCCGGGCCCTTCCTGGCCTCCAGATCCAGAACCGCTTCAACCTGGCTTCCGGTGAACGCATCGCCATTCGCGGCTTCGGGGCGCGTGCCCAGTTCGGCATCCGGGGTGTGCGGGTACTGGTGGACGGCATCCCCGCCACCCTCCCTGACGGCCAGACCGCCCTGGACCACCTGGACATCCCCTCCCTGGGGAGGGTCGAGATGCTTCGTGGGCCGGGCTCCGCTCTCTACGGCAACGCGGCCGGCGGTGTTCTCCACTTCGAGAGCCGAGCGCCCGCGCAGGGTGGAACCGAGGTGGAGGTCCGATCCGCGGCGGGATCCAACGGACTCCGAACCGCGTCGGGTTCCCTGTCGGGGAGCGCCGGTGGGGTGGGATACCGCGCGGGAGTGACCAGGTACGGCTATGACGGGTTCCGCCGCGACCCGGTGGCCGACGACGGCAGCACCTACGGCCGCCAGGAACGCACCGTCGTCAATGGGATGGTGGACGTCGCCGTCGGTTCCGGAATGCTCCGGGTCGTCGCCAACGGGCTGGACCTGGCTGCCGACAACGCCGGATCCCTGTCGCAGACACTCCTGGATCAGGGGGACCGCCAGGCGTACCGCTTCAGCGTCCTGCAGCAGACGAGGGAGGACATCCGCCAGGGCCAACTCGGCCTCACCTGGACCGGTCCCCTGGGCGCCCTGGACGGAGAGGTATCGACGTGGGGCATCCGCCGCGACTTCGAGGGTCGTATCCCCTCGGACGTCGTGGCCTTCGACCGGAACGCAGGCGGTTTCAGGGCCCTCTTCCATGGTTCCAGTCGGGACGGAGGGTCCCTGATCACACTGGGTGGCGGCGTCGAGGCAGAGTTCCAGAGTGACGACCGCCGGAACTGGGAGAACGAGAGAGGCGAACGCGGGGCTCTGTCCCTGGACCAGCAGGAGCGTGTTCGGTCCACCGGACTGTTCGTCCAGGCCCGCGTGGAACCGGCGCCGAACGTGGCCGTGCTGGCCGGCGCCCGCTACGACCGATTCACCTTCCGCGCCGAAGACCGCTTTCTGACCGATGGGACCGACGATACGGGAGAGCGCGCCATGCGCGCGTTCTCGCCGTCGCTGGGACTGATGGTGGAGCCCACCGACGGCTTGGAGCTCTTCGGATCCCTGGCGACGGCTTTCGAGACCCCCACGACCACCGAGCTGGCCAATCGCCCCGAGGGCGCCGGCGGGTTCAACCCGGATCTGGACCCCACGCGAGCGCTGACCGTCGAGGGCGGCGTTCGCGCCCGCCCCGGCTCCGCGTGGAGCGTGGAAGCCACACTGTTCCGCACCGACCTCAAGAACGAGCTGGTACCCTTCGAGGTGTCTTCGTCCCCAGGGCGGACGTTCTACCGCAACGCCGGTGAGTCCTCGCACACGGGGTGGGAAGTGACCGTCGAGGCGCGTCCGAGCGCAGCGATCACGGCGCGGTTGGCGTACACCCGTGTAGACGCCCGCTACGACGACTATGTCCTCTCCGGCACGGACTACGAGGGGAACCGCATCCCGGGGCTGGCCCCGCATCGGGTGGACGGCTGGGTGACGCTTCGGCGTGCCGATGGGTTCCTGGAGTTGCGTGGCCTCTACCAGGACGCCATCCCCGTGACCGACGCCAACGACGCCGAAGCACCCGCCGGCTTCCTGGGCGACGTGCGGGTAGGGCTCCGGAACACGCGTCTCGCCGGCGTGGATCTGTCGCCGTTCGTTGCCGTGGCCAACGTGTTCGATCGGCGCTATGACGCATCGGTGGTGGTGAACGCCTTCGGAGGTCGCTACTTCGAACCGGGCCCGGGGCGGACGTTCCAGATCGGCGTCGCCGCTACCTGGGGTGGGCGTCCTTAGCTAGGGGCGCGCCGGGGCCCCACACAAGGAAGGATCCCGAACCAGGGAGAGTGCGTTCACCACGGGCCGCTCGCCGGCTTCATCGGATGGACGGTTCATGGCTCTCCCCCCCACCACCATGACGGACGACCCTCCACCATCCAGGTTGATCCCCTCCTCCACCCCCAGTGCCTCGAGCAGGGCTGCGAGCTCGGGTAGGGTCATGCCCGCGGAATAAGGAGGCTGACGTCCGTCCACCACGATCATCCAGAGGCGTCGCCCGTCCACGTCGTACCCGACGGCCGTACGCGGATGACGTGAGGCGGCGAAAGCGGGGTTCTCCCCCACGCCGAGGTCGCCCACCCGCTCTCCAGCATCGAGCAGCTCGGGAAACCCCCCCACGCCCTCCGTAATGCCGTCCCCCGCGCCGAACGGCACGGACCAGCCGCCCCTGAGCGTGTCATTCCGTATGGACGTTCTTCCCATCCACGGCGCCGCACCCGGACGCCACACCAACGCCGGCCGGGACCGTGCAGCGGTGACGTGACCCTGGACCACCTCGGTGCCCACCGTGCCCCCCTCGGGGGTGAAGAAATCGGCGTTCACCGCGGCGAGCACGACGCTCCGCGCGCGGGCCACCATGGACGTGACCTGCTCGTGGCCACGCCCTCCCTGCTCCCGGGCCTCCGCCCGCAGGATGCGAAGCCCCAGGTCGCAGCGCGCGAGATCCGCTTCGACCATGTGTACGGCCCACGGCCCCTCCGGCGCCCAGAGATAGCGATACCATGCGCCAGCCCCTACGGACACCGTCCGCACGGTGTCAGGACGCAGGAGAACGACGAACGCGTCCGGGAAGGGGTTGGCGAGGCCGGGAGGCGAATCCGGGGGAGCACACGCCGCCGGGGCGAAGACCGCCAGCGCGCAGAGCCAAGCGCGCCGCGAACCGTGGACCGCCCTGGGCTGTCTGCCTATACTCCGGCCATCATGTCGCCGAGATCCCGCCTCCCCCGCCGTCTGTTGCCAGCCCTGCTGGGGCTGGTCACGCTCACGAGCGCGGCCGGCTTCTGGGCCCCGGCGACCGCCCAGGGCACCGGGACGGGATCCGGCGTGCGGGTGGGCTTCACCTTCGGCGGCATCAGCACGGTGGGACTCACCCTCGAGTACTACGACGACCAACGGAGCGTGGACCTCACCTTCGGCACCTGGTCCTTCCGCGACCTGAGCGTCAGCGCAGCCGTCAAGCAGTACTTCGGGGCCGGCGACCTGCACCCCTTCGTGGGCGGGGGCCTCTGGCTGGTGGCGGCGCACCCCTCGGGGGAGCGCACCGGGTTCGCCGCCGTCCTCCATGCCCCGATCGGCCTCGACTGGAGGGCCTCCGGCAACCACTTCCTGGGCGCCACGGTGAACGTGAATCGCGCCCTGGGGGTGCGTCGCACCGACCCGGACGACGAGATGCCGCTGAACAAGCGACTCGTGCCGCTTCCGGGTCTCTACTACCGCTGGCGGCGTTAGCCGGGCCCCATTCGCCGGCGTTGTCACCACTCCTCCGGCTCATCCCAGTGTTCTGACCAGAAGCGGCGCTCCTCGTCCTCGATCTCCTGGATGTCCAGCGGGTCCTCCAGGTGGGCCTCGAACACACCCTCCTCGAGGATCCGGCGCACCGCCTCGTCGTCGATGACCGGCGTCCCTCCTGTCCGATGCCGGGCCATGCGCCCGCGCAGACGCATCCCGGCGGCGGCGACCAGGGCCACCAGGAAGGCGGAGAGAAAGGCGACGGTGAAGGAGATCATAAGGGTCCAATGACCTTCTAGTCCACGGGCGTCATGCCCACGTACTTGAGGCCGCTACCGG
This sequence comes from Longimicrobiales bacterium, assembly GCA_035458765.1. Lineage (GTDB taxonomy): Bacteria > Gemmatimonadota > Gemmatimonadetes > Longimicrobiales > Gaopeijiaceae > SZUA-318. The sequence goes on from DATHZE010000015.1 coordinate 21,613, forward strand.
TGTTGAAGAGCACCACTTCGTCGCTTTCGGAGATGAGGCCCTTCTCCTTGAGCATGGGGACGGCTGCAGCGGTGGCGCCACCCTCCGGGGCCGCGAAGATGCCGGTGTCCGCCCCCAGCTTGTACACCCATTCCTTCATGAGATGGTCAGGCACCGCCACGGCTCCGCCACCCGATGCCCTGAGTGCGCGCAGGATGAGGAAATCGCCGACCGCGCCCGGGACACGAAGCCCCGAGGCATAGGTGGTGGCGCCCTGCCACATCTCGGCATGCTCGGCACCGGACTCCCACGCTCTGACCATGGGCGCGCAGCCCGCCGCCTGAACGGTGAACATCTTGGGACGCTCCGGGCCGATCCACCCCAACTCCTCCATCTCGTCGAAGGCCTTCCACATCCCGATGAGCCCCGTCCCGCCGCCCGTGGGATAGACGATGGCGTCGGGAAGGCGCCTGCCGAGCTGCTCGAAGAGCTCATACCCCATGGTCTTCTTTCCCTCCACGCGGTAGGGCTCCTTCAGCGTGGAGAGATCGAACCATCCGTGCTCCTCGACACCTTTTCGGACGACCTTGCCACAGTCGGTGATGAGGCCGTCCAGGAGCTGCAGATCCGCACCGAGCGCCGCGATCTCCTCGAGGATGGGCGCCGGAGTATCGTTGGGTACCACCACGTGGACCGGAAGCCCCGCTGCGGCGCCGTAGGCTGCCGCCGCGCTGCCCGCGTTCCCCGCCGACGGCAGGGCCAGCTCCTTGGCGCCCAGTTCCAACGCCCGGGACACGGCAAGGCCGAGCCCTCTGGCCTTGAACGAACCGGTGGGGTTCTGCCCCTCATCCTTCACCCAGACCCGCCGCACGCCGAGGCGCGCCGCTGTGCGGGGCGAGTCCAGCATGGGGGTCCACCCTTCCCCCAGCGCGATCTGGCAGGCCGGGTCTCGGACGGGAAGGACCTCTTCGTACCGCCAGAGGTCGGCGCGCCGCGTCGCCACCGCCTCGGGCGTGAAGTTCCTCTTGAGCGCCTCCAGGTCGTACCGCGCGAAGAGAGGCTTCCCTTCCCTCGATAGCCCGATGAGCTGCTCGCTGTCGTATCGCTCGCCGGTGCCGGTGCATTCGAGGTGCGTGGCTCCGGGGAGGCGCTTGCCTTCGGTCATGAATCCTCGCTTGAGGTGAGCGGCTGCCGGACGTCTCCGACCTCCGGCAAGGAAGCCAGAATCCTGACGCCTCCGTAGAGAGACATCACCGCCAGGGGCATGACCCACAAGGGCGGTGGAGCGTTCGAATCCGAGATCAAGGCCTGGAGTGCCGGAACGGACGCAAGCAGCACGATGGTGCCATTGTTCAGGAGGTGCATGAGAGATCCGACCCAGATGGAACCGGTCTTCAGCACCGCCCACGCGATGACGATACCCAGCCAGGCCGTCGGAAGGAACCGGATGGCCGTCTCGAAGGACAGATGGAAGGCCCCGAACACGAGGCCGTTGAGAAGGACGACCCGCCAGGGAGCCAGGGAACGGGTGCCCCCGAGGAGCACCCCTCGGAACACCACCTCCTCACAGACGGCTGGAGTGACGGCCAGAAGGAGAAGGAGCCAAGCCAGTCGCCCGGGGGTCTCGGCCGTCACCAACTTCTCCAACCCCTCCAGGATCTCCCAGGGGATGGGCAGGAAGAACGTCTGTACCCATCCGATGCCCCACGCCAGGGGCGTGGCGCCGGCCACGAGGAGCAGGGCGCCCAGGACCCCGGAGCCCGAAGGTCGCCTCAGGGAAAGAGTGCCCCGGAAGTCGAACCCGGCCAGGCGAACGAACAGGAGCGCCGGGACGAACAGGAGGAGCCACTCCGACGCCAGGAGGCCTCGCTCCCCCAAGTGGACCTGCAGGGTGATGCCCAGCCAGAAGAAGAGAACGGCCACCCCCGCCACGAAGAACACGGCTGTACGTGGGTCCGGAACCCGTCCGGCGCGGCCTCGGCGCACCATGGCCGACCACCACGGCCCGGGGGTCACCTCTGCCCCCTCCTCGTCTCCTCCGAACAGTACCGCCTCGCTGCCGAACGCGCGGGCGGCGAAGATCAGCGCCCCGACGGCGTAGAGGGCCGTGGAAGCCAGCACCAGAAGGCCGGTGAACAGCCTGGCGTCCCCGCCCATGAGGTCCCGGAAGAAGAAGGTCACCCCTGCCACGGGCACGAGGGCCATGAGGGGCGTGAAGGCTATTCCCGGAAAGAGAGGAAGCATGGCGGGGATGAGCACCACCATGTAGACCGGGGTCAGAGCGTTCTGGGCCTCCTTGAAAGAAGACGACCGGACGGCGAGCCCCAGGAAGAGGGCCCCGAACAGGACCGCGAGGGGAATCAGGGTCAGGAAGATGACGACCACCGAGCCCACAGGCAGGGACACGTCGAGGCCGACCTGCGAGGCGATCTGGAGCACCCCCGTCTGGAACGTGAGCAGCATGCTCCCGAGGTTCAGCGCGGCCGCCACGATGCCGATGAGCGCCACGGTGACGAACTTCCCGATCACCACGGCTCCGGGAGGCACGGGAGCGGTGAGGAGGGTCTCCAGGGTACCTCGCTCCTTCTCACCAGCCGCCAGATCGATGGCCGGGTAGAAGGCGCCCAGTAACGTGATCACGACCAGGAGGAGGGGCAGGATCCTGCCCAGGGTGTACCCGCCCACCTCTTCGGGTCGCGCCACCGAGGAGTCGGCCACCGCCACCGGCCGGGCGAAGCTCCCGGACAGGCCCCGGGCCTCGAGTCGCCGGGCCAGGAGCGTGTCCCGCCAGGCATCCAGGACCCTGGACGCCTCCCGGCGCCCCCGCAGGGACTGGTCCGACGTGGCGTCGTAGAGGAGGGTCACGCTGCGCGTGTCTTCGCCTTCGACTTGGGGACCGAGCACCACCACCGCCGCGACGGCGTCGGCACGCAACGCCTCTTCGGGCTTCTGGGACAGGGTTGTCCGCCTCAACGTCCCTGACGAATCCACCAGGGCCAGAAGCTCGGTCGGAGCCTCTCCCACGATGGCTACCGGGGCAGCGTACGACTCCAGCCTTCGCTGGCCGAACAAGAGGATCTGCTCGCCCACCACCAGGAGCACCGGATACAGCAGAACCGGAACCACCACCATCATGAGGAGCGTGCGCCGGTCCCGAACCGTCTCACGCAACTCCTTGGTGAAGACGATCCACCAGGGGCTCATGCGGCCTCCCCACCCTCGGAGTCCCCCACCAGCGCCAAGAACGCCCGGACCAGGTTGGTCGCACCGGTGATTTCCAGGAGCTCCTGGGGCGTTCCCTGTGCAACCAGTTCACCCCGACGCAGGACGCCAACGCGATCCGCCAGGAGATCCACCTCCTCCATCTGATGCGTGGAGAAGAGCACGGCCTTCCCGCGCGCCCGCTCCCGGGAAATGAAGTCGTGGATGGTCCGACCACTGAGCACGTCGAGGCCCAGGGTGGGCTCGTCGAGGATCAGCACCGGCGGATCGTGGACCAGGGCGCGCGCCAGAGAGACGCGCTGGCGCTGGCCGGTGGAGAGGCGACCGCACCAGCGATCCCGGAATTCGCCGATGCCGAACAGGTCCACCAAGGCATCGACCCGCTCCTCCAGAGCGGGGCCCTCCATCCCGTGGAGACGTCCGAAGTAGGTCACCAGTTCGCGGGCGGAAAGCCGCTCGTACAACCCCATGGAAGCCGCGAGAAACGCGATGCGACGGCGCACCTCCAGGGGCTCACGGACCGCGTCGGCTCCGAAGACGGTCACGGTCCCCGCCGACGGAGCAAGGAGCGTGGCCAGGCAGCGCAGGGCCGTCGTCTTGCCCGCCCCGTTGGGACCCAGGAGGGCGACGACCTCCCCGGGCCGAACCTCCAGGGTAAGGTCGCGGACGGCGGTGAGGCGCCCGTATCTTTTGGTGAGTCCCTGAAAGCGGATCATGGCCTGGGGCGGGTGGGTAGGTAGGTAACGGGACGCTAGGCGTTGCGGAACGGCCGGGCAACCATCCGATAGGCTCGCGCCGTCGAACCAGGCAGAAGGAAGAACCCACCCCTCGAGGGTCATGACGGAAAGCCAGGTCATTCGACAGGCAGCGGACGGCAACGACCGCGCGATCCGGACGTTGTACGAGCGTTACGCCCCCAGGGTGTTCGCGGTCGTGCGTCGTATCGCCGGAGACGACGAGCTTGCGCAGGACTACGCTCAGGAAGCGTGGATCCGGGCGATCCGGGCACTTCCCTCGTTTCGGGGGGACGCCCGTTTCTCGACCTGGCTGCACCGCATCGCCGTGAACTCGGCGCTGCAGGCTCTGCGGAAGACGGAGAACCGGCGAAAGAGGGAAGCCCCCTTCCCGGCGGAGGTCCCGGTGGGGCCCAGGAGCGGGGACACCCTGCTCCAGCGGAGGCTCGAGCAGGCCATGGATGGCCTGCCCGACGGTATGAGGCAGGTGTTGATTCTCCACGACGTGGAGGGCTACACCCACGAGGACATCGGAGATGCGCTGGGCATCTCCGCGGGTACATCGAAGTCCCAGCTGTTCAAGGCGAGAGCGAAGATGCGGGAGATGCTCACCGCCCTGGACGGCGCTACGAACGAAGGCGGGGTAGAAGCATGGAGCACCTGACGAGAGAGTCCCTGGCCAGGCTGGTGGACGAGAACCCGGACGCCCACGAGGCCCGGCATCTGCGTACGTGCATCGTGTGCACGTCCGAGTTGGAGGCACTGCGTGCCCAGACCCAGGCCCTGGCCGCCCTTCCGGAGATCCGGCCCCCGCTGGGCGACTGGGAGGTCCTGGAGGCGCGTCTGCGTTCCGAGGGCCTGGTGGAAAGCCCCGGCCTCCTGGAGCGGCTCAGCCTGGCGCACACACCCCCGTGGATGCGTACCGCCGCGGCCATCGCCCTCTTCCTGGGCGGCACCGGCGTGGGCGCAGCGTTCACGTCGCAGACCCAGCCTTCCGCGGATCCCACGGCCTTCGTGGGCCAGACGGCGATGTTCACCGACGCCACCGATGTGGACGCGGCGGCGGCCGCTCTTCAGGTCGCGGAGGAGAACTACATCAACGCCGTGAGCCAGTATCGCCAGTTCCTGGCCCAAAGCGGAGGCGATGACTACCAGGGCGACCCGCGCGGTCGGTTCGCCGCCCTCGAGTACCTGGTGGCCGCCAGCCAGGCAGCGGTGAGGCAGGCACCTGCGGATCCGTTCCTGAACGGACTGCTCGCGTCGACGCTGGCGGAGCGTGAGGCTACGCTGCGCCGGATTTCCTCGAGCCAGGACAACTGGTTCTGATCATGCGAAGCTCCCTGCGCACACTGACCCTCGTCGCCGCGCTGGCACTGGCGACCGCTCCCGCCGCCGCCCAGGTGGTGACGGGAACGGTCCAGTCACGGGGCCAGTCACGGGGCTGGATCGGCGTCTCCTTCGAGGTGCTGACCACCGAGAAAGGCGGAAGCGCCAGCACTGTCGTCACCGTCACCGACGTCATCCGAGGCGGACCCGCCGATCAGGCGGGGGTTCGGCCCGGCGACGTGGTGATCACCGTCAACGGCCGGAAGTGGCAAGATCAGTTCGGCAGTATCGCCAGTGAAATCCGTCCGGGGGATCCCATCCGGATGGTCGTGGAGCGTGAAGGTCGACGTCTGGAACTGGCGGTGACGGCGACGCCGCGCCCAACCGACGTCGTCGTGGCTCCCCAGAACTGGTCCGTAACGTTCAGGGCGGACTCCATGGTGGATCGCATGTACCGGGCCATGGACTCGCTGCGCATCCGCCTCATTCGCGAGCCGGATGGCACCCTGGCCATGGTCGGGGAGCCGGGTAGCCCCGACTCCCTCGCCGTCGTGCTCCACCGCATCCCCGGTGGGAGCATCCGGGTCCGGTCCCCGCGGAGAGGTGAAATCGTGGAGGTCGCACCCTTCGAAACAACCCACCCGGAGTCCAGCTCGGGCATCCGGGTCCCCGGGGTCCGCCCGCCCTTCTCGTTCTTCCTTTTCCGGGGCGCCGAGCACGATTCCCTCCGTGCGGAAATGGAGCAGTTGAACAAGGACATCGGAGCCCTTCAAGCGCAGCAGGCGACACGCACCCGGGAGCTGTCGCGCCAAGCCGGCGACGTCCGCATCGACCGCAACGACGCCGAGCTTCGTCGCCTGGAGAGCGGACTCGACAAGCTCGAACTCGAAGCGGTCAGGCTGCGAGCCGCCATGGAACAGGCGACTCGGCGTGAAGTCGGAGAACGCTTCGGCGGCACGCTGTTCGAACCCCCTGCCGCACCGAGCGTCGAGGAAATGCCTGCCCCGGAGTCGGGCCTGCTTCGCGCCCGCCCCTTGGCGCCCTACGTCCTCGGCCAGAGCCGCGCCGCCGGCGCCGAGGTGGTGGACCTCAAACCGGAGTTGGCCGCCTACTTCCAGGTGAGTGCGGGCGTCCTCGTGGTGGACGTGCCCGAAGGCACTCCCGCCGCCGAGGCGGGTCTGCAACCCGGCGACGTGGTCATCCGCGTGGGCGGCCGCGAGGTGCATTCCATCCTGGACCTCCGCGAAGGTCTCGCCCGGGCCGCGTCGGACCTTCCCATCACCCTGGTGCGGAAGGGGAAACAGGTGCAGGTCCTGCTTCGACGGTAGGGACGCCGAGCCAGCGCCACGCGCCCGCAAGGTTCTCCATCAGGCGAGGCGACCAAGAAGAAGGGCGGCACCTCTGGGATGCCGCCCTTCTCGTTTCGCCTTCGACCTTCTCTGAATGGAGAGCCGGCGGGGCCCGGTCCTCCTATTCGTACCTCAGGGCGACGATGGGATCCAGTCGAGCCGCCCGCTGCGCCGGCCAGATCCCGAAGAACAGGCCTACCCCCGCCGAGAACGCCAGCGCCATGAAGATGGCCTGGACGGACACCACGGTCTCCCACTGTTGGAGCCTGGTCATGAGCGCGGCTCCGCCGATACCGAGCCCGACGCCCAACAGTCCGCCGAGCACGCACAGGAACAGGGATTCGATGAGGAACTGGAACATGATGGCGCGGCGCGTGGCCCCCAGCGCCTTGCGAACCCCGATCTCACGGGTACGCTCCGTGACGCTGACCAACATGATGTTCATGATGCCGATCCCGCCCACGAGCAGACTGATCCCCGCGATGCCCGCCAGAAGCAGGGTGAACGTCTGCGCCGTCTCGTTGAAGGTCTCGAGCAGGTCCGCCGAGTTCCGGATGTTGAAGTCCGCTTCGGCCCCCGGCTCGATGCGATGCTGCCGCCGCATGATCCGGTCGATGACCGCGTAGGCCCCGTCCAGCTGCTCCGGCGTCGCCGTGGACGCATAGATGGCATTGATGCGATCTCTCCCGCCGAAGACCCGATACTGGGCGGTGGACATGGGGATGAACACCTGATCGTCAGGGCGGATCCATGCAGCATCGCCCTTCTCCGCCAGGACGCCGATCACTTCGAAGGGAACGCCGCGGATCTGGATGGTCTGTCCAACCAAGCCTACGTGGTCCTCCTCCTGCCCGAGGTTGGCGGGAACATTGTACCCCAGCACCGCGACGCGACGACGTCCCCGCACCTCACCCTGGTTGAAGAACCGCCCGGCGAGGAGCGCGTGATCGTACATGGCGAAGTACTCGGGCCACGTTCCCAGAATCGTGGTGTTGGAGTTCCAACGCGCATAGGTCACCTGAAGCCGGCTGGTGATCTCAGGGGCCACGTTGATGAGCCCGTCGGAGTCGTCCCGGAGGGCCAGGGCGTCCTCGACCGACATCTGGGTGTCCCCGCGGGATACGCCGCCCATGAATTGCTGACCCGGGCGAACGGTGAGGACGTTGGTCCCCATCCGCTGGATCTGCGACTCCACCCTCTGCTGCGCGCCCTCGCCCAGCGACACCATGGCGATCACTGCAGCCACGCCGATGATGATGCCCAGCGTGGTGAGGACCGAACGGAGCGCGTTGGCCCGGATGGCGGTCATGGCCACCATCAGGATCTCGAAAATGAGCATGTCCGACGCCCCTAGCGACCCGGAGGCCGGCCGCCGCCCATGCCGCCGCCACCGAAGGGGCTGCCCCCCATGCGGGACCGCATCTGGCTCAGCCACTGGGTCTGCTGCGCCTGCAACTGGGCGGCGCTGACCACGACGAGGACTTCACCCTCCTCGAGACCGCTGGCGACCTGGGAGTTGTCCCAGTCGTTCAGTCCCACCTGGATCAGGCGAGGCACCGGCACGGAGTCGGTTCCCATGACGAACACGACGGAAGCGCGGGTTCTCCGCGCCGGCACGCCAACGTCGGCAGGCGCCGCCATGGCCCCTCCCGCCGCCCCACGCATCCCAGCCATGAGGACGCGCATGGAGTCCTGGGTGATCTCTCCCCGACCCACCTTCGCGCGGAGCGAATCGAACTGGGATCTCATGGGGTTGGCTCCGGCGGCCCCGGGGGCAGCCGGGGTCGCGGCGGCGCCTTCGGAGTCGGCCTCGCCGGGACGCGCGCCTCCATTCCCGTTCCTCCCCGCACGCATGAACTGCGTCAGATCCATGGACTCCACGTCCAGCCCCAGGGCCAGGGCCGCGGGTCCTACGTCCTGCGGACGCACGATGGCGCTGTTGGGCACCAGAAGCACGTCCAGAGCCTGGGCGATGAGGATGTTCACCTCGGCGTTCATGCCGGGCTTCAGCAGCCCGGCACGATTGTCGAGGGTGACGATGACCGGGAACATGGTGACGTTCTGCTGCACCGTGGCCTGGGGCTCGATCTTCTGGACGTTGCCCCGGAACGTCCGGTCCGGGAAAGCTTCCACCTCCACGGTGGTGGTGAGCCCCGCCTGGATCTGACCCATGTCCGTCTCGTCCACCAGCGTGCGAACCTGCATCTCGTCCAGGTTCGCCATGACGAACAGCGTGGTGCCGCCCGAGACGTTCCCCGAGGCGGACTGGATGACGCCTCCCTCCTCCACGTTCTTCTGGATGATCGTGCCCTTCATGGGGGCTCGAATCGTGACGTCCTGCAACTGGAGTTCGGACAACTCGAAGTTCGTCTCGGCCTTCACCTGATTGGCAAGGGCGTTGGCGTAGTCCAGCCGCTTGGTCTCATGTTCCTGCTCGGCGATGACGCCGGCGGACAGGAGCTCCGCGGACCGATCGAGCTGAGCCTTGCTGATCTCGGTCCGCGCCTTCGCCACCTCCAGGTCCGCCTGGGCCTGCTCGTACCGGTTGCGTACGTCTCGTGGGTCGACCTCGGCCAACAGGGCTCCAGGCTGCACGATGTCGCCGACGTCCACGTACAGCCTCAGGATCTCACCCGACGCCTTGGACTTCACCTCGACGGAACGGACCGGCTCCACGGTGCCGGTCGCCTCGGCGAGGATGGTCAGGTCGCCGCGAATGACCTCCTCGGTCTGCAGTCTGGGCGCATCCTCGGCGGCTTCGCCCGTGCTGCACGCGGAAACGGCGAGAAGGGTCAGCGCCATGCCGACCCACCTGGTGATATGGATCTTCATGCGGGGGTCTCCGCGCGATGGTTCAGGAAGTCGGATTCGATGACGCCGTCCTTCAGGTGCACCTGCCGATTGGCGAATCCGGCGATGTCTCGCTCATGCGTAACCAGCACGATGGTCTGGCCGAGCCGGTTCAGCTCGGCCAGCTGCAGCATGATCTCATGGCTCGTCACCGAGTCCAGGTTTCCCGTGGGTTCATCGGCAAGAAGCAGGGCCGGTTCGTTCACCAACGCCCGTGCGACCGCCACCCGCTGGCGCTGGCCTCCGGACATCTCAGGAGGCCGGTGGTCCAGGCGGTCACCCAACCCCACCAGCTCGAGTTTCTCCGTCGCCACGCGCTTGCGCTCCTTCGCGCCCACACCGGCGTAGATCAGTGGAAGCTCCACGTTGTGGAGGGCGGTCGCTCGAGGGAGGAGGTTGAAGGTCTGGAAGACGAATCCGATCTCCTTGTTCCGCACGCCCGCCAACTCGTCGTCGGTGAGTTCCGCCACGGACTGGCCGTTGAGCCAGTACTTGCCCTCGGTGGGCGTGTCCAGACACCCGATCATGTTCATGAACGTGGACTTGCCGGACCCGGAAGGACCCATGATCGCCACGAACTCTCCCTTGCGGATCTCGAGATCCACCCCACGAACCGCACGCACGGTCTCGGCTCCCAAGACGTAATGCTTCTTCAGCCCCACGGTACGGATGATCAGGTCGTTCATCACAATTCCCTCCCCAGCACGGCCTCGAGCTGCGCCCTGGCCAACACATAGTCGTAGCGAGACGTGACCACGTTCACACCCGCCTGAACCACCGATATCTGGCTGGTCACGAGCTCCAGGATGGTGGCCACGCCCACTCGGTACCGCTCTCCCACCACGCGCAGATCCTCCTGGGCCACGGCCTGCGCCTCCTGGGCGATGGCGATGGCCTGCTCCGCAGTGCGCACGTCCTGCAACGCACCGTCAGCCTGCTCCCGGGCGGCCAGGCGGGCATCGTCCTCCTGGAGTCGTGCGACCCGCTGAGACCACTGCGCCCGGTCGACCGCTCCCTCACGTGCGAAGCCGTTGAAGATGGGGTAGCTGGCTCGGAGGCCCAGATTCCAGCTTGCCGTTCCGCCCGAAAGGGACGCCGACTGGTTGGCCCAGTTGTACCCGCTGGAGAAGCTGATGGAAGGCAGATATTGGGCCTTTGCGATGGTCACGTCCTTGCCGGCGGCCATCGTGCCCTGTTCCGCCGCGATGACCGACGGCGATGCTGCCTCGGCCAGCTGGAGGATCTCCTCTTCGGACATGCCGATCGGGGTTGGCTCCAGGTCATCGGGCCGCACCGGCACCACCGGACCGGACTCCCCGATCTGGCGGCCCAGCGCGAACCGGGCCGCACGGGTGGCCGTCTCGGCGGAAAGCACCGCCTGTCGCGCGTTCACCATTTCGAGACGCGCCCGCAGGGAGTCGCTTACGGTCGCGGTGCCCACCTGCGTCCGCGTCCGAACCATGTTCAGGCTCTCTTCCGCCTGCTGCACCCTCCGTTGGGCGACCTCGAGGAGATCGACCTGGCGCAGCGCCGCGAAGAAGAGATTCTTGGTTTGGAGCGTAACCTGATTTCGCTGGTTCTCGCGACGCGCCAGTGCGGCCGAGTAGTCGGCTTGGGCGCCACTGTAGCTGGCGAACATCCGGCCGCCGTCGAACAGCGTGACAGAGCCCGACAGGCCGGCGCTGTAGGAGTCGGAGCTGCCTTCCACAATCCGGTCCGTGCCCGGGTCGAAGCGCTGTGTGCTCCTGAGGGAGCCGCTGGAGTTCGCGCTGACGTTGGGGATGAACGCCCCGATGGCTTGTCGCCTCGCTGCCGAAGCGTTCCCCACGGCCTGCTCCTGCTGTGCCATGGTCGGGCTTCGATCCATGGCCCTCTGGATGGCCTCATCCAGGGTCACGGTGACCTGCGCGACCAGGGTAGCCGGCCACACGAGTACCAGCGCCGCCAGGAAGGCCCACCATCCCCGGTGGACCCGCATCAGTCTTTTCATGGGGTCTATTCTTCTCAGTCTTCCCTCGAGCCGCGTTCCGCGCGTCTGCGCTCCAGGTCAGCGACCAGGGAGTCATATGCCTGGGCCTGCTCAGCCGTGAGCACGCCCTTGATGGAGGCCCGCGCACTGTCGACCAGCGACTGGTACCTCGGGTTGTAGGTTGCCCGGAACTCGGCGTGAAGCGACTTCATGGACGACCTGTACTCACCTACGATGGAATCGATGAGGATCTTCTGGGCTTCGTCGGGCCCCACCTGTTCGTACATAGGGACGCGTCGAGCCCGAGCGGCGTTAGAGTCCTCCGGCGTTTCGGCCTCGGCCGAGGAGGCCGCCAGGAAGCGGTCAGCAGCCACGCCGACGAGCAGCCCGGCGGAAAAGACGACCGCCAACACCAGCGTGGTCACCAAGCGCGTGCGGAGCATCCTCTCCATCAGAACCGATCTCCGGCAAAGGCCAGCGTGGCGGCGGACTCGTCACTCTCGAGGGCCACGGGGATGGGGTCGTCGTCGATCCCCAAGACGAGGAGTTCCTCAACGCCCATCTCGACCGCGACAGGACCGGAAACCGCCGGGCTTCTGACCGCGATCAGGCCCGCCATGGCCGCAGCCAACACGGCTGCGGGAACCAGCGTCCGGGACCATGCCGTGAGCACATCGCCCACGGTGAGGTCGGCCATGACGCGCCGGCGAGCCAGCTCGGGCGCGGCATCTCTGAGGACCCGCGACTGGAACCGCATCCAGTAGTTGGGGTCGCTGGACGCAGGATCCAGGAGGCTCAGGTACGAGGCGACCTCCATGTCCCGTCCTTCCCTGTCCAGGTCGTCCTTCATCCTTCCCTCCTTCGTCTGTCTTCAATCGCCTCATGGCCGCCGAGAGCGTCCCGGAGGGCCCTGCGGGCAAAATGGAGATGGGACCTGACTGTGCCCGACGGCAAGCCGATCCTGTCCGCGATCTCCCGATGCTTCCACCCCTCGAGGTCATGGAGGAGCACCACCTGCCTCTGAACCTCGGGGAGGGCACCGAGTGCCTGCCGCAAAACGTCATGGAGTTCCGAGAGCTCCGCCTCCTTGTCCGGCCCAGGGGTCCCTGAACTCGCTGAAACCGGAACCTGGTCAGTCTCCCTCAGCACCTCCCGGCGGACGAGGTTCCGCGAGCGGTTCCTCACGATGGTCATGAGCCATCCGGCGAAACGCTCGGGATTCCGACATTCGTCGAGGCGTTCCAAAGCCACCAAGAAGGCCTCCTGCGCAGCGTCTTCCGAGTCCTCGTGCCTTCCCGTCACCGAATACGCCACGGCATACGCCGCCCGCTGGTACTTCTGCACGAGGAGCCCGAGCGCACGTTCGTCTCCGCGCCTGGCCCTGCGCACCAACTCGCCGTCACCCGGCGTTTCGGTCGAACTGAAAGACACCGAACCCCTGCCCCTTGTTGAGACCCCGCCTCTGGCCGGCAAGCCAGGTGGCCCACTGGCTTACCCGCTGGGGAAGTAGACGGTCCGGGCCGCGAGGGTGCCGGACGAAGCCGAGCCCTCCGTGGCCGGCGTGGCCCACGGAAGGCTCGAAGTCTCCCCTGTGCAGAACGGGCGTTACGCCACGTCCTTCCAACGTCCGAAGGGAAGAGTGGGTGCAGGGCGAACCTTACCCCCCCAGATGAACGCCGCAATGCGCGGTTGCTGGGGTGGTGAAGACTCCCCTTCCGTGATCACGATGCCCCCAACGGCGCTCCACGCGTGGAGATCGCTCTCGAGGTCCTCCCGGCCCAACCTCATCGATCCTTGCCTCGTTCCGCAGGAAACGCTCTGCCGGATCCAACCCCCCGGCATCGGGATTGATGTAAGCAGGGATCGTGCCGGAGACCCACGGGTTCGCAGGCTGTAGGAAGCCAAGCAGGACGGCGTTTCTCGGACGATACGTGTCGAGGCGACGCGGGTCCGTGTACAATCGACACGGAGCGTGTCCCCCGGGGGTGACGACTACCCGTCTCTCCCGCCTCGAGACCCGGCCTCGGGGAAGAGGGGCTTCTGTGACCAGGGCACCGGCGTCGGCATGCTCCTGCCGAAGGCCCCATCCACGTCCAGATCCGTGAGGTCGGCGAGGGAGTTCCCCACGACCCAAGCCTCCCTCATCTCGGGGTCGCCTCCTCGGATCCTCTCGAAAACGAGGAGCAGGATGGGGGCCGACGCCGCACCGGACCGCCCCTTGCCGCCTACGTGCACGCTCCAGGACGCGCCGTCCGCCTCGAACTCGGCCGTGGTCCTTGCGGCCTCCGGCCGCTTGGCGTCCCCCTGGGGGTCGCCGAGGGATGCTCGCACAGGCGTCGGGCGCGGGTGCGCCTCCCCCCCGGCCGCTGCCGGAACGGCGAATTCCTGCGAATCTCGATCGTGGGGGTGGCCCATGGCGAAAGATGCCTCGGGCATCGATTCTATGCCATGCCCACGCCCCCACCGGCCTTCGATCCCGCCTGCCGCCCCTCCGCCCGGGGAGACGTCGACTTCCGGAAGGTCGGCGAGGACTGGTTGCTCTTCGACCCGGTGGCCCAGCGCGTACAGGTCCTGGACGTCACCGCGGCCCTCGTCTGGTCCTACTGCTCCGGCGAGATGGATGTGGCCGCCATGGAAACGGAGATCCGGCGTGCATTCGGCGCGGCCTTGCCCAAGAGCGAGGACACGGGCGTGCAGCAGGCCCTCCGTCACTTCGCGGACGCGGGTTTGCTACGTGAAGCCCCCTGAGCCGACGGGATAGACCGCGCCCAGCGTCTCACTCTCGTGGACCTCCACCTTCACGAGGGTGACGGGCTCACGCACCGAGTCGCGCAGACCCATGTACATCCACTGGGCCAGGTTCTCCGTGGAGGGGCGCAGGGTGCCGGCCGCCACCTCGGGGATGACGACGTTGAGGTCGCCTCCGTCCCACCCGCGCAGAAGTCGTTCCAAGGCCCGGTCCAGGGGCCCGAGGTCGCAGCACCAGCCGGTGGCCTGATCCACCGGCCCCACCACATGGACCACCACACGCCAATCGTGCTCGTGGGACACCCCCTGGAGCCCGAACACCCGAGCGTTCTCCTCGGCGGTCCATGCCGGATTGTGGTAGTGGTGGCGCGCTCGGAAGCGTGCCGTTCGGACGAGCCGAGCCTGCTCCAATCATGCCCCCTTCAATTGAAGTTTCCACCGGGCTAGAGTGATGGTCCCAGGACACTACCCCATCCGCACCGGCGAGTCCCAATCCATGCCGTCTTTGGACGCGTTCTTCCAACCCCGGTCCATCGCGGTGGTGGGAGCGAGTCGTCGCTCCAACACCATCGGATACCAGATCGTGGACAACCTGCTCCGCCACGGATACACCGGTGTCATCTACCCGGTCAACCCCAATGCGGCGGCGGTCCATTCCATTGCGGCGTATCCCTCCGTGGGCGACATCCCCGGCGCGGTGGACCTGGCCGTGATCGTCGTTCCCAAGGACGGGGTGCTGGAAGTCGTGGAGCAGTGCGGCGCGAAGGGCGTGAAGGCGCTGGTCGTGATCTCCGCAGGATTCAAGGAGGTGGGCGGCGCAGGCGTCGCGATGGAGGCAACCCTGGCCGAGCGGGTCCGCGCCCTGGGCATGAGACTCGTGGGACCCAACTGCATGGGCATCCTCTCCACCGACCCGGCGTTCTCCATGAACGCGACGTTCGCCCCCACCATGCCGCCCGCCGGCCCCATGAGCTTTCTGAGCCAATCCGGTGCCATGGGCGTCACCATCCTGGACTATGCAGCGGAGTATGGCATCGGAATCCACCACTTCGCGTCCGTGGGCAACAAGGCCGACGTGAGCGGCAATGATCTGGTGGAGTACTGGGGTGACGACCCGGGCACCAAGGTCATTCTCATGTACCTCGAGAACTTCGGAAACCCACAGCGCTTCACGTCCTTGGCCCGCAAGGTCACCCGAACGAAGCCGATCGTGGTGGTGAAGTCCGGGAGAACCCAGTCAGGCGCGCGTGCCGCCGCGTCGCACACGGGGGCGCTGGCCGGCGTGGACGTGGCCACCGACGCCTTGTTGTCCCAGTGCGGCGTACTCCGGGCCGACTCGGTGGAGGCGCTCTTCGACATGGCCATGGCCCTGGAGGAGCAGCCCATTCCCCGCGGAAGTCGGGTCGCCATCGTAACCAACGCCG
The DNA here is from genome assembly GCA_035458765.1 of Longimicrobiales bacterium. Lineage (GTDB taxonomy): Bacteria > Gemmatimonadota > Gemmatimonadetes > Longimicrobiales > Gaopeijiaceae > SZUA-318. The sequence continues at coordinate 37,214 of DATHZE010000015.1, forward strand.
GCGGCCCGGGCATCATGATCGCCGACGCGTGTGAGTCGGAGGGGCTCGATGTCGTGGAGCTGTCGGCCGACACCCAGGCGCGTCTGCGGGACATCTTCCCCGCCGAAGCGTCGGTGCGGAATCCAGTGGACATGATCGCCTCGGCCACATCCGAATCGTACAGAGTGGCGCTGGAGGCCGTTCTGGCGGACCCCAACGTGGACGCGGCCATCGCCGCCTTCGTTCCCCCTCTCGGCGTGCGACAGGTGGACGTCGCGTCTTCGATCGTCGAGGCCTTCCGCCAGAGAAAGGAGCGGGACAAGCCCATACTTGCGGTCCTCATGGGACGGCAGGGGCTCCCCGAGGGGCGCGCGGAGCTCAACGAGTCCGGAATCCCGGCCTACATGTTCCCTGAGTCCGCCGCCCTGGCCCTGGCCGCCATGGTGCGCTACCGCCAGTGGCTGGAGCGGCCCGTGCAGGAGCCCACCCGGTTCGAAGTGGACGACGAGGCTGTGCGTCGCATCCTGGAGGGGGTCCGCGTCGATGGGCGCCAGCACCTCAAGGAGCACGAGGCTCTGGACCTGTTGGGTGCCTGTGGCGTGCCCGTGGTCGAGCACCGCATGGCGAGTACCCACGCGGAAGCCCGAGAGGCAGCCGAATGGTGCGGATATCCCGTGGTCCTGAAGGCGGTGGCGCCCGACGTGGTGCACAAGACGGACGTCGGAGCGGTGCGGGTGGACATTCGTTCGGTGCAGGAGTTGGATGCCGCGTACGGCGACATGATCCGCCGGATGGGTGAGGCCCATATCGAACTCGAGGGCATCCTGGTGGAGAAGTTCGTCCAGGGTGGCAGGGAGACCATCATCGGCATGTCCATCGACCCGTCGTTCGGGCCTATCCTGATGTTCGGCCTGGGCGGAATCTATGTGGAGGTACTCCAGGACGTGGCGTTCCGCCTGGCTCCGGTTTCGGAGATCGATGCCTCCGAGATGCTGGACTCCATCCGTGGGGCGAGGCTCCTGGAAGAGTTCAGGGGTACCGCCGGTGTGGACCGCAGCTCGGTGACGGAGGCCATCCAGCGCATCTCCCAGCTGGTGGTGGATCACCCCGAGATCGCCGAACTGGACATCAACCCGTTCCTGGCCTTCCCCGAGGGAGGCGTGGCCGTGGACTGTCGGGTCGCCCTGCACCCCAAGGCCGACCGCTGAGCAATGGGGGCCCACTCGAACGCCGGGTGTTGCCGGATCCGTGCCTACACCCGCCTATTACTCCGGTCCCAGGACCACGCAGCCCATTGAACCCGGCTCTCGCCGCATGACCGACCTCAACGACAGCGAGCTCAAGGCAAAACGGGAGTACGCCCAACTCCTGCGCATGCACGAGCGACTCCTGGTCCAGCTCCAGAGAGCGCGCGAGGACCTGACGTCCTCCCAAACCGGAGCCCTGGTCAGGGACATCAAGGCGAGGACGGGATCGGGCCCGGACCTGACGGGCATCATTGCGGCGGTGGAAGAGTCCATCCGGTCCACTCAATTGAGCCAATCGGACATTCGCGACGCGATTCTGGAGCACCACGAAGATCTCTCCGTGGCGGGGGTCACCAATCTGCCCGCCCCTCTCCAGCGCTTCCTGGCCGAGCGGGCGCAGCAGCCGGGCTTCTCGTACGAAGTGCTCCAGGACGAGGTGAGGGGGTGGGTGATCTGCTGGAAGGAGTACACCAGCCGCGGGACGGTGCGAGGGTACGGGCAGTTCTACGAGCGACCCTACGCGTATCTGGACGACTGAAGACCCGGCGTCTCAGACCTCGACCAGCGGCAGTCCGCCGGTGATGGCCTCCAGCGCGTCCTCCCCGTAGAACATCTTCACGTACTTCGCCTGGGTCGGCGTGACCCGACGTACCGCCCACACCAGGTGGACGTAGTTGGGTTCCCGGGGCACTGAACGCAGGTGCATGCCCGCCTCGTCGGGGAGCCTGTTGCCCTTCCTGTTGTTACACGGGGAGCAGCTGGTGACGACGTTGTCCCAGCTGTTCAGACCACCGCGCGAGGTCGGAAGGATGTGGTCCCTGGTGAGGAACTGACGTCCCCGAAGATCACTGCTGTGCTTCCCGCAGTATTGGCAGGAGTATTCGTCGCGAGCGAAGAGGAACGTGTTCGTCACCTGGCGACGGAACCGGCGGGGAACGTGGACGAAGCGGACCAGGCGGATCACCGAGGGACAGGGAAGCACCCGCCTTGCGGAACGGAAGCGCCTGCTTCCGTCCACCTCCAGGATTTCCGCTTTGCCATCGAGCACGAGCCTCACGGCTCGCCTGGGGGGCACGATGGTCAATGGCTCATACGAGGCGTTGAGTGCCAGACAGCCCACGTGCTTCTTCCTCCTGATCCCACCGGTGGTGTGGCGGGGGTCGACCTCCCGAACATAAGCCGACAACTCAGTCTCCTGCAATCCCGTCGCGGCGTTGATCTACAGGAGCGCCACCGGGTCCCGGTCCAGGGCGAGACGCAGGTCCCCCGAAGGGAGTGAGAATTCTTCTGCCAGCCAGCGGGCAGCCTGCCCGAGTGCCCCGGGCGACCGGCTCCGGAGAAGAAAGTGCCACCGCCAGCGTGTGTGCAGCTTCTCGATGGGGGCGGGCGCAGGCCCAACCAGCTCCACCCCTTCCCCGCCGCCTCGCGCGACCCGGGCGAGGCGCTGACGCAACCAGGCTACCGCCGCCTCGGCTCCCTGTGCGGCCAAGGCCTGATCGGGACTGCTGGTCACGACATTGACGAGGCGCACATGGGGTGGGTACCTCGGTCGTTCCCGCTCCGCAAGCTCGCGGGCGGCGAAGCTCTCGAAGTCGTGCGTCACGGCTGCCCGGATGGCGTAGTGGTCCGGGAGGGACGTTTGGATGATGACCCTCCCTCCCAGCAGGCCCCGCCCCGCCCGGCCGGCCACCTGGCTCAGGAGTTGGAAGGTCCGCTCGCTTGCCCGGAAATCCGGAAGGTGTATGCCCACGTCGGCGTTCACGACCCCGACCAGGGTGACCCGCGGGAAATCCAGTCCCTTCGCGATCATCTGGGTGCCCAGCAGGATATCCACCTCACCCCGCTCCACCCGCGACAGGATCTGCTGGTGGGACCACTTCCCCGACGTGGTGTCCACGTCCATCCGGGCAAGGCGCGCCTCGGGGAACGTCTCGGCCGCGATTCGCTCCACCTGCTCGGTACCGAGGCCACGGAAAGAAAGGTCTTTGGAGCCGCAGCGGGCGCAGCGGGTCGGCGCAGCCTCCTCGTACCGACAGTGGTGGCAGACCAGACGCTGGCTCGCCCGATGGAAGGTCAGTGAGATGGAGCAGTTTTCGCACTGTTCGACCTCACCGCATTCGCGGCACTGCACGAAAGCGGCATAGCCCCGGCGATTGAGGAGCAGGATCACCTGCTCCTTCCTACGGAGCCGAGTATCCACTGCCGCCACCAACTCAGGGGAGAGCACCCCTCCTCCACGGGCGCCGGCCCGGGACTTGCCCTCGGAACGTTCCTTTCGCCCGATCCTGAGATCCAGCACCTCCACCCCAGGGAGCTTCGCTCCGCCGACGCGCTCCGGAAGCAGCAGACGACGGAACTTGCCCGCCCGGGCGTTGCTCCAACTTTCGAGGGAAGGCGTGGCGCTCCCCAGGACGCACACGGCCCCGTGGGCCCGGGCACGCATGACCGCCAGATCCCGAGCCTGATATCGGGGCGCCTCTCCCTGTTTGTAGCTCCCGTCGTGTTCCTCGTCCACCACGAGCGCGCCCAGGTTCTCCAGGGGCGCGAACAGCGCGGAGCGCGCCCCCACGGCGATGCGGCGCTTCCCCGATCGGAGTTGGCGCCACGCATCGTACCGCTCCCCATCGGACAGCCCGGAGTGGAGCACTGCCACCTCGTCGCCGAAGTGCGCACGGAAGCGCGACACCGTCTGCGGCGTGAGGGATATCTCCGGAACGAGAACGATGGCGGTGCGCCCTTGGGCCAGGGCCCTGCGCAGTAGTTCAACGTACACGAGGGTCTTGCCGGATCCCGTCACGCCCTGCAGCAGAAACGGGGCAGGCTCGGGCTCCTGGAGCGCGGCGACCATGGCGTCCAACGCGGCACGTTGGTGGACGGTGAGCGTGTGGTTGGGGGGTTCGGCGGCAGGCATGGCCGAAAACGGGTCACGCATGACTTCCTCGTCGGCCAGGGCCACCACCCCCTTGGCCTCGAGGGCGCTGATCACGCTGCGGCTGAAGCCCGCCTCGCCGGTGAGGTGGGCCAGTTCCGCGGCGCCCCCGGAGAGCTCGAGCAGCTCGTAGGCCTCGCGCTGACGCCCGGCCCGGCCAAAAAGCTCCTCCCGCTCCACCAGCGTGCCCAGTTCCCGGGTGAGGCGCACCACCCGCTGGGTCTTCACCGGCGGCGCGGCGGGCGGCACGGTTTGGTGTGCCAGAACCCCCTGCCCCTTCAGTGCGCGGATCTCCGGCCAGATGGACCCCATCCCCAGAGCCTTGCCCA
>DATHZE010000016.1:0-6050 GCA_035458765.1 Longimicrobiales bacterium
TTCTCGTTGCCGAGATCTCCGCCAAGACAGGGGCGGGCATCGACGCCCTGCTCGAAAAGGTCCTGTTGCAGGCCGAGATGCTGGAGCTGAAGGCCAATCCGGATCGGGATGCCCAGGGTACGGTGATCGAAGCGCAGCTCGACATCGGTAAGGGCCCGGTCGTGTCCACGCTGATCCAGCGGGGCACGCTGCGGGTCGGCGATTCGTTCATCGTCGGCATGTACGACGGCCGAGTGCGTGCGTTGCTGGACGAGCGGGGAAAGAGCGTGAAGTCCGTCGGCCCCGGCGTCCCCGTCCAGATCCTCGGAGCCGCGGGTGTGCCTCAGGCCGGTGACCTGTTCCAGGCCATGGATCCCGAGCGGGCGGCGGAGATCGCGACGGCACGTCAGCGCCTCGACCGCGAGAAGCAGCTCCGGATCCGTGAGCGTGGGTTCAAGCTTGGCGACTTCTCCAAGCTCGTTGCCGAAGGGCAGGTCTCCACGCTGCCCCTCGTCATCAAGGGTGACGTCGATGGTTCCGTCCAGGCGGTGGCCGACTCTCTGGACAAGTTGGGGACCAGTGAGGTCCAGGTTGAGATCATTCACCGCGGCGTGGGCGCGATCAACGAGTCCGACGTGCTTCTGGCTCAGACCGCCGGCGCGGTCATCATCGGTTTCCGTGTGAGACCGCAGACGGCGGCCCGCCTGCAGGCAGAGCGGTCGGATGTGGACATCCAGGTCTACGACGTCATCTACGAAGCCGTCGATGACGTCCGCGCGGCCCTCGAAGGCATGCTCTCTCCGGAGAAGAAGGAAACCGTCCTCGGCGCGGCGGAGGTCAGGGAGGTCTTCAAGATCACCAAGGTGGGGACCATCGCCGGGTGCTACGTTTCCGAGGGTCGGATCGACCGGAAGGGACGCGCACGGGTCGTGCGCGACGGGATCGTGGTGTACGACGGAGACCTCGCGTCGCTGAAGCGGTTCAAGGACGATGCCAAGGAAGTCCGTGAGGGCTTCGAGTGCGGCATCGGGATCCAGAACTTCAACGACGTGAAGGTGGGTGACGTCATCGAGTGCTATATGGTGGAGGAAATCGCGAGGACGTTGGCTCGAGCCAACTGACCCGCGCTACCTGCGCCGATCCATGCCCGTCGTGGTAGCCTCCCAGACCTGGCAGCTTTCGATGCCCGGGTGCACCTCTCTCAAGGAGAAGCGCTCGGTGGTCCGTTCGCTCAAGGACCGTCTCCGTGCCCGGTTCCAGCTGTCGGTGGCGGAGACTGCATACCAGGACGTCCACGCGAGGGCCGAGATCGCGGTGGCCATGGTCACGTCTGATCGGCGCCTCGCCGAGCAGGTCCTGGACAAGGCCGATCACCTCGTGCGCGAGAGCGGTCGTGCGTTGATTCTGGATACCCACCGCGACTTCCACTGAGGTGGGGGCAACAGCCCCTTACGACTAGCTTCTTCCATGGCCTCCAAGCGACTGGCTCGACTGAACGAGCAACTCAAGCGTGAATTGGCGGAACTCATCCAGACCGAGTTGCGCGACCCACGCGTGGGCCTCGTGTCCGTTACGGCGGTCCAGGTGGCCTCCGACCTGGGGTCTGCCAGGGTATTCATACGCGTGCTCGGGAACGAGGCGGAACGGGCGGAGTCGTTGGAGGGCCTCGTGGCCGCGGCGCCCTATCTGCGGAAGCTGCTTGGCCAGATTCTCCAGATCCGTCGCATTCCGGAACTCCGATTCCAGGAGGATCGCACGCTCGAGCGGGCCCGCCGCATCGAAGACATCCTGGCCGAGGTCCTCCCCGCCGGCGGCCAGGAAGCGGAACCCGGCGAGAGCGACCCCCCTTCGGAGGCAGAACTCGGGGAGGTCGACGGGAAGCCGGGGGACGTGGGGTGAACAGATCGTTCCGGGAGGGGGTGCTGCCCGTGGACAAACCGGTTGGCCCCACCTCGCACGATGTGGTCGCGGTGGCCAGAAGGGCTCTGGGGTTGCGTCGTGTCGGACACACGGGAACCCTGGACCCGTTCGCCTCGGGGCTCCTCCTGCTTTGCGTCGGCGGTGCCACGCGGCTGGCCGAGTTCCTCACGGGGATGGACAAGACCTATGAGGCTACCGCGCTCCTCGGCGTCGCAACGGACTCGGAAGACCGGGACGGCGAGGTTGTCTCCAGGAGCGAGGGGTGGCGTCTGGTCGGCGAAGCGGCGGTGCGGGAGGCTCTTTCCGCCCTCACGGGGACAATCCTCCAGGTTCCACCGCGCTTCAGTGCCAAGAAGGTCGGAGGGGTCGCTGCCCACCGCCTCGCCCGGCAGGGCACGGAGGTGGAGTTGCCTCCCAAAGAGGTGGTGGTTCATCGCCTGGAACTGGTGTCCTTCGATGCGCCCGAGGTCCGATTCCGGGTCCGATGTTCCAGCGGCACCTACGTGCGGTCCCTGGCCCGGGATCTGGGCGAAAGCCTCGGCGTGGGCGCGCACCTCACCACGCTTCGCCGAACGGCGGTGGGCCGGTTCTCGGTGGATGGCGCCCTGGCCCTGGACGACCTCTCCCGGGAGGAGCTGGTGTCCGCTGCGTCGCTGACCCCGGCGGATGCCCTGGCGGACTTCCCCAGGGTGGTGCTGGACGAAGCGGGGGCGCGAGACGTGGGTCACGGACGGCCGGTTGCCGCCGCCCTCCCCGACGGGGGACCCGTGGCCGCGCTGGTGGGTCGGGATCTCGTCGCCATCGGGGAGGTTCGGGGCGGCCAATTCCTTCCGAGAAAGGTCCTGGTGGGTCGTGCCTGACGGCGGCATCCGGTGGGCCCATGAGCCGGGACTCCCGGCGGACCGGGGGACCGTGGTCACGGTGGGCACCTTCGACGGAGTGCACCTGGGCCATTGGGCGGTCCTCCAGGAGATCAGTCGGCGGGCCCGCGCCACTGGGCGGCGGTCGGTCCTGGTCACGTTCGATCCGCATCCGCTGAGGATCGTGCGGCCCGAGCATGCCCCGCCGCTGCTCACCACTCCGATGGAGAAGAAGGAGATCCTCGCGGAGAGCGGTCTGGACTACGCGGTGTTCATCGCCTTCACCGAGCGGTTATCGCGATATGAGCCGCGCCGGTTCGTGGAGGAGATCCTGGTCAAACGCCTGGGTGTCGAGGAGCTGGTCATCGGGTACGACCACGGCTTCGGGCGGGGCCGGTCAGGGGATGCGGACACGCTCCGCGCCATCGGGGCGGAGATGGGGTTCGCGGTGGACGTGGTTCCTTCCGTGGAGACGGAGGGGGGGCCGGTCTCCAGCTCCCGGATCCGTCTTGCCGTGAACGAGGGACGGATGGAGGAGGCGCGGGCCTGCCTCGGGCGCCCCTACTCTGTCCGTGGCGTCGTGGTGCGGGGCGAAGGACGCGGTCGGCAGCTCGGGTTTGCCACGGCCAACCTCCAAGTCGATCAGGCGGAGAAGCTCATGCCTCCGCCCGGCATCTACGCGGTCCGGGGTGTGCTCCGTTCGGGAACCCACCCCGGGGCTCTCCACCTGGGACCGCGTCCGACCTTCCAGGGATCGCCTCCCACTGTGGAGCTCCACCTGCTCGACTTCGACAGGGATCTCTACGGGGAGGAGGTTCGGGTGGATTTCGTTGCTCGGCTGAGAGAGGTGAGACCCTTCGACAGCGCTGCGGCACTGGTGGCGCAGATGCGGGAGGATGTGGTGGAGGCGAAGCGCATCTTGGGAGCCGAGGATCCCCCCGCTGGACCCTGAGCCCCGTATTTCCTATCTTTCACGGCTGAATTCACCCTTATACGCAGCTTCCCTTGCAGCGTAGTCTCTCGAGGAGGCACGACGGCCATGCCGATCGCCAAAGAAGAAATCATCAAGAAGCATCAGCTCCACGAAGGGGATCGCGGCAGCGCCGCGGTCCAGGTCGCGCTCCTCACGGCGCGCATCGACGACCTCCGGGGCCATTTCGACTCCCACAAGAAGGATCACCACAGCCGTCGCGGCCTGTTGAAGATGGTCGGCCGCCGTCGGCGCCTTCTCGAGTATCTCAAGACCAACGACGTCGAACGGTACCGCGCCCTCATCGCAGACCTCGGTCTGCGGCACTAGAATTTTCCTCGGCGGCGGTCGTCCTTGGGGCGGCCGCCGCCGATTCCTTTGTCGGAGGCTCGCTGCCTCGGACGAGAGACGGCCTCAACCCATGACCTGGCTGCAACACGGGCACCGCGCTTGATGCGCGCCCCTGGCGGCGGTCGCTCTCTCCTCCGGTTCCGCGACTCCCTTCGGCAAGCTGTCACAAGGGCCCTCAGTGAACGGGCCCTAAAACCGAAGTGAGTGAAACATGATTCAGAGAATGGAGCGTCAGTTCGCAGGGCGGACCCTGTCGCTCGAAATCGGCCGCATGGCCAAGCTGGCCCACGGCTCCTGCTTGGTGCAGTACGGTGACACAGTCGTCCTGTGCGCGGTGACCGTGGACGACAAGCCCACGCACCTTCCGTTCTTCCCCCTGACGGTCGAGTACCGCGAGAAGAGCTACGCAGCCGGCAAGATCCCCGGCGGGTTCTTCAAGCGCGAAGGACGTCCGGGCGAAAACGAGATTCTGGCGGCGCGACAGATCGACCGTCCCATGCGGCCCCTGTTCCCCGATGGGTTCCTGTACGAGACGCAGATCGCCTGCTTCATCCTGTCGGCGGACCAGGAGAACAATGCGGACGTGCTGGCAGTCCTGGGGGCTTCCGTCGCCCTCAACATGTCCAAGGTGCCCTTCAACACCGCAGTGGCGTCGGTGCGCCTCGGGCGCATCAAGGGAACCTGGGTTCTGAACCCGACCTTCCAACAGCTGGAGTACTCGGACCTCGACATCACCGTCGCCGGATCCAAGGACGCCATCATCATGGTCGAGGGTGGAGCGCTGGAGGTTCCGGAATCCGAGATCCTCGAGGGGCTGAAGGTGGCCCACGAGGGCATCAAGGAACTCTGCGTGCTTCAGGAGGAGTTCCTGGAGGGCCATCGCGTGCCCGACATGGAATGGGTTCCCTCCGCCCCCGCCGCCGACCTGAAGGCCAAGGTCGAGGGCATGGCCGTCGCCCGGGTCGAAGAAGCGCTCAATCTGGTGGACAAGCAGGAGCGGCAGCAGGCCATGTCGGCCCTCAAGGAGGACCTCATGTCCCAGCTGGTCGACGAGGACGATGGCTTCGCCGACGACCACAAGGACGTGGGCGAGATCCTGCGGGGCATCGAAAAGAAGACGATGCGCGAGCAGATCCTCGCAAAGGGAGAGCGAGCTGACGGTCGTGGCTTGGACGACATCCGGCCCATTACATGCGAGGTCGGAGTCCTTCCGCGCACCCACGGGTCCGCTCTTTTCACGCGCGGCCAGACCCAGGCCCTGGGCGTCGTCACCTTGGGGACGTCTCGCGACGAGCAGCGCATCGACTCCATCGACTCCCGCGAGGAAGTCACCAAGTCGTTCATGCTCCACTACAACTTCCCGCCGTTCTCGGTGGGTGAGGCGCGTCCGTTCCGGGGCACTTCCCGGCGTGAGATCGGGCACGGCAACCTGGCGGAGCGGGCGATCCAGCCCCTGCTGCCCGCCTATGACCAGTTTCCCTACACGATCCGCATCGTGTCGGACGTGCTCGAGTCCAACGGCTCGTCGTCCATGGCGACGGTGTGCGCGTCGTCGCTGTCGCTCATGGATGCAGGGGTGCCCATCAAGGCGGCCTGCGCCGGCGTGGCCATGGGGCTCATCAAGGAAGGAGACCGCGTTGCGGTCCTGACGGACATCCTCGGCCTCGAGGATGCCCTCGGGGACATGGACTTCAAGGTTGCCGGCACGCGTGATGGCGTCACGTCGATCCAGATGGACATCAAGATCGAGGGGATGACGCCCGCCATTCTGAAGGAGGCGCTCGAGCGAGCCAAGAACGCCCGCATGCGCATTCTCGACCTCATGGACCAGACGCTCGCGGAGCCGAGGAGCGACCTCTCGCAGTACGCGCCGAGGATCATCTCGATCCAGATCAATCCTGAGAAGATCGGCGAGATCATCGGGCCCAAGGGCAAGACCATCCGCGCCATCCAGGACGAGTCCGGCGCGA
>DATHZE010000017.1:0-9219 GCA_035458765.1 Longimicrobiales bacterium
TCGCCGGTGGATCCGGCGAGGCTACCGGATGGTGATCTGCTTGAACTGCCGGAACCCTGGGAACTGGGTGTTCCCCTGGGCGCCGTTTCCGCTCTGGAGCGTGATGAAGAAGCCGAGCAGGTCGTCCTTCGTCAGACTGAAGTCCTCTGTTTGTCCGCTGCTCAGCGGGTGGACCAGCTCGTACGTGATGTAACCCGGCTGCGTCGGGTCGAAGTCACCGGCCCCGTTCTGACCGCTGGCGCCACCTGGATCCATTGCGCCGCACCCGGACTGGCTGCTGTTGGCGCACTTCGCGGTCAGGTACTGGTCATAGAAGGTGGCGTCACCCTTGTTGATGGTGACCCCGATGGCATCGTCGTTCGCGTCATGCGAATTGTCGGCGGTGGTGCTGCCCGGGCCGCGGTCGAAGTCCAGGCGCACGCTGTTGGCCTTGTTCGGATCGGCCTGGAAGACCTTGACGGCGAAGTAGAGGTTGCCGCCGTAGTTCTGCCAATAGACCTCGGCGTTCGCATTTCCACCCGAGACGTTGGCCACGAAGTGAAGCGTGTCCTCGCGGGCCAAGGCGCAGGCCCACTCGTCGGCATTCAGAATGCCGTCGACGGTGACCTGGCAGACGGCGTTCGCGTTCCAAGTGCCGCCCGTGAACGTGTAGTTGACGCCACCCACCGTCGCGGTCGCGGTCTGCGCGCCGGGCGTGGTGGCCAGGGTCCAGATGCCGGAGGCACTTCCGTCCGTTCCTGTTGTGGTGGTGGCTCCCGTCACGGATCCGTTACAGTCTGCGGGGTCGACTGCGCTGCACGTGGTGGTCCACGTGACCGTCCAACCCACCACCGGGTTACCTGCCGCGTCCTTTACGGTGAACGAAAGGGGCGTCGTCGTCAGTGTCTCACCCGGCAACCCGGTGAGGGGCGGGGAGGCGGCGGGGCTCTGCGTGGTCGTGCTCGGCCGCCCGACCACCGTCGCGGTGAACTTGAGCTCCGGTGGAGTCGTGAAGTCAGCGGGATCCGGCTCCCCGTCGCCGTCCAAGTCCACCCCGCCATGATCGGGAACGGCGCCCACGACGTGGCCCCGGCCCCATGCGTACATGTCGTGTGTGCCGAGCCCGGAAGGCACGGTCCACGTCGTGCTCGCGATGCCGTCGGTGAGCAGGTTCGGATTCGAGGGGTCGTAAATGGTCGTGACCGACGTGGGACTCACGTCGCTGCTGGGCTTGAAGTGCACGGTGGCCGCATTCACTGGCTCGGGATCGTACCGATCGCACTGGGTGGTGTCATCCACGCACGGCGCGTCCTGAACGAGAACCCGCGCCGTCACCTTCGTATCGGCCACCGGCCCACTGCCCACTGGGACCTCACTACTCGGGTCGTTAGGGTCGGACAGGTAGAAGATATTGTACTTCCCGTCCTGTTGTTCGCGGATGACCCAGTCGTTCTCGACCGCGCTCAACCCGCCCGGTAGGGTCCACCGGAACCGGCTGAACTCGGACGTCGCTCCGGCCAGGCGGATCTCGCCATGGGCGGCGAGGGGCTCCGGGCCCAGGATGCGTGCCACCCGGTTCACGCCCAGGGCGGCGTACCGCAGCAGCCCGGACTCTGGCACGGGCAAGAGCCCTTGAGCCAGGCTGGCTGAATTCAGCGACGAGCCGCCGCAGGTCGTTGCCTGGACGTTCGGCAGGCCCTGCCAGACACCGTCGTCGTAGCGGACGATCTGTAGGCGGTCGTCCAGGCCCGGGGGCAGCGCTCCCGTATTGAAGCAAATCTCAACGGCGGCTTCAGCCCCCGCCCTCAGCTGCTTGGTTAGTTCGGGCACCGTCGTGACCCGCAAGCAGTCCGCGAAAAGCGGCGCGTCGAACGAGGGGATGCACTCCTCGCCTGCCCCACCCTGATCCACAGGTTTCGCGAACTCCACCGGGTCGATCCGCTCCATGGTAAGGATTACCCGGCAGTCCGGATCGCTCGGGTCGTTCGGATCGCAGTCGGGCAGTGCGGAAGGTGGCACCACGACGGACAAGGTCGACCAGCTGGTAGTACTGTTACCGGTCAGCGTCACCACCCCGCCGGTCTGATCAATGACCGCGGAGGCGGTGCACTGGATGACGTAACCCTCGGCGGTCGCGCAGCGGGTCGCCACACTGAGGAAGACCTTGACGGGCAAGGTCTCGCCAAGCCGGAAGGCGTATAGACCAGCCACGTCATCGCCCGGGGATTGGCCACTCGGGTTCTGGGGATTCACGTCAAAGAACCCCAGCTCTACGTCGTCCAGCGTGATGATGATCCGATAGTTCTTGTTCGGATCCAGATCCTGCGGATCCAGATCTACGTCCAGGATGCCCGGGCTCCACGAGAAGAGGTAGTGGGAATCGGGCACCACAACGGCGTCGCCGGGCGCGAAGACCACGACGGGTGTGGCGACACAACCGTACTTGGCCCAGTCCAATGGATCGCCCCAGGAGTCAGGGTCGGCGTAGTCAAGGTCGATCTCACAGACCGACATGGCGGGTTGGAGCCCGCCGTCGAAGTCGCCCGTCGTGGTCACCTGTCTCGCCAGCGGCGGCAGGAACCAGAAGCCAGGAACGGTGCCGCCGTTGCCATAGTCTACGATGGCGTAGGACGGGGAAGGTATGAGGATGTCATCGCCAGCGGGCGCGACGACGCCTTGGTCGGCGCAACCGACCGCGAAGAGTGCGGCGGCGCCGAGGCAGATGGAACGGAAACGCATGGTACGACTCCTGGGGGGGGGCACTGCGACTGCTCACAGCTATTCTTCCAGCTACGACTGTTCTAGCTACGACCCTGCGAGGATCTTCGCAAGAGGCAGGTTCTGGACCATAAAGCTAACGTGTATCGTTATTTATTGGAACGATCCGGATGAACGCGGGCGGTTTGGCCGTTCCGACGCCCGAGGCGGTTCAGCGCGCGTTTCTCAGCCGCTCGAAGTCGGCGTTCCCCTGCAGATTCCGCCACCACCAATGCTCGCCCGGGAAGTGGCCGGGATTGAGGATCATGAAGCGCTGCAGGGCTTCGATGGCCCCGACGGTGTCGCCGATGACGGAGCGCATCGCCGCCTCCATGGAGAACTGCTCGCCCGAGGGGTCCACGTCCTGATCGCGCCGGGCGCGGAGCATGACCGCGTTGGCGCTGTCGGGCAGGCCGGCCCTGCCGATCACGCCGCCGAGGAACGTCTCCGCCACGCCCGACAGCTGTCCCGCCTGCCCCTCGGGCAGCATCGAGATGAACTGGTCGTAGAGCCGCCACGCCTCGTCGATGTCCGGCTCAACGCCGTTCATGGTGAGGATGTAGAGCTGGCACTGGACGAAGCGGAAGTTGTCCGGGAAGCGGCGATAGCCCTCCATGCACCACTTTCGCGCCTCGTCGGGCTGCCCCAGATCGTACGACGCCAGGTAGAGCCGGCGGAGCACTCCGTCCGCAGCCGCGAGGAACGCGTCCTGGTCGTAGGCGTCCCGGGCCGCCAGCACCGCCTTCTGCCAGTCCCCCACCTGGTAGTACAGATGGCTGAGCACGCTGTTGGCGTTGGCGCGGCTGCGGTCCAGGCTCAGCGACCGCTCGAGGTCCGCCTGGGCGGCAGCGAGTTGGCGGTCCAGCGCCTCCTCGTCGTCCTGCTGCATGAGCCACCGCCGGTACCGGGCGGTGCCGCGGAGCTCCAGGGCTCCGGCGTCGTCGGGTTCCAACGCCAGCGCCCGGTCGGCGAAGGCGATGGCGCTGTCGAGAGAGGCGGTAATCCCTTCGAGGGTCGTGGCCAGGGCATTCCCTTCATAGGCGACCTGGCCGCGCAGGACCACCGGGGCCGCCCAGTCCGGGTGCTGCTCCATGGCCCGGTCCAACTCCTCGTTCGCCGTGGCGAAGGCCGTGGCGGCCTGGTCGTCGTTCCCGCTGCGGAGGTCCTCCAGGCCGTCCTTCAGGGCCTTTTCCGCACGGGCCGTCTGCAGCCAGGCGGCCGTGCTGGGCGCGCTGGACCTGCCCTCGCGCAGCCGGATCTCCTCGCCGAGGAGGCCCCGGAGGCTCTCGGACACCTGCTCCGCCAGCTCGTCGCTCACCGACGCCAGATCGTCGGCCGGCCAGGTGTATTGGTTCCGCTGGATCTCCGTCCCGCTCTGCCCGTCGATGAGGCGCACGGTGACCCGCAGATCCGTGCCCGCCTCGACGAGGCTTCCGGCGATCAGGGTGCCGGCGCGGAAGATGGAAGCGATGGAGTCCATGGGCACCGTCAGGCCGCGCACGCTCTCGGAGCCGTTGCGGGACACCACGTTCAGCTCCCGCACCGCCTTGAGGGAGCTGATGAGACCGTCGGTGATTCCGTCGGCCACCGCCCCCAGCGACCCGTCGGGGCTCTCGTCCTGGAAGTACAGGACCGCCATCCGGCGCAGGTCCATGGTGGAGCTTTCGATGGTGGTGGCCAGCTCGGCCGCCCTCATCTCGGTGCGGACCATGTTGAAGCTGAAGCCCAAGCCCACCAGGGACACCAGCGTCACCATGATGATCTCGGGTCGGGTGGCCTCCTGGTTGCCCTTCTCCCCGTGGTACCAGCCGAGGATGAGGGCGATGACCGCGCCGAACAGGTACAGCGTCAGGAAGACGCGGTACACCACGCTCGGCAGGACCTCGCGGTCCACGACCTGGTCGACAACGGCCAACACCATCCACCCACCGGCGAGGTAGGTGAGGAAGATCTGCGTGATGCGGCGTTGTTTGACTTCAGCCCAGAGACTCAACCGGGGAAAGCTCCGATTCGGGGAGGGCACAGAGGGGACAGATTGGCTAGGAATAGGGCCATTTGTCAATTGCGGCCGCCCCGCCGGACGGGTGCTCTTCTGCCGTGGGGGCCTCGGCCGTACCTTCAGGGAGCCGCCAGGGGCATTCGGGAGGCGTCGGCGACCACGACAACGCCGGCGGTCCCGGATTGAGAGCGACCCTTGGAACCTGATCCGGTTCAGACCGGCGGAGGGAGCGCGGCGACCATGAAACGGCCGTTCCGCTGCCGTTCCTCCGCCCCGCACGACCTGCCCAGAGGTGGAGCACCATGAGCGAGAGCAACGGCCGCGGCCGCGTGGCCCCCCACACCGAGGATGTCGGCACCGACTACCCCGGCGCCTTTCCCAATTCCCGCAAGGTCTACGTGGAGGGATCCCGGGGCATTCGCGTGCCCATGCGGGAAATCCACCTCACCGGCGGAGAGCCCCCCCTGCGGGTCTACGACTCCAGCGGCCCCCAGGGGCTGGACGTGCGTCAGGGTCTGCCGCCCATCCGCGATGCGTGGATCCGGGCGCGCGACGTGGTGGAGACGGGCCGCACGCGCGCCCCGGCAGTGGGGGTGGAGATGCCCGCAGGGCTGCTCCGGCCCACGCTCAAGGGCGGCAGCGGACCCATCACCCAGATGGAGTGGGCAAGGAAGGGGGAGATCACGCCCGAGATGGAGTTCGTGGCCATCCGCGAGGGCATGGCGCCCGACTTCGTGCGCGACGAGGTGGCCCGGGGCCGCGCCATCATCCCGGCCAACATCAACCACCCGGAGCTCGAGCCCGAGATCATCGGTCGGGCCTTCGCCGTGAAGATCAACGCCAACATCGGGAACTCGGCGGTCTCCTCCTCCATCGAGGAGGAGGTGGAGAAGCTGCGGTGGGCGGCCCTGTGGGGCGCCGACACCGTGATGGACCTCTCCACCGGCAAGAACATCCACGAGACCCGGGAGTGGATCCTGCGCAACTCGCCGGTCCCCATCGGGACGGTGCCCATCTACCAGGCCCTGGAGAAGGTGGACGGTGTGCCCGAGGAGCTCACCTGGGAGATCTACCGCGATACCCTCATCGAGCAGTGCGAGCAGGGGGTGGACTACTTCACGGTCCACGCCGGGGTGCTCCTGCGCTACATCCCGCTGACCGCGAACCGGCTCACGGGCATCGTGTCCCGGGGCGGCTCCATCATCGCCAAGTGGTGCATGGCGCATCACCGGGAGTCGTTCCTGTACACGCGCTTCCGCGACATCTGCGAGATCATGCGGACGTACGACGTGTCGTTCTCCCTGGGCGACGGGCTGCGCCCCGGCTCCATCCGCGACGCCAACGACGAGGCGCAGTTCGCCGAGCTCAAGACCCAGGGCGAGCTGACCCGCATCGCCTGGGAGTACGGCGTGCAGGTGATGAACGAGGGGCCGGGGCACGTGCCCATGCACCTCATCAAGGAGAACATGGACAAGCAGCTGGAGTGGTGCGACGAGGCTCCCTTCTACACGCTCGGGCCCCTCACCACCGACATCGCGCCCGGGTACGACCACATCACCAGCGCCATCGGCGCGGCGCAGATCGGGTGGTACGGCACGGCCATGCTCTGCTACGTGACCCCCAAGGAGCACCTGGGCCTGCCCAACCGCGACGACGTGAAGGCGGGCGTCATCACGTACAAGATCGCCGCCCACGCCGCCGACCTGGCCAAGGGGCATCCCCGGGCCCAGGATTGGGACGACGCCCTGTCCAAGGCCCGCTTCGAGTTCCGGTGGAGGGACCAGTTCAACCTGTCCCTGGATCCGGTGACCGCGGCGGAGTACCATGACGAGACGCTCCCGGCCGAAGGCGCCAAAGTGGCGCACTTCTGTTCCATGTGCGGGCCCAAGTTCTGCTCCATGAGGATCACGGAGGACGTTCGCCGGTACGCCGCGGAGCACGGACTCGAGACGGTGGAGGCCATCGAGGCCGGGATGCACCAGAAGGCCGGAGAGTTCCGGGAGAAGGGAAGTGAGCTCTACGTGGAGGCGGGGGACTAGGCTTTTTCGCACAACCCACTGGCACGGGACGTGCATACAGCGAACTCTACGTCTGATCGGATCCCGTTCATGGAGGAGTCAGGATGTGGAAGAAGGATGAAGTGACGCCGGATCACGCCGCTTCCCAGACGAGCGCGCCCGCGAGGCAGAGCTACGGGTCCTCGGGGGGCGCCGCGGGTCGAGGCCGGGCCACCATCGGCACCTCCATCACCATCCGCGGCGAGGTGACCGGGGACGAGGACCTCCTCATCGAAGGCAGGGTCGAGGGCTCCGTGGACCTGAAGCAGCACTCGGTCACCGTGGGCTCCGAGGGTCAGGTCAAGGCGGGCATCACCGGTCGCGTGGTCACGGTGGAAGGATCCGTGGAGGGCGACCTGCGCGCCGAAGAGGTGGTCGTGCTCCGAAGCACGGCCCGCGTCCAGGGCGACATCACGGCGCCGCGGGTGGTGCTGGAGGACGGCGCCACCTTCCGGGGTGCGGTGGACATGGGGGACCAGGGCAGCCGCGTCCGCACCGGCACCCAGGCCTCCGCCGGCAGGTCGGCGTCGTCGGGCGCCAAGGCGCCCGCCGAAGCGGCTGCTTCCGGGAACGTGGCGGAAGTGAGTCCCTAGTGTGAACTGGCTCCGTCGGCGTGGGGCCGTCGGTGCCGCCGAGGTCGGGGCGGCGCCGGCCTCGGCGGCGGCGGCGCAGGTCGCGCCGGGCCTGGCGCTCTTTCTCGACGGGCTCCAGGCCGACGGGAGCAGGAACGTGCTGGACCTGGGTCCGGCGTCCGAAGGCAACCTGCGCTGGTTCGGCGCCTTCGCCCGGCGCGTCCGCGTCGCCGACCTTCTTTCCGCGTGGCGTGCCGAGGGGGCCCTGGCCGACGCGCTCGAGGTCCTGCGATCGCATCCGGAACGTCCCTATGACCTGGTTCTGGCCTGGAACTTCCTGGATCACGTGGCGCCGGAGCAGCGAGCCGAAGTCGTCGCCTGCCTCGGGGCGTTGACCGAGCCCGGAGCCCGCCTGCACTTCATGATCGACATGTCCGAGGAGCCGTTCGTGAGCCCCCTGCGCTTCACCGTGATGGACGAGGGGCACATCCGCCGAGAGCAGGCGGGCCCCCCGCAGCCCTCACAGCCGAGGCTGGTGCCGGCTGAAGTGGAGCGCCTCATGGCGCCGTTCGTCGTCGTGCACGCGTTCATCCTTCGTGGCGGCATGCACGAGTACGTCGCCGTCCGCCGATAGGGGCCTAGGGGAAGCCTCGACTCAGCCGCACGGGACCTTCGGCAGGATCGCCTCGAAGAACCGGGCGGCCAGGTCCGCGCTGGCCTGACCGTGGTCGCCGTTCTTCACCAGGACGGTGACCTTGACCGAGCCCATGAGCGCGACGTACTCGTCGCCCTTGACGAGCTGCCGGAAGGCGATGGGCCAGTCGCTCATGGTCAGGATCGAGACGTCCGGACCGGTGAACTTCGACAGAACGCTCG
Source organism: Longimicrobiales bacterium (assembly GCA_035458765.1). Classification (GTDB taxonomy): domain Bacteria; phylum Gemmatimonadota; class Gemmatimonadetes; order Longimicrobiales; family Gaopeijiaceae; genus SZUA-318. The sequence goes on from DATHZE010000017.1 coordinate 8,241, forward strand.
CCGCCGTCTCACCCACGGTGTCGTCCGTGTTGGCGTCGAGGGTGACGACGGCCCAGATGGAGTTGAGCCTCGCTTCGGCGTTCTCGGGGCGGTAGAGCGACATGCAGCCGCCGCCGGGATCCGCGGTGAACTCCAGAGGCATGCCCGCGACCCGCTCCGGGAGCAGCGCCGGCAGGAACGGGGGTGGGGCCTTCTTGCAGGTCTGGGCCTGAACCGGAACGGCGACGCAGGCCAGAAGCAGGAGGGTCGGGAGGCTGTGACGCATGGGGCACCCCCTTCGCAGTTGAGTGGTCATGCACTTCGCGCGCGGGGGGCAGGTGCGCCGGGTGGACGCTCTCCGCACCTGAAATATGGCCGCTTCCGCGGCAAAAATGCAGATCGGGCGCGGCCGAGGCCACGGCGTATCGCCCGGCCCCGCTCCGGGGCCTAGATTCCCTGGCCAGGACCTTCATCGCCGGGGGCTCCGCGGGGCGCTTCCGGGGCGTTCATCCTTCCGACACATCCAGGGAGTCCATCCCTTGAATCGCATCGTCGTCACGGGCGCCGGGGGCCAGATCGGCTCCTGGCTCGTTCCCAGGCTGCGCGAGCTCTACGGCGAGACCAACGTGCTCGCCACGGACATCCGGACCATCAGCCCCGAGTTCACCGAAGCGGGTCCGTTCCAGGTTCTCGACGCCACCGACGCCAAGGCGGTGGGCCAGGCCATCATGCGCTTCGAGGCCGACACGGTCTACCACCTCGCGGCGATCCTGTCCGCCATCGGCGAGCGCGACCCGCGCCTGGCGTGGCACGTGAACATGACCAGCCTCGAGGCCGTGTTGGAGGTGGCGCGCGAGCAGGGGTGCGCCGTCTTCACTCCCAGCTCCATCGGGGTCTTCGGACCCGAGAGTCCCAAGGACCCCACACCGCAGGATACCGTCATGCGGCCGCAGACCGTGTACGGCATCACCAAGGTCGCCGGGGAGCTGCTCTGCGACTA
>DATHZE010000018.1:0-33336 GCA_035458765.1 Longimicrobiales bacterium
GTGCTCGCGCTCCTCCTGACGATGGCCGTGGGTGCATGCGGCGACGGCCTTCTCGACGTGAATCCCGTCGATTCCGTGCCGGACGAAGTGGCGATCACCGACGAGGGAGGTGCGCAGGCGGCCCTGTTCGGGGCCTACAACGGGTTGGAAAGCGACGCGTACTACGGTGGCGACTACGTCATGTGGAGCGAGACGCTCACGGACAACGTCGAGCACACCGGCACGTTCGAAGGGTACGCCGACGCGGACCTCCTCTTCATGAGGCCGGACATGTCGGGCGTCATGGGGATGTGGACGGCCCTCTATGACGCCGTCTATCGCGTGAACCTCGTGATCCAGAGGGTCCCGGAGATCGCGGGCCTGGATCCGACGGTGTCCGACGAGATCATGGGGCAGGCGTACGCCCTCCGTGCGCTACACTACTTCAACCTCGTGCGTGCGTGGGGAGACGTCCCATTGGTGTTGGTGCCTCCGGCCTCGCTGGAGGAGGCGGCGCTGGTAACCCGGTCCCCCGCGGCCAGCGTGTACGCGCAGATCGAGTCGGACCTCGACCAGGCCGAGACCCTGCTGGGGGGGATGAGCAACGATGAACGCACGCTGGCGACGCCCGGTTTCGTCTGGGCGCTGAGGGCCAGGGTCGCGCTGTACCGGCAGAACTGGAGCCTGGCGGCGACGCAGGCCCGGCGGATCATCAGCAGCGGGGACTACGCGCTCGCCTCATCCTATCGGAGCATGTTCACCGCGAACGGTGACCCAACCGCGGAGGACATCTTCCGGGTCGCGTTCACTGCGACGCAGTACAACGACCTGGGGTACTACTACCAGTACGACGGCCGGTTCGAGATCGGCGCGACCGAGACGATCTACGACCTCTTTCCCAGCGGCGATGCCCGATTCTCGGTCAACTTCGACGGCACCCGTGGGGACGGAATTCAGGTCGTGAAGTACCCCACCACCATCGGCGGTGAGGACCTCCACGTGATCCGATACGCGGACGTCGTGCTGATCCTGGCGGAGGCACTGGCGCAGCAGGGCGGTGCCGGGAACCTCGGCGAGGCGGTGGACCACCTGAACCAGATCCGGGCCCGCGCAGGGGTGCCGGAGTACGGCTTCGGCACGGACCTGGTCAGCCAGCAGGATGTGCTCGATGCCGTGTTCCTCGAGCGTCGCCTGGAGTTGGCGTTCGAGGGTGAGTACTGGTTCGACCTGGTACGAACGGGTCGGGCCGCGGCGGCCCTGGGGCCGGACTTCCAGCCCCATGAGGCTCTCTGGCCGATTCCGGTGGAAGAGCTTGACGTGGCCCCGAACATGACGCAGAACCCGGGCTACTGAGGTCAACCCTCACCAAAAGGATCCGGCCCCGTCCCGCAGAGCGGGGCGGGGCCGGATTCCTTCTTCGTCACCGTAGCGGGTCAGGGTGGGGAGAACCCGTCCCAGCCCACCCGGGATGCACCCAGGTGGTTCAGCGCCTGGTCCCAGGGCTCCTCCCCGAGCAGAACCACCCGCTGCCCGTTCCAGGCCCCGAACACCCCGGCGCCGAAGGCCGGCATGTCGTAGCGGGACTGAAGGGAGTTCACGTGGAGAGCGAGAAGCAGGTACGCCACGTCGAACTCGGTGGGACGCTCGCTGGAGACCGGTCCTCCGCACTCCAGGTCGCTGAGGGACATGAGGCTGACCCAACGGCAGGTGTGACCCATCCCCAATACGTGGATGAGCTCGTGCGCTACGATCCGCCGTCCGTCACGGAACTGCTCCGGGGAGCTGTGGAAGACCTGGGCGTACCCCGAGAGGTAGGGGTCCCCGCTGCCCAGACCGGTGCACGCCGTGGCGCCGCCACAGAATCCCGTCCGGAGAATGATCTGGACGGCGGATTCCTCCAGACTCTTGGCGGGCTCGAACAGGTCCAGACCCACCGCCGCCTCCAGCTCGTCGATGCGGCGCCAGTACCGCTCCACATCGATGTTGAGGATGGTCCCAGTGGACAGCCCGTAGTTGAAGCCGAGCTTCAGGGGCAGCTGTTCCATGGTCACGCTCTGGACCTGGAACTCCCAGAGCTGCCCCAGCGTCTGGCGCCCCGTATACCGGTAGAAGGCGGGCGTCGTGCCCAGCCCCTGGTTCAGGTCCAGAGCCACTCTGCTGCCCGCGAACTCTCCCGAGGGGATGGTCCACTCCAGGGGAACCGCGACGAGGTTCAAGGGATCGGCCAGCCGCCAAGGCCGGAGGGAGAGATACGACGGAAACAGCTCTCGTGCGAAACCCGGGCGGACGTCCAGGACCAGGTCCACCTCCGGGACTTCGCGGACGGAACCGAGAATGGCGCCGCGGAAGAAGCCTTCGCCATCCACCGGTGTGCTCCCCAGGATCTTGCCGTCGATCCGGAGAGACACCTCCAGGTGGGCAAGGTCGGCCTGGGTTCCCGGCGGCACGAACACCTGTCCCTCGACGTGGGCCACCGCCGGAAAGCCGGCGGAGGCGGTCAGCGGCACCTCGCCGACCTGGACCACGCATCGCGTACCGTCGCGGCTCGCGCAGTCGCCGGCCCAGAGCTCGAAGGCCGGCCCGAGCGTGGTGGTATCGCGTGGAAGAGCGTCGAGGGTGACCGTCGTCCCGGGCGCCACCTCCACCGTGCAGGAGCCGAACGAACGGACCCCGTCGTAGGCACAGGAGATGTCCGGGGAGCCGATGATATGACCCGAGCCCTCTCCCCAGGCGGTGACGGTGACCTCGGTGAGGCCGGCCTCCTGGGAGATCCGGCTCGGTCCGTCGCATCCCGCGACCATCAGAGCCGTGAGAAGAGTCGGTACGACCGACCTGGCGCGTCCCAAATTCAACGTCCTCCGGTATACGTGTCGAACGGGAGGAGAAGCGAACACATGACGTCCTGGAGCGCAAGAAAGGCCGGCCCCCCACGCTCCGGAGGGATCCGTGTTCTTGTGTTCGGGCCCCGGAGGGGCAATTCTCACCCCGTCGCCGGTGATGCGCCGGCGACCTGCCCACCATCAGGAGGTTTCATGCGCGTTCGTTTCCTGCTCCTCCCGACACTCGTTGTAGCCGTGGCCTTCACGGGTCCGGACCGCGATGCTCCGCGGGAACCCAAGTTCGCCACCATCGCGGGGGCGTGCACGCCGTCGGAGAATCCCAGCGTACAGCCTGCCCAGGTGCTGATGACCCGGGCCGACAACGTGGAGTGGCGGGACCCGTCGGGGCGAGCCACATCCTGGGTCATCACCCCGAAGGACCCAGAGCGGTGGCCGTTCCCTTCGAGCATCGCGGGCAGCCCGCAGGGGCCGGCCAACTCCGGCGCCCCTTCCGCGGGTGCGGCGGCCGGCGTGTACAGCTACAACGTCACCATCACCTGCGGGGACGGAACGACTCAGGTCATCGACCCCGACATCATCATCGGCGAGAACTAGCCCGGCTCGACCGGAGACTCCGGCGCGGGGGCGCTCAGCCCTCGCTCCGGAGCTCGCTGATGCGTCTTTCCACGGCGGTGGCCGCTTCTTGGCGGCCATCTCGCCGCAGCATCTCGGCGTAGGGTTCCAGGACGGGACGCAGACGCGGGTGGTTCGTGCCGAACACGGTCTCCAGGATCTGGAGGGCCCGCAGGTAACGAGGCTCCGCCGCACCCATGCGTCCCTGGTCCCGATAGGTGTCGGCGAGGGCAGTCAGCGTGGTCGCGATGCTCGGCTCGTTGGGCGACAGGTTGCGCTCCTTGATCCGGAGCCCCTCCAGCAGGAGCGCTTCCGCATCATCCAGACGTCCGAGCGCCACGTACGTCTCGCCAATGTTGGTCAGCACCACCCCGAAGCGCGGGTGGTCGGGCTCCAGAGCCTTGGCCCAGATGGCCCGCGCCTGCTCGTACGACCTCAGAGCCTCGTCGTAACGCCCCTCGAGGTAGTAGACCCCGCCGAGGTTGTTGAGGGCCGAAGCGATCTCCGGGTGGTCCGGCCCCAACTGCCTTTCCCGGATGGAGATCGCTCTGGCCCAGTACTGGCTGGCCTTGGGGTACTCGCCCAGGTAGTAGGCCACCGTGCCCAACTCCTGGACGACCGCGGCCACCTTCTCGTGCTCGCTGCCCAGGACGCGTTCCTCCATGGCCAGGGCTCGGGTAAGCAGCGGCTCCGCCTCAGCGGGACGCCCTCGCGCCAGAATCGTGCTGCCCAGCGAGAGCAACGTGTGCCCCACCTCATCGGCGTCGGGGCCGAGCTTGGCCTCCTGGATGATCAGGGCCTTGCCGAGGTTGACCTCGGATGCTTCCAGGTCCCCGCGGTCCCTTTGGAGATTGCCCAATCGTTGGAGACTCTCCGCCACTTCCAGGTCGTCGGGCGTAAGGCTCGCCTCCCGCAACACGAGAGCCCGCTGGAGCAGAGCCAGCGCATCGTCGTAAAGGCCGAGTCCCTGATACACGGTCCCCATGGCGGACATCATCCGGGCCTGCACCACGGGCTGGTCGGGCAGTTCGGCATCCACCCGTCGGGCACCTCGATCCAGGATCTCCCGGACCGTCATGAGGCCGCCGCGGGCGACCATGGGGTCGTTGACCTCGAAGAGGTTGATGAGGAAGTCGGAGACTTGGCGTGCCGTGGCCGCCTCTGTCTCAGCCTGGGCTCTGGCGGCCTGGGCCTGCCGCGTCGCAGCCCGGGCCCGCACGAAGCCGACCCCGGCGGCGGTCGCGCCAAGGGCGAGAGCCACCACCGCCAACGCGCCGGCCACAGCGACACCGCGATGACGCCGCACCATCTTGGTAAGCCGATAGCGCGTGCTCGGCGGCCTTGCCAGGACAGGCTCGTCGGCCAGGAATCGGCCGAGATCCAGGGCGAACCCATTGGCCGTCTCGTAACGGCGACCCCGGTCCTTGTCGATGGCCTTCATCACGATCCACTGGAGATCGCCACGGATGAGGCGAAGCAGGGCGGCAGGATCGATCCCGCGGGCCTGGGCTGCTGCGGCTGGGTCCCCGAGCCGGTTCGAAAGGGTCGGGGCCGGCGTCTCCCTGGACACCAATTGGCTCAGGAACTGAGGAATCCCCTTCTCCTTGGGATCCAGAGGCACCCGGCCCACGAGAAGCTCAAACAGGATGATCCCCAACGAGTAGATGTCCGCCCGCGTATCCACGTCCAGCTCGGACCCTTCGGCCTGCTCGGGACTCATGTAGGCCAGAGTTCCCATGGCCTGACCCAACGTGGTGACCACCGGCGCATCGGAGAGGTGCTGCGCGGTGGCCTTGGCGATGCCGAAGTCGATGATCTTCGGGACCGCCCGCATGTCCTGCTCCGTCACCAGGACGTTGGTGGGCTTCAGGTCCCTGTGGATCACGCCCTTCTGGTGGGCATGCTGGACCGCCTGGCAGAGCTGGATGAAGAGCTCCAATCGCTCGGGAACGGTGAGACGAAACCGATCGCAGTACTCGTCGATGCGGATGCCTTTCACCAGTTCCATGACGAAGTAGGGGCGCCCTGACTCACTGACCCCCGCGTCCAGGATCTTGGCGATCCCCGGGTGGTCCATGACGGCCAACGCTTCACGCTCCGCCTGGAACCGCGCCACCACTTCCCGGGAGTCGAGCCCCACCTTCATCATCTTGATGGCCACCCGCCGGCGCACGGGATGCAGCTGCTCAGCGGCGTAGACCACGCCCATGCCGCCTTCGCCGATCACGTTCAGGACGTGATACGGGCCGATGGTGTCAGGGTGCAGGGCCGGCGGGTGGGGAGCTTCGCTCACGCGTGGGACCTCAGGGAAGGAAGGACGCGTCGGAATCGACCCAACCGGGCCTTCCCGAAGGCGCCTGCACCAGGAGATATCCTCCGAACCTACCGAGAACCGCAAGTTCGGCCCCGGCAGGCACCGAAGTGATCACCGACGAAGCAGCCTCGGGCATCGCCTGCACACGCTCCTCCCGTGAGGCGATCCTGGTCTCGACCGGCGCTGCGAGATCCTCCGTCAGCCGCGCCGCCACGTACCCCTCCACGCCGTCGGGCAGTCGGACCCTGTACCAGTCGCCCGAACCCGCCAATACCCACAGCGGCGTATGGCGGCCCAATTCCCTTCGAACCTCGGCACGGAGGCCCGGTGCCTCCCGGAGGCGGATCCCCTCCTCCCGCATGCGTACCCATGTGCCCAACCGGCCCAGATCGGCCCGAAGCTCGGAGAGCGTCCCGGCCGGGGTGCGCAGGAAGGGCGCCGGATCCACCGCCCCTTCGCCCCGGCGATAGATCCCGAAGTGCAGGTGCGGGCTCGTGGCTCGGGCGTTCCCGGTGTTTCCCACGAAGCCCAGAACATCCCCCAGCCTCACCCGTTGCCCCGAACGCACCGCCTGGCTGTCCAGATGGGCGAAGTAGATGTTGGCGTTGCGCGAGGCGTCGCGAAGCCAGACCACCTTCCCACCCAAGGGCGTGACGTTCACACGATTGACGACGCCGTCGGAGGTGGCCAGAACCGGCGTGCCACGCGGAGCGAAGATGTCCACGCCTTGGTGCGTCCTGCGACCCGCGTCCCTGTCGGCGCCCCATCCGCTGAGAATGGCCCGGGTGTCCTTTCCTTCCACGGGAAACGCGAGCTGGGCCTCCAGGCGGAGGACCACGCGGTAACTCCCTCCGCGCAGGAGCTCGGGCTGCACGCGCAGGATGAAGTCGCCCCCCCGCCACGGCTCATACCGGAACTCGCCTGGGACGGTGTCCACAGAAAGCACGGGGCGAAGCGGATCCCCAGGGTCTTCCGGGACCCGGAAGAGATCCAGGAAGACCCTGGTCCCCTGGGGAGACGTCAGGGACAACTCGCCCGTCAGCCGCTGCCCTCGGCCGACGTGGATGCGGTACGCAGTGGCTCCTGCCTCGTCCGCGGCGATGAACCCCTCCTCCTGGAAGGGGAGTTGAACGCTGGGCGCGTTTTCGACCGCGGCCAGACCGGCGGAAATCCAATCCCGCACCAGGGCCGTTTCCGCCAGCCCCGCCCGGGAAAGGGAGGCCAGGTAGGCCTCATGGGGCGTCAGATTCCGGCGTGCGTCCCGGACCTGCTCCACCTGCTCGCACCCCAACACGCTCACCGCGAGGATGGCCGCGGGGAGCACGCGCATGCGGAACAGGAAGGATTTCATCAGTCGGAGATCACCCGCGGGCGGGAGGAGTCGGTAAACATACGATTTCGGCCGAAGCGTTGTTCCCGAAGGTGGAGCGGACGGCGGAAGTCGGTCAAGGCGCGGGGATCGGGGATGGCGCCGTCGTCCCTCGCGAAATTGTAGGTGACGTGCGCCGCCGTTAGCTTTCTTGGCTGATTTGTAGTCGTTCCGCCGCCCCGGAGTCCCGTTGGTCCGCATCGCCGAAGTCGAAGCCGGCAGCATTGCCGAGGAACTGAACCTCGAGATCGGCACGCGTGTCGTTCGCATCAACGGCGAACGCGTGCGGGACGGACTGGACCTCACGTTCCTGTTGTCGGATCTGGAACTCGAACTCGAGACCCTCACGCCACGGGGCGAGACGGTGGTCTACGACATCGAGCGTGACCCGGGAACCTCCATCGGCATCGTCCCCGCCGCCGACACCATCAGAGAATGCGCCAACAAGTGCGTCTTCTGCTTCATAGACGGCAACCCCCAGGGAGTTCGGCAGAGTCTCTGGCTGCGCGACGACGACTTCCGCCTTTCCTTCACCTACGGCAGCTACGTCACCCTCACCAACCTGGGGCCCAAGGGGCTTCAGCGGCTGGCCGACCAGAGGATCTCGCCCCTGTACGTGAGCGTCCACGCCACGGAGCCGGAAGTGCGCACGCGGCTGCTGGTGAACGAGCGGGCAGGGCTCATCATGGAGCAGTTGCGGTTCCTCCTGGAGGCCGGGCTCGAAGTCCACACCCAGGTCGTGCTGTGCCCTGAATGGAATGACGGAGCCCACCTGGATCGGACCGTGGAGGACCTCTGGGGGCTCGGGAGCGGGATCCGATCCCTCTCCGTGGTGCCCGTGGGCCTGACCCGGTACAACCTGAACCGTCCCGTTCGTCTCCTCACCGCCGACGAGGCCGCCCACGCCATCGACCAGGTCGACGAGGGTCGGGCCCGGGCAGCGGGCATCCGGGATCTGGGGTGGTGCTATGCAGCCGACGAGATGTACCTCATCGCCGGTCGGCCCCTCCCGGACTCGAGCTACTACGACGACGGCGCGCTCCATGAAAACGGTGTGGGCGCCATCCGTCACTTCCTCAACGCCTTCGAGGCCGGCCTCGGTCGGGTGCCCCGCCTCGACGGCCGACGAATCCGGCTCGTCACCGGGCGATCCATGGCACCGTTCCTCCGGAGCCTCGTGGAGCCGCTCGCGCGGAGCACGCGCGCGGACGTCGAGGTGACGGAGGTCGCGAACGACTATTTCGGTGAGACCTGCACCATCGCCGGCCTCCTGGCTGGGCGGGACATTCTCGAGGCTCTGGGCTCCGGCCTGGCCGGAGACGTTGTGGTCCTGCCCGGGGAAGCCCTCAACGCCGACGAGCTCTTCATCGACAGCTTCCCCCTGACCGAGATGGCGGCGGCGCTCGCCCCCGCTACGGTCGTTCGGGGCTACGAGATCACTCAGGCCCTGGGGGAACTGTGAGCTCGAAACTGCCGGTTGTCGCCGTGGTGGGGCGGCCGAACGTCGGGAAGTCCACCTTCTTCAACCGGGTCCTGGGCAGGCGCATCGCCATCGTGGACGATCAGCCCGGCGTCACCCGCGACCGCAACTTCGGTCGCGCGGATTGGGGAGGGCGTTCCTTCTTCATCGTGGACACGGGAGGCGTGATCGAGGGCAGCGACGAGCCCTTGGACAGGGCCATCCGGCAACAGGCCATGGCCGCGGTCGCCGAGGCCGACGTGATCATCTTTCTCGTGGACGGCAAGGCGGGCGTGCATCCCGAGGACGAGAAGCTCTCCGAGGTGCTGCGCAAGGCGAACAAGCCGGTCCTGCTCGTGGCCAACAAGATGGACAACCTCCCCAACGAGACGGCCCATCACGACTTCTGGTCCCTGGGCATGGACGAGCCCATCCCGGTGAGTTCGGTCTCGGGGAAGGGGTCGGGAGACCTGCTGGACCGTGTCATCGCGGCGTTCCCCGACGAGGTGGAGGAGGAACCGGAAGAGGGGACCATCCGCGTGGCGGTGGTGGGCAAACCCAACGTGGGCAAGTCCAGCTTCATCAACCGGCTGTTCGGCGAGGAGCGGGTCGTGGTGAGCGACATCGCGGGCACCACACGCGACCCCGTGGACACGCCGTTCAAGTTCCACGGGCTCAACCTGATCTTCGTCGATACCGCCGGACTCCGGCGCCAGTCCAAGATCACCGACTCCCTGGAGTACTACAGCTCCCTGCGGACCGATCGCGTAGTCCAGGGAGCCGATGTGTGCGTGCTCCTCATCGACGCCAGCGAAGGCGAACTGCACACCCAGGATATCCGCATCGCTGAGAAGGCGTGGGAGAACGGCACGGGCCTCATCGTGGTCGCCAACAAATGGGATCTGGTGGAGAAGGAGACGATGACCGCGCCGCGCTTCCAGAAGGATGCGGCCCGACGGTATCCGTTCCTCGCGTGGGTGCCCTTCCTGTTCACGTCCGCCCTCAGCGGGCAGCGCATCCGAAAGACGCTCGACCTCATCGTGGAGGTGCACCGGGAGCGACAGCGGCGCATCGACACCCACGAGGTGAACGAGCTGCTGGAGGAACTCACGCGGAGGCAGCCGCCCCCCCACGATCGAGGGCACGCCGTCAAGATCAAGTACGGCACGCAGGTGACGACGGCTCCACCGACCTTCGCGCTCTTCTGCAACTTCCCCAAGTCGGTGCCGGACCACTACATTCGCTACCTCCTCAACGGGATCCGTGAGCGGTGGTCGTTCAGCGGCGTTCCCGTTCGACTCAGGATCCGGGGCACCCGCGAACCGTGACCATACTCCTTCTCGCGCTCTCGTACCTCCTCGGGGCGACCCCGACGAGCTACTGGGTCGGGAAGGCATTCCACGGCCTCGACCTGCGAGAACATGGCTCGGGCAACCTGGGGGCTACGAACTCCTTCCGCGTCCTGGGATGGAAATCAGCCCTCCCGGTGATGATCGTGGACGTGGGGAAGGGCTTCATCCCCGTGTGGCTCTTCCCCCAGCTGGCAGCCGGACCCTTCGGATGGACGCTGGCCTTCGGCGGCGCAGCCGTGGTGGGACACATGTTCTCCCTCTGGGTGGGCTTCCGGGGAGGGAAGGGAGTGGCCACCAGTGCCGGCGTGTTCCTGGGCCTGGCGCCTTGGTCCGTTCTGGGCGCGCTGGCCGTGTGGCTCGTGGCGGTGTTCGCGTCCCGGATGGTCTCCCTGGCGTCCATCTCCGCCGCAGTGACGCTGCCCTTCTTCGTCTGGCTGCTTCCCCACCGGGGTGGGGTTGGGCTGGTGGTCTTCACCGTGGCCCTCGCACTCACGGTGATCTGGGCCCACCGCTCCAACATCCGGCGGATCCTGCGCGGAGAGGAGAGCCGGATCGGGCATCCCGAGACCACGGGGACCGCGTCGTGAGCGAGGCCGTGCGCGCTGCCGTGGTGGGGGCCGGAAGTTGGGGCACCGCCCTGGCTGCTCTCCTTGCCCGGAAGAACCACGAGGTAACCCTCTGGTCCTACGAGAGCAGCGTGGTCGAAGCCATCAACCGGCACCACGTGAACCCCTACCTCGAAGGGGTGACCCTCCCCGGCGCGTTGCGGTGCACGGCCGACCTGGCAGACGCCGTCCGGGGAGCGCAGTTGGTGGTCTCGGTGAGCCCGTCACAGTTCGTTGGACACGTCATGGCTGCGGCGGCGGCCCACATCGCCCCTGAGGCCACCGTGGTGAGCGCGTCCAAAGGCATCGAGCTGGATACCCTCCGGCGCATGGACGAGGTGCTGGGAGGGGTTCTGCCCTCATCGGTCATGGAGCGCTTCTGCGTCCTGTCCGGACCCAGCTTCGCGGCCGAGGTGGCGCGTGGGGGGCCCACGGCCGTGGTCGTGGCGAGTCGGGACCAGGACGCCGCGATCAGGGCGCAGACCCTCTTCCAGACGGACACCTTCAGGGTCTACACGAACGCCGACGTGGTGGGCGTCGAACTTGCCGGCGCACTGAAGAACGTGATCGCCGTGGCGGCGGGCTGCACCGCCGGACTGGGCTTCGGCCACAACACCATGGCGGCCCTCATCACCCGGGGTCTGGCCGAGATCACCCGGCTCGGGGTCGCCATGGGCGCCGAAAAGGCTACTTTTTCGGGGTTGGCCGGCATGGGGGATCTGGTCCTGACGTGCACGGGGAGCCTGAGCCGCAATCGGACGGTGGGATACCGTTTGGGCAAAGGAGAGACGCTGCAAGCGATCCTCGCCGACATGAAGGCGGTCGCCGAGGGCGTGAAGACCGCGGAGGCGGCCTACGCGTTGGCGGGCCGGCATGCCGTGGAGATGCCCATCGCCGAGCAGGTGTACGCCATCGTGCACGAGGGACGAAAGCCGAGCGACGCCCTGAGGGCGCTCATGCTCCGCGATCCCAAGCCCGAAGAGTGGTCATGAGCAGCGACGAGGACGAGAGCCGGCGCAGTCCGAAAGGTCGAGGAGTCCGGATGAACGAGCCCATTGCCAAGAAGGCCTACTACTCCATCGGTGAGGTGTGTGACCTCACCGGCCTCAAGCCGCACGTCCTCCGCTACTGGGAGACCCAGTTCGACGTGCTCAACCCCACGAAGAACCGGGCAGGCAATCGGGTGTTCAGGCCCAAGGAGATCGAAGTGATCCTCCTGGTGAAACACCTCCTCTACGAAGAGAAGTACACCATCGAGGGAGCGCGCCAGCAGCTCCTGGACATGCGCAAAGCGGGAGAGTTGGAGGAGGAACGCCAGGATGTCCTCGAGCCGGAGCTGCTGGCGGGGATGAAGGCGGAGCTACAGGAGTTGCTCAAGGTCCTGACCCCCGGTTCGCCGTCTACCGACAACTGACCTCGCCGCTCCTTCGTCGATCCGCCAACGGAACACCCCACCCGCCGACCGGTACCGGGCCCACATGAACATCCTCTGCACCAACGACGACGGCTACCTGGCGACGGGCATCCAGGTGCTGGCTTCGGCCGCGACGTCCCTCGGGGCCGTCACCATGGTGGCGCCGGATCGGGAGCAGAGCGCCACGAGCCACTCCCTGACGCTGCATCATCCCCTGCGCGCCCGCCGCTCCACGGACGGCGCCTGGGTCGTGGACGGCACACCCACGGACTGCGTCATCCTCGCGGTCAACGAGCTGCTGCCTTCGGCACCGGACGTCTGTGTGTCGGGCATCAACCACGGTCCGAACATGGGAGAGGACGTGCTGTACTCCGGGACGGTGGCCGCAGCCATGGAAGCCACGGTCATCGGCATACCCGCCGTGGCCGTGAGCTACACCGGGGATCGGTACGAGGAGTTGGAGGGCTGGGAGGGCGTCATCCGGACCTTGCTGGAAGGCATCCTGCGCCAGCCCGAATTTCCGCGGCACACCCTGTTCAACGTGAACCTGCCGGGCTGCGCGCCCGACGAGGTGAAGGGCATCCGCGTGACGTCCCTGGGGAAACGCCGCTATTCCGAATCGATCACGCGTGCCAACGACCCCTCGGGCCGCGAGTATTTCTGGATCGGCGGCGGATCGGTCCATTGGAAGGGATCCGACGATTCGGACTTCCAGGCCGTGCGCGAGGGATACATTTCGGTCACGCCGCTCCATCTGGACCTGACCAACTACCGACTCCTGGAGGAGATCCGCGGGTGGGACCTGGCTCTGTAGGGGGAACACCCCTGGATGACACGCGCTACGTCGGGTATCGGCGCAAACTCATCGAAGACATCCGCTCGCACGGCATCTCCGACCTGGAGATCCTGCAGCTCTTCGATCAGGTGCCCCGCCACGTCTTCCTGCCCGAGGGCGTCTCGCCCCGGGCCTACGAGGACGCCCCGATCCCCATCGGGTACCAGCAGACCGCGTCCCAGCCGTCGCTCCAGGCATACTACCTGACCCTGCTGCGTCCGGAGCGCTCCGAGAAGGTGCTGGAGATCGGCACCGGCAGCGGCTACTTGACGGCTTTGCTGGCCCTCATGGCAGACCGAGTCTACTCCGTCGAGCGCGTTAGGGAGCTTTCCCAGCGGGCGAGGAAGGCGCTGGATCTCATGGCGTTGAAGAACGTGGCGCTCCTGGTGGGCGACGGCACCATCGGGTGGCGCAAATACGCCCCCTTCGACGTCGTAGTGGTGTCGGCCGCGTCACCCTCCATCCCGTCGGCCCTCGTGGACCAGCTGGGGGAGGGAGGACGCATGCTGATTCCCGTCGGGGCCAGGGACAGCCAGGAACTCGTCCTGGTCCGCAAAGACGGGTTCATCGTGTCCGAGGAGGTTGTGAAGGGCGACTGCACCTTCGTACCCCTTCTCGGTCGTTTCGCTTGGAAAGGAGAGGGTTCATGAGTGGTGGAGCAGCGTCTCCCGGTAACGGCGGCCGTCCAGACCACGTGGGGGGCGCGGCCCATGGCCATGCACGGCCCGGATGGGTGAGGCGCCTCTACGATTGGGTCCTGCATTGGGCGGACACTCCTCATGGGATGACGGCCCTGTTCGTCCTGGCCCTGGCCGAATCGTCGTTCTTTCCCATTCCACCGGATCCGCTCCTGGTGGCCCTTTGCCTGGGGGCGCCCAAGCGGTCCCTCCGCTTCGCGGCGGTGGCCACGGCAGCGTCGGTGGTGGGCGGCATCATCGGCTACGGCATCGGCGCCGGCGCCTGGAGCGTTGTGGAAGGATGGTTCTACGCCTACGTGCCCGGCGTCAGCCCCGAGGCCTTCGCCCAGGTGCAGGGCTTCTACGATCAGTACGACTTCTGGGCCGTCTTCCTGGCCGGCTTGACCCCTATTCCGTACAAGGTGTTCACGCTGTCGGCCGGCGTGTTCAACATCAACTTCGGCGTGTTCGTCGTGGCGTCGGTGTTGTCCCGGGGGCTGCGCTTCTTCGCCGTGGCGGGGCTCATCTATCGCTTCGGGCCTCCCATCGCGCGCTTCATCGATCGTTACTTCGATCTCCTGGCGTGGGCCTTCGCCGTCCTTTTGGTGGGAGGCTTCCTCGTCATCAAGTTCGCCCTCTGACCAGGGACGTTCTGTTTTTCAACGCAGGGGGGGATCCCTATACTTCGAGTACAGTGCCCCTCAACGGAATCGGGCGTCATGAGCGATGACATCAGCGGGAGCGGAACTCACGAGTCCGCTCGGGAGCGACCTCCTGTGGCGCGAGGGGGGCGAAGGCTACCTCCTCCGGCGTTTCCCCCCGGTTCGAAGGGAGCCACCCCTCGGGTCGATGCAGAGCGGACCGGCGAATCGTCCATGGGCTTCATCTCGCCTGACGATCCGATTCCAAGTCGTGCCTCTCGACCCGTCTCCGGTTCCGGGGAGGTAGGCGACGACGAAGGGGGGGTCGTCACCGGCATGGGCGACGATGCCCACATGGGGCTCGAGGAACTGACCCTGGGTTTCGACCCCTACGTCCGCGAAGTGGTGGACACGGTCGCGAAGCTGGCGGAGGCCCTGAAACGGAAGGGAGAGGCGGGCCTAAAGGCCACGCCTGACATGACACGCTTCGAAGCCACCCTCCGCTCCTATTGCGTAGGCTACCTGGCGCGCCGGCGCGCAGAGAACAAAGAAGGTTGACGAGAGCGGGCGCCGGGTGGACTCATCCCTCCCGCTTGGCCATCTTCGGACTGCACGTCCCCGTAGCTCAGGTGGATAGAGCGACTGCCTCCTAAGCAGTAGGCCGCCCGTTCGAGTCGGGCCGGGGACATTGCCCCGAAGCCCCCGCCGGCCCGCCCGCGCGGGGGCTTCTTTCTTCCCATGATGCAGGAGCGCGCGGTCGCCCATGAGCCCTTCCTCCCGCGGCCTGGTCCCGGGCTTGTTCCTGGCCCTGGTGGCGGCCCTCGGCGTCCTGACCGCCAACAACCACTGGCTCTTTCCGGCCCAGGGCGAGACCGGGGCTCGCTACGTCCTTTCGGCACCAGCCCTGGCCCGGGGCGAGATCCCGATCACACCTTGGATTCCGTCGGGCCACACGACGCCCCAGAACGCTCTGGCCGGTCGCGCGCCCCTCATGCCCGCCTTGATGGCGGGGCTCATTCATCAGGGTGTCAGGCCCCACGTGTCCGCGCTGTGGATTCTGGCCGGGTCGGCGGCGCTCGTCGTGCTCGGCGTCTCCTGGGTCACCGGTGGGGTGGCCGGCATGGCCGGTGCGCTGGCGACAGCCCTCATTCTCATGGTGGCGCCCCTTTCCCTGGAGACCGTCACGGTCCTCGGCCCCGACGCGCTGCTGGCCGCCACCTCGGCCTTTCTGCTCGGCGCCATGACCTACCGCCCGAAGGCCTCGGCCATCCATGGTGCGCTGGGCGCCATGGCATGGCTCGCTCACCCCGCTGGGCTGGGCCTCCTGGCCGTCTCCATCGTCTGGCCTTTCAGCCGGCGCGACGCGGCCGGCGCGCGCCGGTTCCTCTTGGCGGGAACGGCCGTACTCCCCGCGTTGCTCCTCATGGCCGCCGGCCTGAGGCACCCGCTCCTGCGCCTCCCGGTTCTTCCGGGCGGTGCCACGAGTTCCGCCGGAGGGGCGCTCTCGGGCGCCATGGCGTTCCTGGGCGCCGGGCTGCCCGGCGCGGCGGGCGTCGTCCTGGGCGGGGGGCTCGGGCTCCTGCTGATCGGCCTGGTGGTCGCGGAGGCACGAGCCACGCCTCCGCCTCCGTCCCCCGTGCACTGGTCGGACCCGGCGGCGCGCGACGCCCTTGCCCTGGCGTTCAGGCCCGCCGCGGCCCTCGTGGCGCTGGGGGCGCTCCTGGGCGCCTGGGCCGCGGGGACCCCGGAGGACCCGAGCGCACCCTGGTTCGCTGCGACGGTCCCGGCAGCCGCACTGGCGGGAACGGCCGTGGTGCGATGGACGCGCAGGCAAACGTCGGGACACCGCTGGGTCCCCCTGGCGATCCTGACGGTGTGGCTCGCGGCGTCGGCCATGGGGTCGCGACACACCCTGCGCGATCTCAGGGAGACGGGCAGGGGGTACACGTCCGCCCACTGGGTGGACTCCCCCGTGATCCGCTGGATCGACAACCGGTCGGGCCCCTACGCCATCCTCTACGCCGACCAGCCGGCGCTGGTCTTCCTCCAGACGGGGCGCCCATCCCGGGAACTGGACCTGGGGTCTCGGGGCCTGGAGGCGTTCGTCTCCGATTTCGAGGAGGAACCGGGAGCTCTGGTACTCACCGGAGGGGCGCTGCCCGTGGCCGATACCCTCGCCTCACGATTGGATCTGAGGGTCCTCGCGGAGGATCCCCGGGGTCGCGCGCTGGGACGCTGAGCGACCCCGGAGGGGGTCTTCGCGCACCACTTGCGGGGAGCATCGTATGACAATATTCTTTCGATCGTAGACATATTGACATACTCATCCGAGCCGGCGGAACATGTGCCCGGATGAAAGCGGACCCCTCCCTCCGCAGCCGCTCGCCGGTTACGCCGTTCACGGCACGGGAGAATCCATGGGCATCGCCGAGACCCAACCGACCCAACCCTCCGGAGCAGAAGGCCGGGAAGGACCCTTCCGGCATCTCCGCCTGGAGCGCGAGGGCTCCCTCCGGCGTCTGATCCTGGATCGCCCTCCCCTCAACGTCCTGGACATTCCCATGCTCCGGGAGTTGGACCAGGCCGCAGCCCAGGTGCAGGCCGACCCCGCAGCCGCCGTGCTGGTAGTCACGGGCGCAGGCAAGGCATTCTGCGCCGGGGTGGACGTCGCGGACCACACCGAGGACCGCGTCGGGGAGATGATCGAGGTGTTCCACGCGGCCCTGAAGCGCCTCCTTTCCCTGGAACTTCCCGTGGTCGCCGTGTTGAACGGGGCAGCCCTGGGCGGAGGCCTGGAGGTGGCCCTCGCATGCGATATCGTCCTGGCACGCGAAGGCGCCAAACTGGGGCAACCCGAGATCCAACTGGGCGTCTTTCCTCCCTTCGCCGCCGTGGTCCTCCCCCGGCTGATCGGGCGGGCCCGGGCCATGGACCTCTGCCTCACCGGTCGGACGCTCACCGCGGAGGAGGGGCA
The DNA here is from genome assembly GCA_035458765.1 of Longimicrobiales bacterium. GTDB lineage: Bacteria > Gemmatimonadota > Gemmatimonadetes > Longimicrobiales > Gaopeijiaceae > SZUA-318. Next base: position 17,072 of record DATHZE010000018.1, read on the forward strand.
GGCCCTGGGCGTGGTCCAGCACGTGTTCCCCAAGGACAGTTTCGCCGACGACACGAACCGATACGTGGCTGCCCTCGCGGCGCTGAGCCCGCCGGTCCTGCGCTTGACGAAACGAGCCGTGGCCGAAGGAGGCGTGGCCCCCCTTGGTGAAGCCCTGGATGCCGTGGAACACATGTACCTCGACGACCTGATGAAGCTGGAAGACGCGCGCGAAGGTCTCGCCGCCTTCCTCGAGAAGCGCCCCCCTGTCTGGAAGGGAGCCTGACATGTCGGAAGCCCCAAGCCTCGAGCCGGTCGACCCCATGGAACCCGAGGCACGCCTCCTGGACGTGCCCTGGAACGAGGACCTCGACGGAGTCCTCGCCTACTGCCGAGACGTGGTAGAGGACCCTGAGTACCCCACGGTGGCCCGTTGGCGGGAGAGGGGAGGAAAGGTCCTGGGTCATTTCCAGGTCTACTTTCCCGAGGAGCTCGCCCACGCCGCCGGTGTCCTCCCGGTGAAGGTCCGCGGGGCCCAGATCGAGCGCGAACAAGCCGACTCGCACTTCGGTTCGTATCTGTGCTCGATCCTGCGCAGCTCGTTGGAGGTGTCGCTCACCGGTCGCCTCAAGCTGGACCTGTTCGTCACCCACCCCATCTGCGACGCAGCACGCAACCTGGCGGGGATCTGGGGCCGGAACCTGCCCGAACCCGCCCAGATCCTCTACCTGCCGCAGAACCCCAACTCGGCCTTCGCTTCCACCTGGCTCACCCAGGAGTACCGCCGGGTGCTGGGCGAGTTGGAGGCCCTCAGCGGCCAGACCGCCACCGACGCCGACATCCGCCGGGCTCTGGAGGTCTTCAACGTGAACCGCTCGCTGATGCGCCGCCTCTACGCCATCAAGCGGGAACGGCCTTGGCTGCTGCCGGTCCACGAGGCGTACGTACTGGTCGCCATGGCCGGATTGGTGACCCGGGAAGAGCACAACGAACTCCTGGCCTGGGCGTTGCCCCGCATCGAGGCCCGCAGCGCACGCAGGCAGGACAAGATCCGCGTGGTGTTCGAAGGGGGCTTCTGCGAGCAGCCCCCCATCGATCTGCTGCGGGCCATCTCCGAGTTCTGCTATGTGGTGGATGACGACCTTCTCATCGGCCTCCGCTGGATCCTGGGTGACGTGCCGACCGAGGGAGACCCGGTGAACAACCTGGCCGTGGCCTACTTGGACGACTCGTCGTACAGCCCGGTTCAGCACGATCTGCGCAAGCCCAAGGAGAAGATGCTCCTGGCGCGCATCCGAGGCGCCGAGGCCACCGCGGCCATCGTATCCGCGGCCAAGATGTGTGAGCCCGGACTGGACGAGCAGGTGGCGTACTCGCAAGCACTGGAGGAAGAGGGCATCCCCTACTTCGTCACCGAATTCGAAGAGCGCATGACGTCCTTCGACCATCTGCAGATCCAACTCGAGACCTTCGTCGAGAACCTCCTCTTCGCGTGAGCTGCCCATCATGACCACCATGACCGACGACATCGTAGGACGAGGAGCCCGGGACGGAGGCGCCCTGTTCAGGGACTGGTTCGACTCCCTGACGCAGGCGGCCGCCAACAAGGAGCAGGCGGCGTACGTGTTCGTCATGGGGAGCCTCAACGAGATCATCAAGACGTTCGATATCCACACCGTGTTCCCGGAGATCAACTCCCTCCAGACCGCGGTTCGACGGGTCTCCGACGAATACCTGAATCTCGCGGAGGATCACGGCTTCAGCCCCGACGTGTGCGGCTACGTGAAAGCCGACTACGCGCTCCAGCTTCGGGGAGGGGAGCACCCCATGGGTCGCATCCCACCGCCGTCCATCGCCGTGCTCACCAACGCGTGCAACACGTACCTCAAGTGGGCGGAGATCTGGGAGCGGATGTACGACATCCCGGTGGTGACCGTGGACGTGCCGGGTTCTCGGGGCGCGCCGGGACTCCATCACCCGACCAAGGGCGACATGGAGCGCGACCGCGTCTACGTGGAGTTCCAGCTCAAGGAGCTCATCGCCCACCTGGAAACCCTCACCGGAAAGAAGTTCGACATCGACCGCCTCCGGGAGACGCTGGAACTCACCAACCGCATGGGCCGGGCATGGCGGCGCGTCCTGGCGCTGAATCGGAGCAGCCCGGCCGTCTTCGACGCCATGATGGAGGGGACCATCTATCTGGGCGTGGCCAACGCGCTCCGCGGCACCGAGGCCGGCGCGAAGTATTTCGAGGACCTGGCCGAGGAGATGGAATACAAGGCGGCCCACGGCATCAGCCCTCTCATGGACCACGGCAAGGAACACCGCCTGATCTTCGTGGGCGTTCCGTGCTACCCCATCTTCCGGCGCTTCTACCAGCTCTTCAGCGAGTGGGGCGGGGTGTTCGTGAGTTCCACCTACACCTGGTTCGCGTCAGGCGGGCTGAACCTGGACTTCGAGTACGACCTGAGCCGCCCCCTGGAGAGCCTCGCGGAAGGAGTGCTTCTGGGGGTGCAGCGGGCGGGCGACTCCATGCTCTTCCACGACAAATACCTCATCGAGTCCATCGACGAGTTCGGGGCCGACGGGGTCGTCTACCACCCCATCAAGAGCTGCAGGACGGTGTCCACCGGGCTGGCCGACTCCCGAAGGGTCGTGCTCGAGGAGCGCGACGTGCTCTGTCTGTACATCGAGTCGGACATGATGGACAAGCGCGTCGTGTCAGAGGCTCAGCTCAAGAACCGCATCGACGCTTTCTTCGAGGGGCTCGACTCCCGGCGGATCCGCAAGGGTCTCGCCGGCCAATCCGCCCCCACTGCCTGAGAGGAGAGATCATGGCATACGCAGCCGGCGTGGACGTCGGGTCCACCCAGACCAAGGCGGTGGTTGTGGACGAAGGAGGCCGCATTGTGGGGCGCGCCCTGATGCCCACCGGCGCCAACGTCGTGCAGGCCGCGGAGACGGCCTTCCGGGAGGCCCTGGACTCCGGTGACATCCACGAGGAGGACGTGGGCTTCGTGGTGGGCACGGGCTACGGACGATACCGCGTGGAGTTCGGTGACACGCAGATCACGGAGATCGTGTGTCATGCGCGGGGAGCCGCGCAGATGTTCCCCGAAACCGAGACGGTCCTGGACATGGGCGGACAGGACACCAAGGCCATCAAGATCCGTCGCGGCGGCGACGTCGTGGACTTCTGCATGAACGACAAATGCGCCGCCGGCACGGGACGCTTTCTCCAGTCGGCGGCCGCCGCGCTGGAGATGGACCTGGCCGACCTGGGCCCGACGGCGCTCCGTGGGCAGCGCCCGGTGAACATCAGCACCACGTGCACGGTGTTCGCCGAGTCCGAAGTGCTGTCCTGGCTGGCCAAGGGCAAGAAGATCGAGGACATCCTGCTCGGCGTCCACCGCTCCATCGCGTCGCGCTCCATCGCCCTGTTGCGCCGGGTGGGGATCGAGGGCGAGATCACCTTCACCGGGGGCGTCACCAAGAACAACGCTATGGTGGACGTCCTCAACGACATGCTGAAGACCGAACTGAACGTCAGTGACGAGTCGCACTACATCGGCGCCCTGGGCGCCGCCCTGTTCGCCCTGGAGCGGATCCACAAGGGCAGGGAAGGGTCAGCGGACAAGGAGGTGGTGGCATGACCTACTTCGTCGGCCTCGACGTGGGGTCCACCTACGCCAAGGCGGCCATTCTCACCGCCGACGGCGAGTTGGCGGCCACGGCCATGCGCCAGACGGGATTCCGCCTGGAAGAGGCAACCAAGGAAGCGCTGAACGAAGCGCTGGGTCAGGTGGGAGCGACCATCGACGACGTGGCGTACGTCGCGTCCACGGGCTACGGGCGCAACCAGATCCCCTTCCGCGACGTCCAGGCCACCGACCTCACCGCACAGTCCTGGGGAACGCGCTTCTTCTTCCCCAACACCATGACCGTCCTGGACGTGGGCGGGCAGACCATGAAGGCGCTCCGCCTGGATGAAGCGGGGCAGGTGCGCTCGTTCCGCCTGAACGACAAGTGCGCCGCGGGAACCGGGGCGTTCCTGGAGAAGACGGCGCGCTATCTCGGGTACTCGATCCAGGAGATCGGCCCTCTGGTGGAATACGCCAAGGCGCCGGTACCCATCTCGGGCGTTTGCGCGGTGTTCGCCGAGTCGGAGGTCATCAACCACGTGAGCAACGGCGCCCAGCCCGCGGACATCATGCACGGCGCCATGGAGTCCCTCATCGAGCGCTCGGTGCGTCTCATGAAGCGGGTCCAGATGGAGCCGGAGTTCACGCTCGTCGGCGGGATCATGCGCTTTCCCACCATGGTGCGTGTCATGCGCGAGCACCTGGGCGACGAGGTCAACGTGCCCCCGGAGCCCCTGGTCCAGTACACCGGAGCCATCGGAGCGGCGGTTCTGGCCAAACGGCGCAAGGAGAAGCTGGCGGCGTGAGCCATCATCCCCAGGAGCCGGCGGTCGGCTTTCTCGACCACGACCTTCCGGAAGTGCGGCGCATCCGGGACGAAGAGCTCGCTCGGGACGGGTGGGTGCGCCGCTTCACGGGGTCGCCTCCGCGCCTGATGGAGTTGAAGGAACTCTACGAGACCACGGGCCAGCAGGTGCTGCTGGATCCGGTGCTCCCAGGCGAGCTCGCCCGGGACTGCGAGGGGTGCACCCTCGCGCTCTCTCTCTTCAAGGTCATCTACACGCGGCGCCACGGCGCCGAAAGGAACCCGGAATGAAGGCCGCGGTCTTCTACGGCCCGGACCGGCCGTTGAGCGTCGAGGACGTCCCCATGCCCGAGGCCGGCCCAGGCCAGGTCCTCATCAAGGTGGCAGGGTGCGGCGTGTGCCACACGGATCTCCACTACCTGGATCATGGGACACCCACCTTCAAAACGCCCCCCATGATCCTGGGGCATGAGATCTCCGGCACGGTGACCTCCTTGGGCGAAGGTGTGACCAACTTGAAGCAGGGCGACCGGGTGCTGGTGGCCGCCGTCACCAGTTGCGGCGCGTGCGAGGCATGCCGAGAGGGGCGGGAGAACGTCTGCGCCCACGGCGAGATGCTCGGCAACAACATCGACGGCGGCTTCGCCGAGTACGTGGTGGCCCCGGCCAAGGACACCTTCGTGCTGCCCGACGACGTCCCCCTGGTGGAGGGCTCCATCATCGCCGACGCCATCACCACGCCCTATCATGCCGTCATCAACCGCGGGAAGGTGCGACCCGGCGACGCCGTCGTGGTGTTCGGGTGCGGAGGCGTGGGCCTCAACATCGTCCAGGTGGCGGCGGCCCAGGGTGGGCGGGTCGTGGCCGTGGACCTGTCGGACGACAAATTGGCCTGGGCGACCAAGCTGGGTGCTGTGGCCACGGTCAACCCCGGCGCCGTGGAGCGTCTGGACAAGACCCTCCGGAAGCTGACAGGTGGTGGCGCCGACGTGGCCTTCGAAGCCGTGGGCAAGCCGGCCACCCAGGAGCAGGCGCTGTCGTCCCTCAAGACGGGCGGACGCGCCGTGTTCGTCGGGTACAGTCCCGACACGATGACGTTGAACTCGGGCCGCGTCATGTTCCGGGAGCTCGAAGTGGTGGGATCCCTGGGGTGCCGTCCCGTGGACTATCCCCGCGCCATCGAGATGGTCCGCCAGAAGCGCATCCGGCTCACGGAGTTGGTCACCCATCGCTTCCCTCTGGATCGGATGAACGAAGCGCTGGACATGCTGCGGTCCGGCAACGCGATCCGGGTGGTGGTAACGCCCTAGCCGAACACCCGGGAGCGACTCGCCGCTGCGCATTGCGCCCGCGTGGCGGTGGCGGGATCTTCAGGGTGGATTCCACCTTCGGAGACCTCCATGTCGCCCCGCTACGCCGTCGCCGTGCTCGCGCCCATCCTGTTCGCTTCCGCCTGCGCTCCCGAGTCGGGCGAGCCGGCCCCGGAGATGGTGCCCGAGGTCCAGGTGGCCGAGGAGTCGGTGCTTCCCGACGGGGCTGAAGCCATCTCCCTGCTGGGGGACACGCTGTTCGCCCCGACGCTGAACGAAGCCGTGCACGCGGACCGCATGGCGCGATTCCAGGAGGCGGAAGGAGCCCTGGAGACCGATCCGGAGGATGTCGACGCCCTGATCTGGATGGGCCGGCGCACGGCGTACCTCGGGCGCTATCGCGACGCCATCGACATCTACGGCTACGCGCTCACGCTCCACGCCGACGACGCCCGACTCTACCGCCACCGGGGACACCGGTACGTGACCGTCCGGGAGTTCGACAACGCCATCGCCGATTTCCGGAAGGCCGTGGAGCTCACCGAAGGCACGCCCGACGAGGTGGAGCCCGACGGACAGCCCAACGCCCTGGGGATTCCCACCAGCACGCTGCAGTTCAACGTCTGGTACCACCTGGGGCTGGCTTACTACCTCAAGGGGGATTTCGAGGCCGCCGCCGACGCCTATGCCTCGTGTGCCGCGGTGTCCGTCCATCCCGACAGCAAGGTGGCCACGGCGTACTGGAGGGTCATGACGCTGAAGCGCCTTGGCCGCGCCGACGAAGCCGAAGCGGTCCTGGCGGAGATCACGCCCGACGCCGAAGTCATCGAGAGCACCGGGTACCTGGACCTCCTTCTCCTCCATAAAGGCCAGCGGACCGCCGAGGACCTCATCGGGCCGGCCGGGAGCGACGCCACGCTGGAAAGCACCACGGCCGGGTATGGCGTGGGGGAGTGGTACCTCCTCAACGGGGACGAGGCCGAGGCCCGGCGCATCTTCAGCCGGGTTCTCAGTGGGCGCGACCAGTGGGCGGCGTTCGGCTACCTGGCGGCCGAGGCCGAACTGGCCCGGATGGGCGGGCGGTGATCGGCACGCTCCCCCCGGACCTCCCCGACTTCCACGCAACCCACGCCGCCATCCGCTCCCTCGTGCGGGTGACGCCGCTCCTGGAGGCGCCCGACCTGTCGCGCCGCCTGGGACGCCCTGTCCTGCTCAAGCTGGAGAACCTCCAGGCGACGGGGTCCTTCAAGGTCCGCGGTGCCTCGGCCCGCCTCGCAGCCCTGGACGCCGAAGCTCGGGCCCGCGGCGTGGTGGCGTGCTCCAGCGGGAATCACGGCCGAGCGGTGGCCTTCGTTGCCGAGCGCCTCGGGATCCCGGCCACGGTGTGCGTTCCCGACTGGGTGGACCCGGTGAAGCTGCAGGGCATCCGCGGCCACGGCGCCGAGGCCGTCCTGGTGGGCCCCACCTACGACGAGAGTGAACTCCACGCACAGGCCTTGGCCCGGACTTCAGGTCGCACGTTCGTGTCGGCCTTCGACGATCCCTTGGTGGTCGCAGGGCAGGGCACCCTGGCCCTGGAGATCATGGACGGCATCGACGAGCCGGCGGCGGCTGTGCTGGCTCCCCTGTCGGGCGGCGGCCTCATGGCCGGCATCGCAGGGGCGCTCCGCCAAAGCATGGGCGCCGACGCGCCTGCCGCGGTCGCGGTCACCGCCCAGCGGGCCGGGGTCATGCGGGCCAGCCTGGAAGCGGGGCATCCCGTCGAGCTTCCGGAAGAGCCCACGTTGGCCAATGCCCTGGCCGGAGGGATCGGCCTGGACAACCGGTACTCGTTCCGGTGGGTGCGGGATCTGGTGGACGAGCACACGACGGTCACCGAGGAGGCGATACGCGACGCCATGGCATGGGCCTTCCGCGAATACCGACTGGTGGTCGAGGGCGGAGGGGCGACCGCGCTGGCGGCGATCCTGTCCGGAGCGTGGCGACCGACCTCGGGACGACCCGGTCCCGTGGTGGTGGTGCTGAGCGGAGGGAACGTGTCCCTCGAGGTGCTCCTGGACGTCCTGCGCGACCCGGCCTAGCGGAGCCGAACCACCTGCATCTTCGCGGGCTGGCCGCCTGTCGTCAGGGTGATCTGTGCCCCCGTCCCGCTCCCATTCGACACGAAGTCGTGGATGCGGATGCCCGTGATCCCCATGGGGCCCGAGTACGTGGCGGTCTTGAAGGTGGCGGTGGCCGTGGACACCTCCCTGACAGGCGGACTCGCAGCGCAGTCGATGGCAGTGCCGTTGGTCGTCACCGGCCAAGGAAAGACGCCCACCGGATTCGGGTTGCAGAAGATCTCCGCGGCGGTCACGAAATCGTAGGTGGTGAAGTGCTTGCCCGGCTCCGGCGCCGCCGTCCGGTGGAGCGCTATGGCGTTCACGAACTCCTGGTAGAGATTCAGGAAAGACGTGCCCGTCTGACTCGACAGACCCACGGTCCCGGCGGGATTCAACGAGTCCGTGAGAGCCTTGAAGAGGGACGCCTCGGCCATGGGGGCGGACGCTGCGCCTCCGTAGGCGTCGCCGAGCCAGCGGTGGAACAGCCAACCCGATCCGTAGACGCTGTGGCCCTCGACGGCGTCCGTGGGCGAAATCACCAGGCCGTTCGGCTGGCTCGACAGGTACCAGGCCGTCCGCGCCAGGTGGATGGCGACTCCATAGTTCTCGGGCGTGATCGTGTTCTTTCCGCCCACCTTGAAGCTCTCGCCATCGACGGCTGCGTTGAGGGACGGGCCACCCGTGGCGGCCCACGCGAGCCGCGAGGACATTTCGCCGGCAATCTCCGCGGTGCCCTCCTCGATCCACGAGGGCTGGAACTGGTCGGAGCTCGTCCTGCGGGTGGCGGCGATGCGGCTGTACAGCGACACCACGTGCTTGGTCTCGTGGGCCAGAGTCTCCAGAGCCTGGTACGTGGGGCTCGCATCCTCCATCCCCAGGATCAGGTCCGTGTTGAAGTAGACGAGTTCCTTGGCGTTGGATGCGGCGCAGGTCGCGGTGGGGTAGAAATCACCGCTCCACACGAACGCCGCCACGTCGTCGGTCGCCTTCGGGGACGCAAGGACGATGATCTTCCCGTTGCCGTCGATGTCGGACACGTTGCCCCAGTACTGGGGGATCATGTCCTTCACGTACGCCGAGAAGAAGGTGGTCATCTTCTGCGCCAATCCCACGGACACCGGCTTCGTGGCGTTCTCCGTGCTGTCCTGGTAGATGGCCAGGTCGTCGTTCTCGGAGATGAGGAGCCCGGTCTTCCGATTGCCCGCGGTCACGGCGCACGTGGTACCGGCTGTCACCTCGAAGACCATTTTCGCGGGGGAGGGCGCCTTGGCGACGAGTCTCTGAAGCGTGCCGGACGGACGGCTCGGAAGCAGATCGTACCCGGCCTCACGGGCCAGCGCGGCATCCTGGCTTCGTAGCTTCAGGTGGAAGCGCTCGGTGGCCTCGGCGACGCGCATTGCCTTGCGGATCGCGGCTTCCGACAGACCGGCGATCTCCACCGGCGGCAGGGCCACCAACGAGGGTGCACCCGAGGGCTCGGGCGCCTGGGTGACGCCCAACCCCAGCACCTTCAGCGTGGCCGTGACGACGTCCGTTTCGGTTCCCGAAGTCGCAGGGCGAACCACGGCCACACGGTATCGATCTCCTGACACACCCGCAGGCAATACGATGCAGTCCGACCCCTCGAAGGTCTGGGTGCCACCCACCGGCAGCGCCACCGTCTTCAGGTTCTCGAGACAGGCCTGCGCGGGATCGTTGACGGTCAGGACGGCCGACCCTGCCACGCCCGCCACGGTGGCCGTGATGGCGGCCGTGCCGGGAGCGACCGCCGTGGCGAGCCCCGTTGCCGAAATTGTGGCCACCCCGGTGTCGGAGCTGGCCCAGGTGACGGACTGACCCGATACCGTGCCGCCGGTGACGTCCTTGGGGAACGCCTGGAACTGGACCGATGCCCCCACCACATCCAGAGCACCGGAACTCGGGATGACGTTGACCGAGACCACGGCGAGAGGCTCCGTGCCGCTGTCACCGCACGCAGCCAGGGTAGACGCCAGAACTGCAACCAGTGCACGGGACCTGTTCAGGTACTTGAAGCGGTTCAAGAGCATCATGCGGGGGGCAATCCAACCGGGACGGGGTGGTCGAGTCAGCACCGGATACCCCCGGTGTCGGCCGAGTGTTCGCGCCCGCGACACCCGCTTCGCTGGTGTGGGGCTTCCGACCCCCCTCCGCTAGCCCAGCAGGAGGGGTAGGGCCTCCGCCGCCCGGGCGCGCACCGATACCCGGGCGTAGTCCGAGACCGGAGTCGCCTCCGGGTTCACCTCGACCACCACGCCGCCCCCATTGAGCGTGATCGCAGGAATCGACGCCGCCGGATGGACCAGGGCGCTGGTGCCCACCACCAGGCACACGTCGGCGAGGCCAGCCTCCTCGAAGGCTCTGCCGAGGGCCGCCGCGTCCAGAAGCTCGCCGAACCAGACCACGTCGGGGCGGGCCAGGGCATTGCACGTGCGACAACGGGGGAGCGTCTCCAAGCGAGACGCGTCCACCCGGCCCGTCGCCGGCGATCGGCGCCCGCACCGGGTGCACCGGTCACGAAACAGCGCCCCGTGCAGCTCCAGCGGAAGGGCAGGGCCGGGATCCGCGTCCCCGGCCTCGGCCCGAGCAGCCATCTCGTGGAGTCCGTCCACGTTCTGGGTGACCAGCAGCATCCCACCGGCCAACGCCCTCCGGGCCAAGGCCAGGTGCCCCGGGTTGGGCGCACACCCGGCGACCTTCTCCCGGCGCCACCCGTACCACTCCCAGACCAGACGAGGATTCCTCTGGAAGGCCCCGGGGGTAGCCAGATCCTCCGGAGCGTAGGACTTCCAGAGGCCCTGCTCCCCACGAAAGGTGGGCACCCCCGACTCGGCCGAGATCCCGGCCCCGGTGAGGACCACCACGCGCCGGGCAGCGGTCAGGAGGTCCCGTGCGTCCTCCAGGGATCGCGCCTCCTTGATCATCAACCCCTGAACGCCGACCAGGCCAGAAGCGCCCAGCCCGCCAGGAAACACAGCCCACCCAGCGGCGTGATCGCCCCCAGCCAGCGTTGCCCGGTGAGGACCAGCGTGTACAGGCTCCCCGAAAAGACGAGGATCCCGACCACGAAAAGCCATCCGGCGATACTCACCTGGGCGCCGGTCCACCGGGACGCCGCCCAGGCCACCACGAAGAGCCCGAAAGCGTGGTACATCTGGTACCGAACGCCGGTCTCGAAGGTGGCCAGGTCGGCAGGAGAGAGGGTCGCACGAAGCGCGTGGGCTCCGAACGCACCCAGGGCCACCGCCAGGAACGCGAAAACCGCGCCGAGACCGAAGAAGGCGCGCTCCATCAGTAGGCCAGCCCGTACGCTTCCCGGCGGGGGTCCGATCCCACCGCGAGCGTCCCGAAGCCCGGCTCCACACGGATCATCTGGGCGCCTCCAAAGGTGGCCGTCCACCCTTGCACCACCCGGACATCGTGGCCCATGGCCGCCAACTCGGCCCGTACCTGGACCGGAACGCGGTACTCGAGCTGCAGATTCGCCCCGGAATTGGACCGGAAGCGCGGCGCCTCGATGGCCTCCTGCGGGGTCATGCCGAACAGGAGGAGGTTGTTCACGATCTGGAGCAGCGACTGGGGCTGACTGTCGCCCCCTGGGGTGCCCAGGGTGAAGGCAAGGCGACCGTCCTCCAGCACCATGATCGGCGACAGGGTGTGGAACGGGCGCTTCCCCGGGGCCACCTGGTTGGGATGCCCCTCGTCGAGGACGAACAACGACCCCCGATTGTGGAGCATGACGCCGGTCTCAGGCTCGAAGAGCCCGGACCCGAATCCCGCGAAGAGGCTCTGGATCCAAGAAACGGCGTTTCCGTCCCCGTCCACGACCGTGAGGTAGACCGTGTCCCCGCCGCCGTCCCGGTCCCCGGCCTCCGACCGTGCCTCGGCGCCGAAGCCCGGCTCCACGGACGTGGCTGCGTGCTCAGGATCCACCAGCGCGGCGCGCTGGGCCAGATAGGCGGCATCCAGGAGCCGGTCCACGGGAACCTCCGCCTTGTCGGGGTCGCCCATCCACCGATCCCGATCCGCGAAGGCCAGCTTCTTCACCTCCACGAGAGAATGGAAATAACTTGAAGTATTGTGTTCCATCTCCTTCAATGAAAATGCTTTAGCCATTTCGAACATCTGCAGCTGGGTCACACCCTGCGTGTTGGGTGGAAGGGCCAGGACCTGGTGACCGAGGTACTCGCCGCGGAGGGGCTCGAACCAGGTGGACGTGTGGGCCGTCAGGTCCGTCGCCCGGAGGTGTCCGCCTTCAGACTCCAGGAACGTCCCCAGGCGTTCTGCGACCGGACCCCGGTAGAAACCATCTTTCCCCTGTCGTGCGATGAGCTCCAGCGTGGCCGCCAGCGCCGGGTTCTTCAGCAGGGATCCCACGGGCGGCGGGGCTCCGCCGGGGAGGTATTGGGCTTTTCCGGCCTCGTTGAGGGCGCCACCCTGGCTGCGGATGTCCTGAGAGAGGCGCGAGGAGACCGGGAAGCCATCCCGGGCGTAGGCGATGGCCGGCGCCAACAGCCTGGCGAAGGGGAGTGACCCGAAGCGCTCATGGATGTCCACCCAGGCCGCCACCGCACCGGGCACGCTTACCGAAAGGGCGCCGGTGGAGGGCACCTCGTCGAGCCCCAGTTCGGCGAACAGAGCCGGGGTGGCCAGCGCCCCGGTTCGCCCGCTTCCGTTGAGGGCGGTGACCTCACCGGAGGCTCCGTCGTAATGCATGACGAAGGCGTCTCCGCCGACGCCGTTCATGTGGGGGCGCACCACGGCCAAGACCGCAGCCACGGCCACGGCGGCGTCCACCGCGTTGCCCCCAGCCTTGAGGACGTCCAGCCCGACTTGGGTGGCCAGCGGGTGATCCGACGACACGGCGCCGTGGGTACCCCGGACGTCGGGACGGTTCGTGGCCGGATAGAAGGACGCATCGGCCGCTTCTCCACTGACTTCGGGAGGGGCCTGGCACCCCGCCACCAAGGCGGCGAGGACGGAAAGAGGCGCGAGGATGCGACGCCCGTTCATGGGTTCCTCCGGCAGGATCGTTTCGATGGACGGCACTCAGGTTGGGTCCCGAGACGTCGCCGCGCCAGGGGGAGGATCGCCCCGCGCCCGGCCCCGGTGGTGGGCTCCGGCGGGCCCGGTTATCCTACCTCCCACGCGCCACGCAAACCCGGAGCACCAAGCGCTTGTCCACCGCCACGACCCGAGAGGCATTGGCCCCCCCTCGCGTGCCCAGCGCCGCTCGCATCGCGGCGGTGGTGGCCGTGGCCCACGGAATGAACGACGCGTATTCCTCCTTCATCGCGCCCCTTCTCCCGCGACTCATGGATCGCCTCGGCCTCTCCATCGCCCTGGCTGCCACGGTGGCCATGGCGTATTCCATCGCCTCGTCGCTCCTGCAGCCTCTTCTGGGCTATGCTGCGGACCGCTGGGGCCGGCGGGCTTTCCTCGTGGCGGGACCCCTGGTTTCCGGGGTCTTCGTCTCTCTGCTGGGGTGGGCACCGACGTTCTGGATTCTCATCGGGATCCTCACTTTGGGAGGGCTTGGCAGCGCCGCGTTCCATCCTCCGGGCGCGTCCTACGCCGTCAGGTTGTCGGAAGGGAAGGGGAGCGGGCTCCGGTATTCCATCTTCTCCTTCGGGGGAAGCGCAGGGTACGCGCTGGGCCCGATCATCGCCGTGGCCATCGTCCAGTGGCGGGGGATGGAGGGCCTCTGGATCGCGATGATCCCCGTCATCTTCCTCACCCCGGTCTTCTACCTGAGCCTGCCCAGCGGCCGCAGCGAACGGACGGCCCACCTGCCGCCGCCTCCGGGACAGGTGCTCCGGCAGCTGAGGGGACCCCTGGGGCTGATCTTCGGCGTCAGCGCCCTCATGGCCTGGGCCCAGCGGGCGTTCATCACGCTGGAGCCCATCATCGTCGATGCCAATGGAGGATCGGAGACCCTCGGGGCGCTCGCCCTCACGGTATACCTGGCGGCGCAGGCGGCGGGGACCCTCACCGGAGGAATCCTGGCCGATCGACTGGACCGGCGCAGACTCCTGGTGGGGTTGTGTGGACTGGCCTTCCCGGCGCACCTGGCTGCGGTGGCCCTGCCTGCCGGAACGCTCCCCGCCCTCACCGCCGCAGCCATGGCCGGATTCCTGGGGATGGCGACGCTTCCCCCCATCGTGGTCATGGCCCAGGAGATGGTGCCCAGGGGTGCGGCCGTGGGATCGGGCATCGTCATGGGGTTGGCGTGGGCGACGGGCTCGGTCGGAGTCCTTCTCACCGGGGCCGTCGCCGACCACGTGGGACCGCAGACCGCGGTCATGGCGACCATGCCGGTGATCCTCCTGGCCATGGCGCTCGCCGCCCACCGAGGCCTTGTCACGGCCCAGGTGGCCGAGGGGTAGCGCCATGCCGTTCCACCTCGAGCCCGCGCGCGATCGGACGCTGAACCGGTTGGTCAAACACGCCGACGTGATGGAATTGACCAAGGGGCAGACCCTGTTCGGCCCCGGCGATGCCGCCACGGACGTGTGGCTGGTCCGCGAGGGGTTTCTGCGCCTGGTCCTTCCGGGAATGGAAAAGGGGGCGGGGGACCGCACGGTGGCCCTGGCGCTCCCCTGGGAGATCTTCGGCGACGAGGCCCTCACCGCGGGCAGCCGCAGGTACGGCGCCGTGGCCGGCGTCCGGTGCCGCGTGCAGCCCCTGCCCACCGCCGGGGTGCTGAGAGGTCTGAAGTCCGCCAGGAAAAGCCTGGACGCATACCTGGAGGGGGTCGAACGGGAGCTCCATCGACTCCGCCATGCCCAGGGAGGGTCCCGAGGCCCATCGGTGTCCCAACGCTTCGCCGAGGTGCTCCTGGATCTCGGCCGCCGATGCGGGGAACCGGCGGGCCGGGGAATCCGCCTCTCGCAGCGATTCACGCACCAGATCCTGGCCGACCTCGCCGGCGCCCATCGGGCCACGGTGACCACGCTGCTCAACGACTGGATCTACGATGGAATCCTCAACTCCGACAGGGGTGGACGGCTGGTCCTGGCGCGCCCGTCGGCCCTCTGGTCCAAGGCTGGATACCATCCACCGGAACGACCCGAAGAACCGCCCGGTCGTTGACCCAAACCGCTGTGCCGCCTACGTTTCGTGGCTTTTCCAGTGTCCGACCCGACTCCTTCCAACATGCTGGTGTACCGCCAATGTCCAAGCGCCATCCCGGTAAGCGTCGTCTGCCCACCGATGCCCCCGAGCACGACGACGACGTCTTCATCGCCAAGATCCTGGAGATCGGAAACTGGCTGAAGGCCAACCAGCAGATCGTCACGGTCGGCTTGGTGGTGCTCGTGGTGGGAATCGCTTCCGTGGTCTACTACCGGAACTACCAGTCCAGCCTGGCCAACCAGGCGGCGAACCAACTGGAGGAGATCCACCAGTCCGTGGCCCTGGGGGACCGCGAGGGCGCCAAGAGCGCGCTGGCTGTCTTCCTGGAGCGCTTCGACGGGACCGCCTACGACGGAGAGGCCCGGATGCTCCTGGGCGAACTCTACCTCTCCACCAACGACGCCCAGCAGGCGCTGGCGGTGTTGGAGCCGCTTTCCGCTTCGCCCCGTGCGCCCCTTGAGCTTCAGGCGGCGTCACTCCTGGGCGCCGCGTACGAGCAGGAAGGCCGGTGGGCCGACGCCGAGGCCACGTACCTCCGCATCGCCGACCGTTCCGATCTGGACTTCCAGGTCCGGGACGCCTTGGCGTCGGCGGCCCGTGTCCGCGCAGCCCAGGGAAACAGCGAGGGAGCGGCTGAGCTGTATCAGCGGATTCTCAACGAGCTGGACGAGGATGCCCAGGACCGTGGACTCTACGAGATGCGCCTCGCCGAGTTGAGAGCGCAGAACGGCTGAGCCCCGTCCAAAGCAGCCGGCCCCGTCGGGGAGCCGGGGACATGCGCGGCCCGCGGGGGGATCCTCCTCCGCGGGCCGCCTTTTGTTGGGGCGTCTGACTCGGGGTTACTTCGTATAATATGTATTATGTTAAGTTCGTGGCCGGATCCCCGCGGCTGCCTTTCCAAGGGGCAATCCACCCTACTCCCCTTCTTCAACGGGACGCCGCGGGCTCCAGCGCTCGCACGCGCACCATGGCGGTACCCGGGCCCACGATGCCCAGCTTCCGGGCGGCCACGTAGGACAGGTCGATGATGCGCTCGGAATGGAAGGGCCCACGGTCATTCACCCGAACCACGGCGGCGCGCCCGTTCTCCAGGTTCGTCACCTCCACGTAGGTGGGTATGGGCAACGTCCGGTGCGCGGCGGTCATGAGATACATGTCGAAGGGTTCGCCGGAACTGGTCCGCCGGCCCTGGAACTCCTCGCCGTACCAGGAGGCGAGTCCTTCCGCCACGTACCCTTCCGAACTGTCCATCACACGGTAGGACTCCCCGAACACT
>DATHZE010000019.1:0-2063 GCA_035458765.1 Longimicrobiales bacterium
TGGGCCGAGCGGGACGCCACCTTCGGTGCCGAAGAAGGGGGGAGGCGGGCCCGGGTGGAGTATGCCACGTCCCAGTACTTCCACGTGCTTGGTGCCCTTCCGACCATTGGCAGGGGCTTTCTGGACTCGGAAGATGCGGGCCCTGGCCAACACCCGGTGGTGGTGGTGAGCCATGACTTCTGGCACGACCAGCTGGGGGGGCGGGCCGACATTCTTGGCCAGTCCGTGCCGTTGGACGGTGTTCCCTACACGGTGATTGGCGTGGCACCGGAGGAGTTCAGCGGGGCGCGCGTCAACAGCAACGGCGTGGACATGTGGGTGCCGCTGTTCCAACACCCCGATGCGGGCAGCGACGCGTCGGTATTCGGCGACAGGAGTCGCGTCTCGGTGCAGGTGTTGGGGAGGCTGCGTCCGGGGGCAACGGTCTCCGAAGCCCGGGCCGTGGTGGAGACGGTGTTTGCCCGTCTGGCAACGGAGTACCCCGAAACCAACGAGAACCGGACGGTCAGGGCTGCCGGCTTCGGGCGCTTTCCCGTCCAGAACCGGCTGGCGGAGCAGGTCGCCGTGGTCGGGATTCTCGGGCTCTGGGCGGTGCTGCTGCTCATCATCTGCGGGAACCTGGCCGGGATGGCCCTGGCCAGGAACGCCGCCCGGGAACAGGAGATCGGCGTGCGGTTGGCGTTGGGAGCGAGCCGCGCCCGCCTGGTGCGACATCTGATGGTCGAGGCGGTCGTCCTGGCCCTGCTCGGCGGGGGACTCGGGATCGTGCTGGCCATCACCGCCATGACCCGGGTGTCCCCGGTGGACCTGGGCATTGCCGCTCCCGGCGCCACCTTCGAACCGAACGGGTGGACGGTGGCCATGTCGCTCGCCGTTTCCGTCCTGGCGGCGCAGGCCTTCGGGCTTCTGCCCGCGCTGCGTTTCAGCCGGCCGGAGCTGGTTTCCGCCCTGAAGGACGACACCGGCGGAGGCGGGCGGCGCGTGGGAAGATTCCAGCGATACGCGGCATCATCCCAGACCGGCGCGGCCTTTCTTCTCCTCCTGATGGCGGCCCTCTTCGTCCGCTCCCTGGAGCGAACGGATGCGACCCTGATCGGATTCCGACCGGACGGTCTGTCCGTTACCGACTTCCGGACCGGCGGAACGTTCCTTGGATTGCTGGATATCGCCGAGGAGGGGTATCCCGGCATGGAAGAGGGCGGAACAATGCTCGTGGACGAGTTGCTGGCGTCCATCGGGTCGCTTCCGGGCGTGGCATCGGTGGCCGTGTCGGACGGCTTCCCGCTGGACCGACGGCGCGCCTATCGCTCCGTCAGCCCGGCGGATCAGCCAATCGCAGACGTCGGCGTGAGGGTGGAATACACCCTCGCCACGGAAGGGTACTTTGCGACGATGGGCATACCCATCCTTCAAGGCAGAGCCTTCCTCCGACGCGATGACGGAACGGGCCCCGAGGTCGCGGTCATCACCCGGTCTTTGGCGGACCGTCTCTGGCCGGGCGAGGACGCGCTGGGTCGGCGGTTCTCGCAGGCCGGAGCCGAGCATCCCACGTCCTGGACCGTCGTTGGGGTGGTAGGTCACGTGGCATCGAGCTCGGCAACGGAAGATCTGCCCCACGTGTTCCTTCCGCTGAGGCAGTCGACGCGGTCCGACCTCATCCTCGTGCTCCGGTCGGAGACCGATCCATCCGCACTTGCCGGGCCAGTGCGCGAGGCGTTCCGGGCGGTGGACCCCGGCCTCCCCCTGCCGGCGCTGGTTCCCGCCCAGTCGCTGGTGGCCCTTGCCACCCAGGAACAGCGAACCAGCGGACGGGTTGCCGGGGGTCTTGGCCTGCTGGTCCTCCTGCTGTCTGCCATTGGAGTCCACGGGGTCGTGGCGCTGGGTGTGACTACTCGCACCCGGGAGATCGGCCTGCGCATTGCCATGGGCGCCACCCGGGGGACCGTCATCCGTGGCGTCATCTGGGACGCCCTGCGCACGGCCGGGCCCGGGTTGCTGGCAGGAGGCCTCCTGGCCGCCGGAACGGCGGCGGCCATGCGCTCCATGCTCCTGGGGCTGAGCCC
>DATHZE010000020.1:0-13889 GCA_035458765.1 Longimicrobiales bacterium
GGTCGAGCGGCCGAACCCCCGGTCGTCGAAGCGCAGGACGGCGATGCCCTGGCGGGTCAGGTGATCGGCCAGCACCGCGAACGGCTTGTGGCCGAGGAGCGTCTCGTCGCGATCCTGCGGCCCCGAGCCGGTCACCAGCACGGCGCCCGGAAACGGGCCGGGCCCTTCCGGGAGCGTGAGCGTACCGGCGAGGGTCACCTCGGCTTCGACGGTGGGAATAGCGACCTCTTGGCTGCGGTACGGAAGCGGCAGCGCCGGGGTCTGGGGGCGCGCCGGGGCCTCGGCCTCACCGCGTGTGAGCGTGAGCGGGAGTCTCACCGGACCCTGGGTGAACGTTCCCGCCAGCGTGGAGCCGTCGCTGGACAGGACCGCCGAATACGTCATGGCCAGCGCCGCGACGGTGAAGGTGAGGGTGTCACCCTCTACGCTGACTTCGGTGGCCGGAATGCCCGTCGCGCGCTGGTCCGGCGAGTCCATGGCGCCCTCGAAGCCGCCTCCGGCGGCTTCGGTGAGGTGGAAGACGAGGGTCAAGGACCCACCGCCGGTGTCCAACGGGCCCCGCCAGGTGCCCGCGAAGGCGCTGGGCGGTCGCGTGTCTTGAGCCGAACCGGCGAGGGGAAGGGAGCCGAGTGCCAGGACGGCTACCGTGGGGAAGATGCCGCGCGAGGGACGCATGGGAATCCACCTGTCGGAGACATGGGGGCGTGCCCAAAACCCCTACGATCAGGGCGGAGATTCCTTCAGGGCCCTCGATCGAGGTTCAGAATTTCTCGAAGGAGTAGAACACTTCGGTCCCGTTCTTGAACCAATGCTCACGAAAGGGATAGGGGGAAACCTCTCGGGTGAGGAGCGACGCGGTCAGTTCGTGCGGGAAGAGGGTCATGCTTCCCCGCTCGTTTTCGTGGACCGTGTACTCTCCCGAGATCTGAACCGTGGAGCGGAACCGTTGACCGTCGCAGCAGGTGAAGCCCTGAAGCAGGTGGGTCGTGGATTCCCAGGCGCCCTGGGTGACGGAGAAATCAACGATGGGCTTTCCAGCCCCCCACGCCCGGACGCGCAGGCGGTCGTCCGTTTCGATGAACTGGGCGTCGATGTCCTGATCGAGATACGGAAGATGGAAGCGCCGCTCCCGCATCTCACGGGACTTGGCCGAGCTGGTGGCCGCCAGGAAGGGGTAGAACCCGGCCTTGGCGTGATGCCCCCATTCGGCCACGATGGGCGGTACGATCACCGAGAACATGAGTTCGGTGTAGGGACCGACCTCGCTGTCCTCGAAGAGGAAGGCGTTCACCGACAGCACGCTCCGCTGGTGGCGCACCTCGATGGGCTGGAGGTACTCGGGCAGAACCGCCAGCGCGTCGGATGTCGCCATCTCGAAGAAGGCGCTCACCCCCACGCTGAAGTTGTACTTCCCTACGGACATATCCCGTACCGCCTGAGGACCCGGATGATGATCTCGGCGCCCTTCGCGAGTTCGTCTTCCGTGTGCGCCGCAGAAATGGACATCCGGAAGCGCGACTTGTTCTTGCCCACCGCCGGGTACTTCACCGGGTTGATGAAGACGCCCTCTCGGAAGATCTCTTCGCCCATCATGAAGATGCGGGCGTCGTCCCTCACCATGATGGGGATGACCTGTGACGTGGAGTCACCGATGGGTACGCCACCGTCGGCGAGCAGCTGCTGCATGACGGAAACGTTGTGCCACAGCTTCGTCCGGAGCTCGGGCTCCTTGCTCGCCAGTTCCAGCGCCTTCCGCAGCCCTGCCACCACGACCGGGGACAGGGCGCAGGAGAAGAAGCGGGAGCGCGAGAAGCCCCGCAGGTAGTTCACCAGTTGGGCCGATCCGGCCACGTAGCCGCCCTGGCCCCCCAGGCTCTTGGAGAACGTCCCGAGGTGGATGTCCACTTCGTCCTCGAAACCCTGGTCCTCGACCACGCCCCGCCCGTTCTTCCCGTATACGAACATGGAGTGGGCCTCGTCGATCATGAGACGGGCGCCGTGCTTTCGGCAGACCTCCACGATTCCGGCCAGGGGCGGCGTGTCGCCGTCCATGGAGTAGACACCCTCGATGATCACCAGCTTCTTGCCGGCGAACCCGGAGAGCTTCTTGTCGAGGTCCTCCACCTTGTTGTGGCGGAAGAAGCGGGACGTGGCCTTGGAGAGAATCATGCCGTCCACGACGCTGGCGTGGGCGTACTGATCCGCCACGATGAGGTCACCCGAGCGCATGAGACCGGCGATGGTCCCCACGTTGGCGCTGTAGCCGGTGGGGAAGATGAGGGCGGCCTCCTTGTTCTTGAAGGTCGCGATCTCCTTGGCGAACTGGCGATGCAGGTCGGTGGTGCCGCTGAGGATGGGCGAGCCCGAAGCGCCGCCGCCGTATATGTCCGCCGCCTCCTTGATGGCTTCCTTCACCTCGGGCCGATACGACAGGCCCAGGTAGTTGTAGGAAGCGAAGTTGACGAGGCCCTTCCGGATCTCATGGGTCTTCGTGTCCTCCACGTCCACCCGGGTGCTCGGGGCCGAATGCAGCGGAAGCTCGTACAGGTAGTACCCGGACGGCTTGACCGCATTCCACCAGTCGTCGAACGGTCCCAGAAGCGCGAACGCGTCCTCGCCGGCGCCGAAATAGAAGTTGGTGTAGTCGTACTCCATGGCGCCGGGAACGGCCGGGGGCCCTTCCGACACTCCGGCCTCCGGAACCGTGCCGTCGGCCGTGATCCGGCTGGTGGACTTGGGGGACTCGACCTCGGTGGAGTTCCCGCTCTTCTGTTCGGACATATCGGTTACCCGTAGAGTACACGTGACTCGCCAACCGTGAATCTCCCGAAAAGGACCCGATGATTCAAGGAGAAAATCCCGTGACGCGTTGGGCAGAGGCCGCCTCGGGCTGGTTTGCCCCGGAAGGGTGGACACGCGTCCTGACCGTGGACGCCCATACCGCAGGCGAGCCCCTGCGGGTGATTCTGGACGGTTTTCCTCCGTTGGATGGGGACACGATGCTGGCCAGGCGCCGTGACGCCCAGGCGCGCTACGAAGGCCTGCGCACCGCTCTCATGTGGGAGCCCCGGGGCCACGCCGACATGTACGGCTGCGTTGTGGTGCCCCCGGTTTCACCTGGTGCGGACTTCGGTGTTCTCTTCACCCACAACGAAGGGTACAGCACCATGTGCGGGCACGGGATCATCGCCGTGGCCACGGTGGCGCTCGAGTTGGGGCTGGTATCCGACCGCGGGGAGGACGGGCGCATCGGCATCGACACCCCGGCGGGCTTCGTGGAGGCGCGGGTCCGGCGCTCTGCGGGCCGGGTTTCGTCGGTGTCGTTCGTGAACGTGCCGTCGTTCGTCTCGGCGGTGGATCAGCAGGTGGAGGTTCCAGGCCTGGGCAGCGTGCGCTACGACGTGGCGTTCGGCGGCGCCTTCTACGCATTCGTGGACGCCGGACCGCTGGACTTGGCGCTGGTACCGGAGGAGGTCGACCGCATCATCGCCGTGGGGCGCGCCATCAAGGAGGCCGTCGTGGCGAAAGGTCAGCCGGTCCACCCCGAGGAGCCGGACCTGGGCTTCCTGTACGGGACGATCCTCGTGGCCCCTCCGATGGATGCGGCCGCCCACTCGCGCAACGTGTGTGTCTTCGCCGACGGCGAGGTGGACCGCAGTCCCACGGGAACCGGAGTGAGCGCCCGGTTGGCCCTCCACCACGCGCGGGGTGATGTGGCACTCGGGCAGGAGATCCGAATCGAGAGCATCCTGGGGACGAGCTTCACCGGTCGGGTGCTCGATACGGCGGCGGTGGGGCCGCACGCCGCCGTGATCCCCGAGGTGTCGGGATCCGCCCACGTCACGGGGCGACACGAATTCTGGGTAGACCCCCGGGATCCTCTGAGGGAGGGGTTCATCCTCCGGTAGGAACCGGAGGCGACCCTACTCCTACTCTTCGTCCTGGGTGGTCACCGACACGCTGGCGTTGCCGTCGTCGTCGAGGAAGACCCGGACGTTCCAGGGGTGACAGCAGATCTCGCAATCCTCCACGTACTCCTGGACCGCGCCGCCCGTCGGGTCCACCAGGAGCTCCACTTGTTCTCCGCAGTAGGGACACGAAACCCACGTCGACTCGGCCAGGTCGGCGTCGGGGTCCAGATCGTCTTCGTCGTTGTCGTCGAGCCAGTCTTCGTGGCGCATCGAGGTCTCCTAACGTCCCGGTCCCAGCAGGACGGCATTGATGAACAGCAGCTCCGTGGCTTCGGCGTAGGCCCGGTAGTTCGGGTCCTCGGCGAAGGCGATGACCTGGCCTCGTCCCATGGGCTGGTGGATGAGAAACGCCTTGTTGGCCAGCTGCGGCCGGGCCGCGTCCCACACGATGCCGCTTTCCACCAGGTCGTCCAGGTCGGCGTAGCGACCCACGTTCTGCCCCTCGTCAAGCGTGATGGGGGTGAAGATCCGCGATCCGTCCACCAGTGCGCCGATCTCACCGTCGGTTCCCGCAGCAAGCCAGTGATCCGTGTCCAGGATCACCTTCAGGATGGAGCCCGGCGTCTGCTCGGGCTCCTCGTCCACGGGAGTGATCGCCTCCAGATAGTCGATGGGCTGGTCCGGAGTTCCATCGGCACGGGGCGGCGTGCCCACGGCTCGCCCACCACGACGCTCCGCCGCGGTGGCCAGCAGGCCTGTTCGGGTGGCCCACCCCGTCGACTCCGCCATGGTGACCAGGGTGCCGCCGTCGCGCATCCACGCCTGAAGTCGCGTCACCATGCCCTGGTTCACGGCCGAGGCGTAGTTGCCGCTGGGGAATACGATGACGTCGTAGTCGGACAGGACGACACGGCCGAAAGTGGCGGCCCGGACGGCGGTGGTGCGCTGACCGTACCGGCGCTCCAGGACGTACCGGGCCCAGCCCACCGAGTTGGTGGACCCGGGGGCATCGTACACCAGCAGGACGCGGGGCTCGCGGAGGGCTCGGGTGCTCCCGCTGCCCAGCGAAGTCCCCTCCCGGACGTAGGAGTCGTTCACGGGCACCACCTCGGCGCCGTGCTTCACGACGATGCTGCCCAGCCGTCTCGCCAGGTCGGCCCCGTTCTCGGCCGTGCGCACGATGGCCGTTCCCAGGGCGTACCGCCTGCCGCCCAGGACGAAGTCTCCTCCGGCGGATCGGACCCGGATCCCCTCGCGCAGCGCTTCGGCCACGGCGGCGGCGCCGTTGGTCCCCCACGGAATCAGGTAGCCCACCGTGGCCGGCCGGAGGTTCACCACGTCGCGCATCGGGATGGTGTTGTTCATGGAGACGACGGACGCGCCGGTGGGGCGATCGGCGGTGAGGAGCTCCACGTCCCAGAGGAGCGGGAGGCTCCACGCCGTCACGTCGTAGATCTGGTCGCGCTGTCGGTTGGCCCGGCGCTCCAGCTGCCGCTGCACGAAGTCCGCGTCCATGGGGGTGTGCCGGTCCAGCAGGTTCCGTATCAGGCGATGGGCCGGCTGGCTCATGGGGACGATGAACGTGCCCCGGGCCGGGAGGGTGCGTCCACCCACGCGCACCGACTCGGCGGCGCGCCCCACCTCGATGCCGTTCTTCACCAGCGTTTCGGCGAGTCGTTCGGCCATCCCCGGGTCGTGCGCGGAGTGGAGGACGTACTCCTGCGGGCCTGCCCGCCCCAGGGCCACCGCGCTCCTGCGGAAGTCCAGGAAGGTCTGCAGGATCCGCTCGCGGTTCTCCGCGGCGGTGACCATGGTGGCCAGGGCCGACGTGAAGTGGCGCAGGATGCCGTCGCCGTACGTGAGCAGGTCGCCGTCGCTGCGGCGGAAGACCAGCCCCCGGGCCGACGCCATCTCGTAGGTCGCCCCGATGGCGCCGTGTGCCATGGGCCAGGATACCCCGTATCCCGGATAGAATGCGTCGTACGTGTCGCGGTTGAAGTACGAGAAGCCGCGTCGGTCGAAGGCCAGGGCCATGGCCTGCCCGAAGACGTCGGTCAGGGCGCGCTGATCGTCGGTGGTCCAGGTGTTCCCCGGGATGGCGTTGGGGGGAAAGTAGTAGGTGGAGTTCCCGCCCATCTCGTGGAGGTCCGGCACCACGTGCGGCATGAAGTCCAGGAGGGCCTGGACCCGCCCGCGGGTCTCGGGCTGGGTTTGGGCGAACCAGTCCCGGTTCAGGTCGAAGAGGTAGTGGTTCACCCGGCCCCCGGGCCACCCCTCGTCATGCTCGGCGCTGAGAGGGTCGGCATCGGGCCAGCGGGCGGCGCCCATGGTGTTCTGGAAGACGAAACGGGCGCGCCCGTCGGGGTTCTGCATGGGATCGATGAGGACCAGGGATTCGGCGAAGATCCGGTCCACGTCGGTGTCGCCCTGCGCTGCCAGAAGGTGGTAGGCCTCGGCCATGGCGGCTCCGCTGGAGCTGATCTCGTTCCCGTGGACCCCGTGGATGAGCGCCGTAACTACGGGCAGCTCCCGGACCAACCGGCCGGCTTCCTCGTCGGACAGGTCCCTGGGGTCGGCCAGGCGCCTCAGGTCGGCCTTGATGGCGTCCAGGCGCGCGATGCGGTCCGGGGAGCCCAGGACGAGCATGACGGTGGGGCGGCCCTCCCACGTGGTGGCGGTCTGGAGGAAACGCGCTCGGTCCGGCGCGGCGTCCGCCAGAGCGCGAAAGTACGCCACCACGTGATCCGGCGGAGTGATGGCGTCCACCAGCCTGTGGCCGGTGACCTGCTCCACGGTGGGGATGGCGGGATCGTATCGGGTCCCGGGGGCCAGGGGCTCCGTGGGGGGGACCTGGAAGAGGACGGCCAAAGCCAGGGCGCTGATCATGATCGGATCTTCCCATGGGTCGCGGTCGAAGTTCGTCTGGCCAACATACAGCGAGCCCCCGGACGCGGCATCGGCCGCGCACCGGGGGCTCGGGATCAGGGTCGGTCGGTCAGCCGATGATCCACCCCAGCAGCGTGGTGATCCGGGGGCCGCCCTTGGCGAAGGCCACCGCGACGTTCAGAGGCACGTACAGGTCGCCGAAGGGCATGGTGGCGCCTGCGGCCACCACCATGGACGTCGTGGTGTCCTCGCTGTCCTTGTTGTAGCTGACGTTGGGGCCCACACCGAACTCCACGCCGTTGGGGAGGCGGTAACCGGCGAGCCAGGCCAGCGACAGATTCAACTCGTCCTGTTCCACGCCTCCAACGAGGACCAGCCACTCCATGAGGGCCTTGCTGCCGCCGGTCATGGACACGATCTGGGTCTCGAACTGCCAGCCGAACTGGCTCATGATGGGCTCGAGATCGGCCATGTCCCTGAGGTCGGCGGTCTCACCGGTGAACGTGGTGAATCCGAAGCGGGGTCCGCTCAGGCTCTGGCGGGGAAGCTTCACGGCCTGCTGGTCGGCGGGCATCTCGGGGCGGGAGATCTGAGCGGAAAGGGGGGAGCCACCCAGGATCAGGGCGGCAGCTGCGATGATGAGGGTGGCGCGTGACATGGTTCGTTCTCCGTCGAAGTTGATTCGGTCGTGGGCTCGACCCACGTGAGAACGATGCCGATTGGGGCCGGGGAGCTCCGTACGTCGGAAGGCGCAGAGGGAGGGTCAGGAATACGTAGTCATGACGTAGAGCGGGATCCCGCTGCCTCCACCCTCAGTTCCTGCCTTCGAACCCCGGCCACAGAGTGGCGATGGGTTGGTACGGACCCCGCGCAACGAAGACCGCCACGTCACGCTCTTCGGGAACCCTCCACCCGTCCTGGACGCGGGCTACCTCCACCACGTCGCGGAAGTAGCGCCGGAGGTCCTCGAGCTCGCCTCCGGCGAAGATGACCACGTCCCAATCGGGGTTGCCGTATCCCCAGAACCAGTAGCTGCCCACGTTGGACACGGCGGGGGGCAACCCGGCGGCGCGCCCGTACCAGTCCAGTGCCCCGGCCCGTCCATAATTGGTGCCGAACACGACGGCTCGATCCCGGTCCTCCGGATCCAGTTCCCTCCACACCCGGATCACGGTGTCCGCGAAGACCTCCCACCCCAGCATGTCGGCGTAGTCCTGGGGAAGGTCCAGCTGTTCCCCCCGATTCGTCTCCGTCGCTCCGGTGATCCCCAGCCACCTTGCGTACCGGGCCATGGGCTCCGGCGCGAGGATGGGGAGCCCGAGGGGCAGCGCCACTGCGCCGAAGGCGAGCTGCGCGACCGCGACGCCGGTCAGCGTGAACCGCGACACCCATGTCCGGACGGTGGAGATGGCCGCACCACCGGCGCCGAGCAGCACGGGGAATACCGGGCCGGCGTAGTAGGCCTTCCCGTGAAGCAGAAGCAGGAGCCCGAACGCCCCGAGGGCGGCCAGCCCCGCGGTGCGGTGCGCCGGCCTCCCTCTGGCGGCGACGAGCCACGTCGCTCCCACGACGGCCAGGAGGACCCCGGGTCCGGTGAGGAGCACCTGCTCCAGGAGAAAGTCCGGGACCGTGACCTGGGACAGTTGCTCGGCCTGGAGGTCCTGCATCTGCGTGAAGAACGGCCAGCGCAGCGCAACCTGGCCCGCCAGGGAGGGATGGCCGAGGAGGAGTGCCATGGCCGCTCCAGCCCAGGGCCACCGGGTGACCAGGTCCTTGCGAAGAGGTGTGAGCAGAGTGGCCGCTGCCAAGGGGAGGGCAAGGAACGCGATGGAGAACTTCGTGAACAGCCCCATCCCCAGAGCCACCCCCACGCCGATCCACCACCTCGGGTCGTCGTCCAGGCCGCGACGGAGGAGCGCCCACAGCGCCAGGGACCACCACAGTTGGTCGAAGACCACGGGCTGGAAGAGCACCGAGGTCCTCAGGACGAGCGGGGAGAGCAGGACGATCCCTCCGGCGATCACCTGGGCCGTGACCCGTCCGCCCAGGCGCCGGGTCACGTCCATGGTGATCCAGATCAGGCAGGCGCCCGCCAGCGCGGGCAGGACCCGCAGCCCCCACAGGACATCGCCGAACAGGAAACGCTGGATGTTGGCCGCGACGGCGATGAAGGGAGGGAAGTCCATGTGCCAGAGGCGCAGGTGGCTTCCCATGGCCACGTACAGGAACTCGTCCCGGTGGACTTCGTAGGGGGTGACGACCTGGCTGACCAGGTGGGCCAGGAGCTTGAATCCCACCATGACCCACAGGGCCACGCGCCAGCCGGGTCCCTTCATGGATCCCTCAGCGTCACGGGGGCGGCTGCGTCATGGATGCGCGGAGGTCGCCCATGACGTCGCTCTAGCGCCCCGGACCCAGGAGCACGGCGTTCATGAACAGGAGCATGGTGGACTCCGTGTACGCCCGGTAATTGGGGTCTTCGGCGAACGCGATGATCTGTCCCCGGCCCACCGGCTGGTGGATCAGGAAAGGTTTGTTGGCCAGTTGGGGTTGGGCCTCCCTCCACACCGTCCCACTCAGGGTGAGGTCCTCCAGGGGTGCGAACCGGCCCACGTTGACCCCTTCGTCCAGCGTGATGGGGGAAAAGACCCTGGAGCTTTCGGCGAAGACCCCGATCTCTCCGTCGGTCCCTGCCGCGAGCCAGTGGTCGGTGTCGAGGATGCCGCGGAGAATCGCGCCGGGGACGGACTCGGGCCCCTCGTCCGGAGGGGCGATGGCCTCCAGGTAGTCGATGGGCTGGTCCGGAGTGTCTTGTTTCGGCGGGTCCATGCCCTCGGCCCGCCCGCCCCGACGCTCGGCCTTGGTGGCCAGAAGTCCCACGTTGTCCAGCGTGGCCCAGCGCGTGGACTCGCCCAGCGTCACCACGGTGCCCCCGTCGCGCATCCACTGCTGGATGCGGTCCACGAGGCCCCGGTTCACGGCGCTCGCGTAGTTCCCGCTGGGGAAGACGATGACGTCGTATTCGGAGAGCTGGGCGCGGCCGAGGCTCGAAGCGCGGACCGCCGAGGTGCGCTGCCCGTAGCGCCGTTCCAGAACGTAGCGGGCCCACCCCACCGACAGGCTCGAACCTGGGGAATCGTAGACCAGCATCACGCGGGGCTCCCGCAAGGCGCGCGTGCTTCCGCTCCCCAGGCTGGTGCCCTCCCTGACGTACGAATCGTCGACGGGTACGATCTCGGCGCCCGTGCCCGCCGCGATGACGCCGAGACGCCGGGCCAGGTCAGGGCCGTTTTCGGCGACGCGGATGATGGCGGTTCCCACTCCGTAATGCCGCCCACCCAGGGTGAAATCACCTCCGGCGGAGCGGATGCGGACGCCCTCCCGCAGCGCGACCGCGGCAGCCTGGGCGGCGTCGATCCCCCAGGGCATGAGGTAGGCGACGGTGGCGGGGGGGAGAGCCTCGGCCTCGCTGGAGAAGTCGGACTCCTCGGGAAAGGCGCGGAATCCGAGCTTCTCGCCACGCGCCCCCGTGGGCCGGTCCGCCGACAGCACCTCCACGTCCCAGAGCAGCGATTGGCTCCACGCCGTGACGTCGTAGATCTCGTCGCGTTCGCGGCGGGCCCGGAGTTCGATCTGCCTCTGGATGAAGGCGGTGTCCATGGGCACATGAGGATCAAGCAACATACGCGCCATACGGGAAGCCGGCTGGGTCAGGGGCACGATGTAGGTGCCGGCGGCTTCCAGGGTCCGCGTGCCCACGCGCGCCGGGCCGCTCGCTTCGAAGACCTCCACGCCATTGTGGACCAGGAGTTGGGCCAGTCTCGCCGTCATGCCAGGGTCGTGGCTCGTGAGGACGTACTCGGCGGGGCCTCGGTCACTGCCACGCACGCCGTCGCGACGAAAGGCCAGGTAGTCGCGGAGGATGGCTTCGCGGTTCTTGGCCGCGGTCACCATGGTCTGGATGGCCGAGGTGAAGTGATGGGTCACGCCATCCCCGTAGGTCATGAGATCGCCGTCGTCCCGGCGCAGCACCAGCGCACGGGCCGACGCCTGCTCGTACGTCATGCCCAGGGCGCCGTGGGTCATCGGCCACATGTCCACGTACCCCGGATAGAACAGGTCGTAGGTATCCCGGTTGAAGTACGAGAAGCCCCGGCGGTCGAAGGCCGCCGCGTTGGCGGAACCGAACACGTCCATGAGCTGGATCTGCTCCTCGGTGAACCAGGGGTTGGACGGGGGAGCCGTAGGTGGGAAGAAGTAGGTGGAGTTCCCGCCCATCTCGTGCAGGTCCGCCACGATCTGGGGCCGGTATTCCAACAGAACGGCGACCTTGCCCCGGGTTTCGGGCTGGCTCTGGATGAAGAGGTCCCGATTCATGTCGAACAGGTAGTGATTGCCCCGCCCACCGGGCCAACCCTCGTCGTGCTCGGCGGACCAGGTGGCCGCGTCCTCCCAGCGTGAGCGGCCCATGCTGTTCTGGAAGACGAAGCGCGCGCGTCCGTCGGGGTTCTCCATGGGGTCGATGAGGACCAGACTCTCGCGGAAGACCAGGTCGATGTCCGGATCTCCCTGGGCCGCCAACAGATGGTACGCCTCGGCCATGGCGGCGCCGCTGGAGCTGATCTCGTTTCCGTGGATGCCGTGGAGGATCATCGTGACGACCGGGAGTCGCTCCACCAGGGCTCGGCCCTCGGCCTCGGAAAGCCCCCGCGGGTCGTTCAGCGCGCGCAGGTCCGCCTTGATGGCGTCGAGCCTGGCGATGCGTTCCGGCGTGCCCAGCACCATGACCATGAGCGGGCGTCCCTCCCAACTGGTGGCGTACCGGATCAGGCGCGTCCGGTCGGGGGCGGCCTCGTGGAGCGCCTCCATGTACCGGATGACGCCGTCGGGCGGCGTGACCTCGGCGCGGAAGTCGTGGCCAACCACCTGTTCCAGGGTGGGGATGGACGGATCGTAGCGGGTGCCCGGCGCCAGCTCCTGCGTCGGCGCGGGAACCTGGAAGAGTGCGGCGAGGATCAGCGGCGCGATCATGGGAACTCCTTCAATCGTTCATCGGGTCGACGCCGGGCAATATGGGGCCGTGCGACACGGTGCGCCTCCCCTGGGGGCCCGTCGGGTCATTCGGAAGCCCGGGGGGACCCTCCAGGCTTCTTTTTCGCTATCATACGCGCGCCTGTGGACCCTGACCGGAGCCTTCCTTGAAAACCGTAGCACCCGTGTTGCTCGTCGCCCTCCTCCTCCCTGCCGCCGTCCGGGCCCAGGACGAAGTGCCCGCGGGTCTGGCCGCCGTGGAGTCGGCCCGATCCGCTGCCTGCGTGGGAAGCCTCGCCCGCCTGGCGGACCTGAATCGTCGGCTCGATCCCTTCGCGCTCCGCATGCAGAGGCTCAGGGCGCTGGGAGCCGCGATCTCCCTGGAGGACACGGTCGACGTCGCGCCCTTCTCCGCGTCGGATTCGGTGGAGATCGCGGTGGCGAACTGGTTCCAGGCTGACCAGGCCATGGCGCTGCGGATGGTCGCCGCGCAGGACTCGGCCACCATGGCGCAGCGCGCCGCAGCGCGGGTGCAGATCCTGGATCTGGTGCGCGGCAACATGGCAGCCGTGAACACCCAGGCCCAGGCGGAGATGGGGGACGCGCAGCAGATCGAGGCCGACGCCCTCCCTTGCGAGGGAACCATCTTCGTGCGTCCCGCCGTGATCGAGGCGTGTTCCGAGATCACGAGCGACCTGTGCGACGCGGCCAAGGGCTCGGAGCCGCAGGACGCATACCGATTCGTGGACGCTCCCTCCGACATCTGGGACGTGGAGGACTACCGGCCCTGGACCGAGCCCACCGGGCTGCAGGCCGCGCCGGACGGCTCCCTCACCGGGGCTCGGACGGCTGCGCGCGGCAGAAAGGGGAACATCGTGCTCATCGTGGGCCTGGCTCCCATCATCCGGCCTCGAGCTTCGATCACCCCGGAAGAGGCAGCGGAATTCGACGCCAACCTCGACTCCTTGGGCTTCACCTTCGACCATCCGGATTTCGTGATGGCCCCCGCCCTGGAGTTCCAGGCCAACGTCCCGGCGCCCATGGCCGGGGAGACGCATTATCTGCTCCACTTCGGCGACCTGACGGGTGACGACGTGATCTGGAGCCTTCCGGCGGGAGAGTCGGGCGTGATCCAGGCGTCGTTCCCTGCTTCGGCCACCGACCTGGCCAGACTGCAGAGGGGCGACGTGGTCAGTCTCACGGCGGTGAAGGTGGCCGAAGGGGAAGTCACCGAAGGTGAGGGCCCCCAGGCGGAGCCGGTGTACACCATCCCCCTTCTGCAGATGAGCCAGTCACAGTCCGTGAACCTCCTGCTCCAGTACATGGCCGGCGGGGATCTCAGCAGAGATCTCACATCGCTGCTCCCGCCCGCGGGAGGGGCGGGGACCGGCCGGCAGTGAGGCCCGAGCCGCTCACCGTACTCAGGGAAGTCTTCGGCTTCGACTCCTTCCGGCCGGGGCAGCGTGAGGTGATCGACGCAGTCCTGTCAGGCCAGGACTGCATCGCCGTGATGCCCACCGGGGCGGGGAAGTCCCTGACGTACCAGCTTCCCGCCAGGATTCTGGACGGTACGGTGTTGGTGCTGTCCCCCCTCATCAGCTTGATGAAGGACCAGGTGGACGCACTCCGGGCTCTGGACTTCCGGGCTGTGGAGATCAACTCGAGCCTGGACCACCAAGAGCGTCAGAACCGCCTTGCGGGGCTGCGCCGGGGCGACTACGAACTCGTGTTCCTGGCCCCTGAAGCGCTGGACGGACGACTCCGGGACTTCATCCAGGGTTGTCCCATTTCGCTCATGGTCGTGGACGAAGCCCACTGCATCAGCCAGTGGGGCCACGATTTCCGACCTTCGTACCGGCGCCTCGAGGGGCTGAAGGAAGGCCTGGACGTCCCCGTGCTGGCGCTCACGGCCACCGCGACGCGCGCCGTTGCGCGGGACATCCTGAAGCAGTTGGGCATGAAGAAGCCTGCGGGCTTCAAGGGTTCGTTCTTTCGCCACAACCTCCACGTCCGATGCCGGAAGAAAGGCTCGGGAAATACGCGCAAGGAGATCCTTGCCCT
>DATHZE010000021.1:0-18467 GCA_035458765.1 Longimicrobiales bacterium
GGCGGGAAGCGTGGAGATCGGGCCAGGAGCATCTCCCGGCCCCGTTCGATGAGGACGATGACCGCCGGGCTGAGCCGGGGAAAATGGAGGTGGCCGCACCGTGGGCATGCCATGGCCTCGTGCACGGCGTGGCGCTCGGTGGGGTGGCCGCAGCGGGAGCAGAAGCCGTGGGTGCGAAGCCACTCGACCTTCTGAAGGGCGGCGCCCGCTCTCTGGAAGACCTCGGTGGGCACCAGGGTGGCCAGGACGCGGAGGCCGACGAGGGCGGTACCCGGCGGCGCGTCCATGTCCACCGGAAGGTCGTACGCGGTGGCCGGCCGCCCGAACAGTGGGCGAAGCGGCACCTGGGCGCCGGCCAGTCCACCGGGATCGATGGAGAGCGCCGCGGACAGCTCCCTCGCGGTCGGGAGGCGGGGCGTCTCCCCCTCGGCCAGCAGGATCCGGTCGCCGGAGAAGGCGAAGTGCCAGGCAGAGTCCCCGGTCAACGCGGATCCCTCCGGTCGATCACCACGGTCCGGTGGCAAACGGGGCACACGAGCCAAACACGATCTCGGACATAGGAGATGTCCCGTCTGGGCGGAACGGCTCGTTGGTCCAGGGGAACGTCGCAACGAGGGCAGGCCAAGCGGTGCCCCTCATCGAGGGCTCGGCTCAAAAGGCGGCCTTCTTTCTCGGTGAACGGCTCGGGCATGGTGGGGACGCTCAACAGGGACGGAGCCCGCCGTGTCTCCTCGGGCTAGGGTGGACCCCCTCAAGGGGCGACTCCTACATTATACAGTTCTGCCCCGGATGTGCGCCGGGAGTTGGAGCCCACAGCCGACCAGCGGGGTCGAACCAGCTACATGACGTCATCCTTCCTCTATATTGCCACGGCCATCGCGGCCCTCGGGCCCGGGCCATCGACCGGCAGGGTCCACTCGGGGGCCACCGGAGATCTGAGCGTTCCCACGCCGGCGGTCGCAGACGCCGACATTCGGGTCGATGGCCGCTTGGATGACGCCGCGTGGGAGCATGCCGCGCTCCTCACGTCCTTCACCCAATACGACCCGGTCGAGGGTGTGCCGGCTTCCCAGAAGACCGAAGTGCTGGTCCTCATCGACGACGGGGCCATCTATTTCGGCGTCCGGGCTTTCGATGACCGACCCGAGGGCATTCGGGCGAGCCTTGCCGAGCGAGACGAGTTCGAGCGGTCCGACGACTACGTCAGGTTCATCCTGGACACATTCAATGACCAGCGGCGGGCCTACGTGTTCAGCGTGAACCCACTGGGGGTCCAGGGCGACGGGATCTGGAACGAAGGGGGTGGCAGGGGGCGAATGCACATGGGCCCGCCCGTGGATGACAACCCCGACTTTCTCTGGGAGTCGGCCGGCCAGATGTCGGATTGGGGCTACGGGGTCGAGGTCCGCATCCCGCTGAAGAGCCTGCGATTCCCCGAACTGGAGGATCAGAGCTGGGGACTCCAGGTCATCAGGAGCATTTCCAGAAACGGGTACAAGGAGTCGTGGGCACCCATCAGCAGCAACGTCGCCAATCAGCTCACCCAGGCCGGCAAGCTCACGGAGTTGAAGAACCTGAACGCCGGTCTCTTCATGGAGGTCAACCCGGTCCTGACCGGCAAGCGGATCGGGAGCCTGGATGAGGAAGCGGCGATCTACACGCACGACGACCCCGAGGCGGATTTCGGACTCAACGTCACGTATGGACTCACGTCGAATCTGACGCTGGACGCGACGTACAATCCCGACTTCAGCCAGGTGGAAGCCGACGCCGGGCAGATCTCCGTGAACGAGCGTTTCGCTCTCTTCTTCCCGGAGAAGCGACCGTTCTTCCTCGAAGGCACGGAGATCTTCAATCTCCCCAAGCAGCTGGTGTACACGCGTTCCATCGCCAATCCCGTGGGAGGTGCGAAGCTCACGGGGAAGATTGGAGCGTGGAACGTCGGGTACCTGGGCGCCGTGGACGAGTCCTTCGATGGCGGGGTGGATAACACCGTCGCCAACATCCTCCGGGTTCGGCGGGACCTGGGCGCCAGCTCCACGCTGGGCATGGTGTACACCGACCGGACCCGGCACGCTGACGACTACAACCGGCTGGCCGGCGTGGACGCCCGGCTGGTGTTGGCTCAGCGGTACACGCTGACGTTCCTCGGAGCCACGAGCATCGACGCGGCGCCCGACGAGGCGCGGTCGGTGGGGACCCTGTGGTCGGCTCGGATGGAACGCTCAGGCAGGGGGATGAGCTTCACGGCCGAGATCGAGGATTCGGACGAGGACTTCGAAGCTGGTAGCGGGTTCCTCCGCCGCACCGGGGATACGCAGCTTTCCTCCAATCTCCGACTGAATCGGTACGGCAAGCGTGGTGGCTTGGTTGAACGCTGGGGCCCGTCCCTGGAACTCCAGGGGTACTGGGACCACGACGACTTCTGGGCTGGCCGGGGCATGAACGAGGCTCAGGCGCAGGTCACCACCAGCGTGAACCTCCGGGGCAACGTCAGCCTCTGGGGCACCGTCCAGCGGGATTTCTATGAGTTTTCGCCCGCCGAGTATGGGCCTTTCGCCGTTCGTGACGCTCAGGGGGAGTACCGGGAATTCCGGCCTGATCAGAGCATCTTCGACGGTTTGTACGGGGCCAGCCTGATGTTGTGGGTGAACAGCTTCGAGCGTGTCCGTGGGAACCTGCGCTATTCCTGGACCAACACGCCCATCTTCAGTTCTGGCGTGGGAATGGAGACGGGGATGTCCCGATCCGGAAGCCTCACGCTCAACCTGGTGGCGACCCGGTCCCTCGGCGGGGAAGTCGGCCTCCGGCAGACCTCCATCACGCGGAAGCTGGATGGGTCGAAGTACTCCTCCGCCCTGATTCCAAGGGTCAAGGCCCAGTACCAGTTCTCCAGGGCCCTCTTCGTCCGCGGCATCTTCGAGTACTCGTTCCAGGAGCGGGAAGCCCCGCGGGATCCGCTCTCCGGTCGGTCCCTGGCCCGTTGCTCCAACGGATCGTGCTCGGACCTGGCGGCCTCCGAGTCGCACGACTTCCACCTCGAGGGACTGGTGAGCTTCGAGCCCTCACCGGGGACCGTCTTCTACGTCGGATATTCCCGGCAGATGGAGGACCTGGATCCCCAGGAGTTCCGCTGGCGGGATCTGCGAGCCACGGAGGATGGGCTCTTCGTCAAGGTGAGCTATCGCTTCCGCTTCTAGGACGGCCCGTGGTACCCGAGGCGGGACATCGAAAAACCACTGTCCCACCTCCTCTCCAGAGGGTCACCATCGCTGTTGCCCAACCCGGCACGACGAACGTAGAGTAGTTCGTGGTCAGGAATGCGCTGAACCCTGGTCGGAGCTAGGAGAGGTGGCCAAAGAGGCGATCGAAATCGAGGGGACCATCCACGAGGTTCTCCCGAACGCGACCTTCCGTGTCGCTTTGGAGAATGGTCACGAGATCCTGGCATACCTCTCGGGGAAGATGCGGCAGCACTACATCCGGGTCCTCGAAGGTGACCGGGTCAAGGTCGAGATGTCCCCGTACGACCTCACCCGGGGGCGGGTCACCTACCGCTACAAATAGGCCTGAGGCGAAGTCCAGCACCGTGAAACCCCCTGGCGCCAGACGTCGTAGGGACACGTGATGGACGGAGAGTCTGGCTTTCAGGAGGACTGAAGATGAAGACGTTCGCATCGCTGACGGTGGCGGGGGTGGCAGGGATCCTCCTTCTCAAGCTCCTTACTGCACTGGTGTTTCCGGTGCTCGGGCTGTTCGTCGGCCTGCTGGCCATGACGGTGAAGTTCGCGGTCATCGCGGCGGTGCTCTTCTTCGTCTACTCCATGATCAAGAAGCGGAAGGAAGCCGACCTGGCCTGAAACGCCGGGTTCTCCGTCCGAACGGGGAGGCCCCCGGGACCGTCGCGGTCCCGGGGGCCTCTTGCGCCTCTTTCGGGGGAAGGACTCCGGTTAGCCGGCCAGTTCGCGGAGCCGGCTGATTTGATCATCCTTGCCCAGGACGATGACCTCGTCGCCCGCGTCGAGGCGCGTCTCGGCCACCGGATTGAACAAGAAGTCACGCAGTTGGCCCTGCTTCCGGATGGCGATCACGATGAGGCCGGTGCGTTGGGGAATCTTCGCCTCCATGAGGGTCTTTCCGGCCAAGTCCGAGCGATCGCCTACGAGCAGCTGTTCCATGCGCAGGGCCAGATCGGACGAGCGGGTGGCGATATCCAGGAAAGACACGGCCGACGGACGAAGCAGCACCGAGGCCATTCGGATGGCGCTGCTGACGTTGGGACTCACCACGTGGTCGGCGCCCGCGCGGTAGAGTTTGTCCATGGTCTCTTCCTCGTAGGCGCGGGCCACGATCTTCACCTTGGCCGCAAGATCCCTGGCGGACAGGCACACGAAGAGATTGTCGGTGTCTTGGCTCAGACACGTGATGAGTCCCTTGGCTTCCAGGAGCCCCGCTTCCAGTAGCACGTGATCGTGGGTGGCATCGCCTTCGATGATCTGGGCGTGGGGAAGGAATTCCCTGGCTACCGCGATGCGTTTGGGGTCTCTTTCGACCAGGACGTACTGGTCCGTCATGGTCTCGAGTTCCTGCGCCACCTGCCGTCCCGTTCGCCCGCATCCGCAAACGATGATGTGATCCTTCATCCTGGCGATCTCCTTCATTGTGCGTCTCCTGCGCAGGACACCGTGCAGGTCGAGTTCCACGAAGAATGAGGTGAGGTTGGCGAACCAGAGGCCCATCCAGGTGATGCCGGCGACGAGGAGGACCATCGTGAAGGCTCTTCCGACATGGCTCAGAGGCCACACCTCTTCGTAGCCCACCGCCGTCACGGTGATGACGGTCATGAAGAGCGAATCTTCGAGCCCACGGCCCTCGATGGCCATATACCCGATGGATCCCACGATGCACAATGCGGCGAAGGCGAGGAGGGCCAATACCAGGCGGGTACGGAAAACGCTCATCGTGTCAGCACCATATGCGCAATCATGATTGCAGCTCGGCCCCGGAGGTGTTTCGCGAGGAGGCGATACCCAGAGAAGCTAGATGTGACGCGGGTTTTCGGCCACCAAGTCTCTTGACGCTCCGAAGGATGACGCTTACCGTAGGACCATCGCAAACATGCGGGTCCGGAAACACTTGATTTTGCGTGGTTTTTCGGGAACCCCGAGACTCTCCCGTTGAGGGCGTCTCCAGGCCCGCGCCCATGGGCGGCCACAGCCGCGACCTCTCAACACCTTCCTACCAGGAGTTGCCCGATGAACAAGTCCGATCTCGTGGACGCCCTCGCCGACGCCACCGGCATGACCAAAGCTGATGCCGGTCGTGCTGTGGATGCGCTCTTCAGCCCCGACGGCGGCGTCATCGCCAAGACGCTGAAGAAGGACGGCCGCGTCCAGATCACGGGCTTCGGCACGTTCGAGGCCAAGCATCGGAAGGCTCGCACGGGACGCAATCCCCGCACGGGCCAGACCATCAAGATCGCCGCGACGAAGACGCCGGCGTTCCGCGCGGGCAAGGGTCTCAAGGACGGCATCAAGTAGGGTTTCCTATCAGCTGGGCGCTTCGACGCCCGGAGGCTAGGAAGAAGGGGCCGTGTCGCTTGGCGACACGGCCCCTTTTCGCATTCCGTGCGACGATGAGGGGAGACGATCAGTCCCGACGTGGCGGGCGGGGACCACGAGGCGGGCCTCCGCGGGAGGGGCCACCTCGCGAGGGGCCGCCGGGACGAGCAGGACGGCCCCGATCGAAGTCGGCCCGGACTGCGCGGCCGCGAATCGTCGTTCCGTTGAGCGCGGATATGACCTTTTGGGCTACGGGTTCCTGCACTTCCACCACGGAGTGGGATTCCTTGATTTCGATCTTTCCGACCTTGCCGCCACCGAGATTGGCTTCACCCGTGATGGCGCCGAGGAGGTCCTTCGCGGTGAGTCCATCGCGCTCGCCCACGCTGAGAAAGAGCTTGACCCACGCGGTCGGGGCCTCGCGCCCCCTGGTGGCAGCCGAGACGCCCTGCGCAGGTGCCGCGACCGGCGTCTTTTTCCTCAACAGGGCCGCCGCCGCCGCGGCCACCTCGGCTGCGTCGAACCGCTCGAAAAGAGGCTCGAGGAGGAGCAGGTAGGGCGAC
Source organism: Longimicrobiales bacterium (assembly GCA_035458765.1). GTDB lineage: Bacteria > Gemmatimonadota > Gemmatimonadetes > Longimicrobiales > Gaopeijiaceae > SZUA-318. The sequence continues at coordinate 6,125 of DATHZE010000021.1, forward strand.
ACGTCCTCCTCTTCGATGGCCCGCGCCAGTTGATCCCTGAAGAGGTCTGCGGCGTCGTCCGTGCGCTTGGGCAGAGGGAACGGCTCCACGGTGTATCCCGTGCGCCGGGCCACGTCGCGGAGGTGGGCCATCTCGCGCGGGAGGACCAGGACGACGCCACCACCCACGAGACCATGGCGTCGGTCCAGAGAGTCCGGGTCTGACGGGACGTCGCAGCTTACCACGGCGACGCCTTCGGCTTCCCCGGCGGCGTGTCGGGCGTCCAATTCGTCCACGCCCAGCCAGATCGGAACGGCGTCCTCGCCGGGCGCGCCTGCCACGTAGCCGTGGAGCGTCAGGTAGTCGCCAACGTCCGCCGCCCGGTCCTCACTTCTCGTGAAGACGAGGACGTGGCGGGCGTCATCGGCCAAAAGCTCCTGCACGGTGGCCAGAAGTCCCTCCTCCTTCGGTTCCTGGACGACCCGGTACCTCAGGGTGCCTCTCTGCACCCCCGCACGTTCATACGACCCGTCAGCGGGCCGAGGAGGAACCGTGGAGGCGCGACGGGCATGCCGTTCCACCAGGTCTTCCACCCCGGGCGTGACGGGAAGGGCGACGATGATGCGCTGCCCTTCCTTGGGAATGAAGCCGAGAACTTCCTCCACGGCTCCCAGCCCATCGAGCCTCTCGATCCGATCGGCCTGATCCACGACCAGCACGGTCACTCCCTCGAGGTTGACCTCCCCCTTCAGGGCGGCGGCCAGGATGTGCGCGGGGGTTCCGAACAGCACCTGGGCACGTCCCGGTAGGGCCCATGGCGATCCGAGGGCCGCCACCGTGTGGCCAGTGGCCGAGGCCAGGCGCTGCAGAGACTCCGCCAGGCGCTGGGCGGCCTCCGCCGTGGGAGTGATCACCAGGCCGCCCGTTCCCTCCGACTCAGGGTCAAGGCGGTCGAGGAGCGCCACGCCCCAGGCGACGAGCGTTCCACTTCCGGGGCCCGCCCCCAACAGGAGGTTGTTGCCACGCCGGAGCACCGGGATGGCCGAAAGCTGCAGAGGGGTGGGCGTCTCGATGCCCTCGGACGCAAGGGCCTCGACGAGCTCCGCAGGGAGCTCGAGTTCATCGAATGAATCCATTGATGTCAGCGGGTAGCTACCTCAGTTCGGTTCCCCTGATCCGGGCCCGCCGGCGTCGCCGGGCTCGTAGGGGAGCTTGTTCAAGAACTTCTGGATCTCGTAGTCCACCCTGGAGGTGCGGAGACCGTCGGTGGACGCCACGACCTCCGTATAGGGTCCATGGCGGTGCACGGAGAGCGTCACGGTACCCTCCGCGCCCGTGAAGGTAGCGCTATGAGCCGTCCCTTTGGTCTTGGACAACCCCAGCAGTTCAGGAAGCAGCGTGTCCGCGCGCTGGAGGATCTCCGTGGGAGCGAGGGCTGTCTTCCGCTGATATCCGGCCATGTGGTTCGCCTCAGGTTCGAAGAACGGGCGTCAACGAAGGAGAAAAGTGCGCAGGGCGTATCGGTTGTGGAAGCCCTGCAGCGTCTCGGAGTCCCGGGCGAGGCTGGGAATCTCCCGTCCGCCGGCCTCGGTCGCGCGCATCGACAGCGCGGCCACCGCGGCGCTGTAGCGGTCCACATCCAGGACGACCTTGGTGTCGTTGGCGTCCAGCCCCAACCCCCGCGCGAGTTCCACCAGCACGTCCACCCGGCCGATATCCTCGCCTCGGCCGAACATGGCCTCGAAGACGGCCCCGTGAGCCTGGGACCCCACGCCGAGCTGCCCGGCGTGGAACACGAATTCATGGGCTTTGCGGGTCCACGGAAGAATCCGCGGTTCCACCAGGGCGTGCCCCGTGGCGTCGGCCAGGGCTTGGGCGGCCCTCCAACGTGAGGTCCACCAGGCTCCGTCCGGATCGAGAAGCGGTGTCGGGGGCGGGCACACCTCCACCGGGACGCGCTCGACTTCCGGGGAGCCCCGATCCGACAGTGCCGCCGCCAGTTCGAGTTGCAGCAGATAGCAGAGCGGATCGACGTAGTCGAAGAAGAAGATGGGCGTCGAGGGCGGCATGGTTCAAAAGTCGCGACGGCGCCCGTGGCGGGCAAACGCCCCCCGTTCCTTGATAACGTTCTTTCGGGCCTTGATATTCCGTGTCCTGCCCCGTCCTCGAACGAGAGCCAATCATGCGCTACAGCGCCAACATCGAGCGTCTTCAGCCGTCTGCGACCATTGCGGTGAGCACCCTCGCCAAGCGTCTCGCGGAGGAGGGCAGGGACATCCTGAACCTCAGCGCCGGCGAGCCGGACTTCGACACGCCGGTGTTCATCGCCGACGCGGCGGTGCAGGGCATCAGGGACGGGCAGACGCGCTACACGCCCCCTCCCGGGATCCCGGCGCTCCGGAAGGCCATCGCCGCGCGCCTGTCGGAGCGGGCGGGGCGCACGCTGGATTGGTCCGGCGTGGTGGTGACGGCCGGGGCCAAGCAGGCGCTGTTCAATGCGACGTTTTGTCTCTTCGGGCCCGGGGACGAGGTCCTGGTGGCCGCCCCCTACTGGACCAGCTATCCCGACCTGGTCACCATCGCCCGGGCGGAGGCCGTGGAGGTGTTCGGCCATGAGGCGGAGGACTTCAAGCTCAGGCCGGCTGATCTGGAGAAGGTGGCCACCCGGCGCACCCGGGGCCTGATCCTCAACACGCCCTGCAATCCCACCGGCGCCGTCTACTCCCTGGAGGAACTCAAGGCCATCGCGGAATGGGCGCGGGACAAGGGAATCTGGCTGATCTGCGACGAGATCTACCGCAACATCTACCACGAAGACGATCAGACGGCCGCGCCGGGCTTTCTCGATCTCCCGGCGGACAGCCTCGGAGACTTCGTGCTGGTGGACGGGGCGTCCAAGAGCTACGCCATGACCGGCTGGCGGGTCGGATTCTCCTACTGCGCTCCGGACGTGGCCAAGAAGTTCGCCGACCTGCAGAGCCAGCTGACCTCCAACACGAGCACGCCGGCCCAAGTGGCAGCCCTCGAAGCGTTCAGCAACGTCAAGGAGGCCGGGGCGTCCGTGGCGGAGATGGCGGCGGCCTTCCGCCGCCGGCGCGATCTCGTGGTCGCCCGCATGAAGGACTTGCTGCCCGGGGTCCCCTTCGTGTACCCCCGGGGTGCCTTCTATCTCTTCTTCCGGGTGGACCAGCTCTTCCGCGGGGACGTGGACAACGCCACGGCATGGTGCAGCGCACTGCTCCAGGCGACGGGTGTCGCCCTGGTGCCCGGCGCGGCCTTCGGGGACGACCGTTGGGTGCGCATGAGCTACGCGGCTTCCGACGCGGTTCTCGAAGAGGCGCTCCGTCGCATCGCCGGATACGCCAACGGGGCTTGAGCTCCCGGAAGGTCCGCCCGGATCATCCCCCCAAAGTCGCGATGACCCGCTGCGCCGCGGCGAGCGTTGGGGCTTCGTATCGGGAGCCGAACAGGTTCACGTGCACCAATAGGTAGTAGAGCTGGTACACGTCCCGCCTATGCGTGGCGTACGCCTCGCTGATTCCGTTGACCTCCCGGTACCCGTCGTAGAAACGAGCGCCGAAGCCGCCGAACAGCTCGGTCATGGCAAGGTCCACCTCACCGTGGCCCAGGTACACGGCCGGGTCGATGAGCGTGGGGGTGCCGTCTCCCGTGGGGTAGGCGTTGCCTCCCCAGAGGTCGCCGTGGAGGAGATGCGGCGGCTGCCGATCCACATCGGCCAGGGCGACGGGTACGCTTTCCAGGAGCTGGTCCAGGATCCTGACGGCCGAATCGGAGAAGAAGCCGCGATCCCTTGCCTGAGCGAGTTGCGGGGCCAGTCGCCTGTCCCGCCAGAAGTCCACCCAGGAGTCGCTCGTCTGGTTGGACTGGGGAAGCGAGCCGATCCAGTTGTCGCGCGACCACCCGAAGTCGCCTTTGGCTTGATGCGAGGTGTGAATCGCAGCGAGGCCCCTACCCAGGGCTTCCTCGTACGACGGGCTCGGCTGTCCGCCCTCGATGTACTCCATGAGGAACCACGCAGGCGCCCCTGATCCACCGCCGTGCGCCAGTGGCGTGGGGACCCGAAGTACATTTGCGGCTCCCAACGCCCGCAGGCCGTCCGCCTCCGCTTCGAAAAAATGCGGCGGGGCCGATGCGTTCCACTTCAGGAAGAAAGAACCGCCGGCCGTATCGACCCGCGCCCCGTGGTTGATGCAGCCACCGGTCACGGGGGAGAGCCCGCGGATCTGATGATCCAGGCCGAGGCGGGCCAACGCGTCTTCGACGCCTGATTGCACCGGAGGAGGGAGGTTCTGCACCGGCGCTCCTTCACGCTCCGACGGGGCGGAGTTCGTCCAGAAGTCGTTGACACGACCTCCGTATCATCTGGTAGACGACTTCGAAACCGTCGTTCCCCCCGTAGTAGGGATCGGGAACCTCATCGCCGTCGCCGGAAGGGTCGTATTCCCGGAGCAGGTGGATGCGGGCGCCCCCTTCGCCCGAGGGTGCAAGATGCCTCAAGGCCTCGATGTTGTCCCTGTCCATGGCGACCACCCGGTCGAATCGCGCCAGGTCCTCCCGCGTCACCTGCCTGGCGCGGCCGGGGAGCGACACACCGTGGGCCTCGGCGACCTGAACGGAGCGACGATCGGGGCGCTCCCCCACGTGCCACGCCCCGGTTCCCGCCGAGTCGACGACGAAGTGCTCCTGGAGCCCTTCCCGCTCCACCAGGTCGAGGAAGATTCCCTCGGCCAAAGGAGAGCGACAGATGTTGCCGAGGCAGACGAAAAGCACCGTAGTGGGGCGCGGCCCCTGAGGTGTCGAGGGCATGTGCGAAGTTGGCTTCACCCTACACGCATGGCAAGAAAGGGTCTACCTTTTCGCTAGATGATCTCGTACTGGAGCAGCCGTGGAATCCGTCACCTTCCGTGACTTGAAGTTGTCCGAAGAATGCCTCGCCGCCGTCGAGGCTCTCGGTTGGCGAGTGCCCACCCCGATCCAAGCGAAGGCCATTCCTTCCGGCCTGGAAGGGAAGGACGTGGTGGGGATCGCTCAGACCGGGACCGGCAAGACCGGCGCCTTCATGATCCCGGCGTTGGAGCGCCTGAAGGCGGGCAAGGGTCTGCAGGTACTCGTTCTGTGCCCCACCCGGGAGCTGGCTCAGCAGGTGGCCGATGACACGGCCGCCCTGGCCAAGGGCACCAACGTGCGAGTCGAAGCCATCTTCGGCGGCGTGGGCTATGGGCCGCAGATCGAGGCGCTGGAGAAGGGCTTCGAGATCATCGTGGCCACGCCGGGTCGCTTCATCGATCACATGCAGTCGAGGCGCGTGGATCTGTCCGAGGTGCGATATCTGGTCCTGGACGAGGCGGATCGGATGCTGGACATGGGCTTCCGGCCGCAGATCGAGCAGTGCCTGCGTGGAATGCCTGCGGGGCGCCAGACCATGCTGTTCAGCGCCACGATGCCCAACGGCGTGCACGATCTCGCCACACGGATCACTCGTGACGCTCTCTGGATCGAGGCAGCGAAGCAGGGGACCACGGCGGAAGGGATCGTGGAGATGTTCTACTCGGTGAAGCCCGAGAAGAAGCCCGATCTGCTCTTGGAGTTGCTCAAGGATCCGGCCTGGGACCAGGTATTGATCTTCACCCGCACCAAGGCGGGAGCAGACGTGCTGGAGGCGCGGTTGCAACGGGAGGGCATCTCCGCTGACGTGATGCACTCCAACCGACAGATGAAGCACCGGACCCGGGCTCTGGAGAACTTCGCGACCGGTAAGGTCCGGGTGCTCGTGGCCACCGACATAGCCCAGCGCGGGCTGGACGTGGAAGGCATTTCGCACGTCGTGAACTACGATCCTCCGTTGGATCCCGAGGACTACGTTCACCGCATCGGCCGGACGGGACGGGCCGGAGCCACGGGCACGGCGGTGACTTTCGTCACGGCTTCCGACCTGGGCGTGCTCAAGACGCTCGAGCATCGACTTGGCCGCTCGGTTGAGAAGGTGCACCTCACCGACTTCGACTACGCGGGAACGCCCCAGACCGAGTCTCGGGCAACCTCCCGCCGTGGAACGCACTCCCGGTCCCCCAAGGGGATGGGGACGCGCACCGCCGACGACCTGACCCCGGAGGAGCTCGATGCCCTTCTCAAGGGCGGACGCCCCTGACGGGTCCGATGACCTGCCCACCTGATCGGAGACCTGCATGATTCTGAAGCGCTACGGCAACACAGTGCAGAGCGTTGATCCCAATTTCGAGTCCGCGGCCCTGAACGAAGTCGGATTTCGCCGAGACCGGGAGTGGTCCCTTCCTACGGATGAGTTCGAGGATGCCTACGAGCAACTCGTGGTCCACGAGTTGACGGCCGACGCTGAAGGGCCGGTGCAGGACCATACCGAACAGCTGCTCCTCGACCGACTCGAGGAACGACTCCTGGAGTTGGAGGCTGGTTTGGAGAGCGGGTGCCTTCTCATGGTCGAGAATGGGGATGGTCGCGACTACCCCAAGACCCGCCAGCAAACCCACAACGTGATCGTCGATGGCGAGAACAAACTGCACTTTGCGTACACCGTAGAGCCTAAGCTGCGCATCGGCGTCTACCGCAAGAAGGACTGACGCGGCAAAAGTCTTTCGGAATAGGTATTGTTCCGGATGGTGCGTGTAAGGGAAAGCCTTACGTCGCCAGGCTGGTTTCTCCCTACAGACCCCCCTCCGCGGCTAGGGTAGAATCGTTCAGCGTTTGTACGGGGCTGACTACCCGACGGGACGAGGTCCAGCAACCTCTACCCGCCCTCGCCGGGAAGCAGCTCCTGGGTTCGCCGGAAGCTTAGGGCAGGAGTTTCCGGCGGCCCGAAAACAAGATCGGACGGAGATGCTCGGCCGGCACTCGAGCCTAGACAGTGCGAGTCCGGATGAGCGGGGACCCCGCCAGCGGCATCGCCCGCTCCGTCCGACCGAATGTGGGGAAGGGGATGGAGAAGTAGGAGCCATCCGCGCCCCGAGAGTGGTGAGGGGTGTCTGTTGGCGGGAGGGTCGCAGGCGCCCCTGCCTGGCCCGGTGAGGCGAAAGTCTCATCGGGCCTTTTTTTTGCCCTGTGGCGACCGCTCGAACCTCGGCATGTGCCTCGTCGGGCGCCGTTGATACTCCGGATGGAAAGGGTGAGAATTCAGGTGCAGAACCCTCCCGCTCAGCGGTGGGGGTGGCCCCCCCTGCCCGTGGTCGCCCCGACCTCGACCTCCCACTCGTGTCGAGGAATCATGGCCACGACGATCGAAGAGGCGCCCCTGACGGCGCCCTTGACTGATGAATTCCCCCGAGGCGTTCGCCTCCTTCACGACCCCGTCCGCAACAAGGGCACCGCCTTCAGTGATGCCGAGCGCGAAATGCTCGGCCTCAGAGGCCTCCTGCCTCCGAGGGTACTCACCCAGGAGCTGCAGGCGAGACGGGTCATCACCAACCTTCGCAGCAAGACGACGGACCTGGAGCGGTACGTCAGCCTGACGGCGCTGCAAGACCGCAACGAGACCCTCTTCTATCGAGTGGTACTCAACCACCTCGAAGAGCTCATGCCCATCATCTACACCCCTACCGTCGGGCAGGCGTGTCAGGAGTTCGGGCACATCTTCCGACGCCCCCGGGGGCTCTTCGTATCCGCATATGACCGGGGCCATGTCAAAGAGGTACTCCGGAACTGGCCTCACGAGGATGTGCGCATCATCGTGGTCACCGACGGTGAGCGCATCCTGGGGCTCGGCGACCTCGGCGCTCTCGGGATGGGCATTCCCATCGGGAAGCTGGCGCTCTACAGCGCCTGCGCGGGGATCCACCCTACCCAGACGCTTCCGGTCACCCTGGACGTGGGGACGGACAACGAGGACCTGCTGGAGGACCCGCTCTATCTCGGCATCCCCCGGCACCGACTCCGCGGCGAGGCCTACGACGAGCTGGTGGACGAGTTCTTCGACGCGGTGGCGGAGGTGTTCCCAGGGGCCGTGGTCCAGCTGGAGGACTTCGCCACGCGGAACGCCTTCCGCCTGTTGGAGAAATACCGCGTCGGATTCTGTTCCTTCGATGACGACATCCAGGGTACGGCTGGGGTGGCGTTGGCCGGCATATACTCGGCGCAGCGTATCACGAAGAAAGACCTTGGCCACCAGCCCTACCTCTTTCTGGGGGCAGGGGAGGCGGGGATCGGCATCGGCGAGCTGATCGTGGCTGCGCTCCAGCATGAAGGGTGGGACGAAGCCGAAGCGCGTAGGCTGTGCTGGTTCGTCGATTCCAAGGGGCTGGTGGTGAAGAGTCGCACCGATCTCGCACCCCACAAGAAGGCGTTCGCCCACGACGCCGAGTTCACCGCCGACTTCCTCGAGGCGCTGGAACGTCTGAAGCCGGGAGCGATCATCGGTGTATCGGGTCAGCCCCAGACGTTCACGCAGCCCGTTCTGGAGGCCATGGGGCGCATCAACGAACGGCCGGTGATCTTCGCCCTCTCCAACCCGACCTCGAAGTCCGAGTGCACGGCTGAGCAGGCGTATGCCTGGACGGAGGGGCGGGCCGTCTTCGCCTCGGGGAGCCCCTTCGCTCCCGTGACTCTGGGTGATCGGCACTTCGTCCCGGGGCAGGGCAACAACGCTTACGTGTTCCCCGGGGTCGGCCTGGGGTTGATCGTTTCGCAGGCGAGGGCCTGTACCGACGAGATGTTCTTCGTCGCGGCTCGTACGCTGGCGGGCATGGTGAACGAGGACGACCTCAAGCAGGGGCGCATCTATCCATCCCTGGGGAGAATCCGGGAGGTGTCGGCGCATATTGCCGAGGCCGTGGCCGGCGTGGCGTTCGAGCGGGGGTTGGCCCGTGTGTCCAGGCCGGACGACCTGGGGGTCCTGGTGCGAGCATCCATGTTCCAGCCCGACTACCCCGTTTACCAGTAGGCCCCTGGAGGGGTGGATGACGTGCAGAGGGGGACGGGCGGAAGCCCGTCCCCCTCTCGGGATTCCCGTCAGTGGGGATTGCGAAGGCCCACGACCTTTCCGTCCAGATTCCACGAGGGGTCGGCGGGGATGCCCAAATGCGCGAGGGCCGTCACCGGAACGTCCACGATGAAGACGGTGTCCGAGGGCGGGCCGGTCACGACCGAAGGGCCGCTGGCCAGGAAGAAGATGGTGCGCTCTTCGGGCGTGTCCCCCCCGTGTCCGCCGTCGGGCGTGCGGCCGTGGTCGGTGCTCATGAGGACGAGCCAGTCCTCGTCCGCGTATGTGGGGCGGTTCCGCACGGCCGCCATGAGACGTCCCACATGCCCGTCCGCATGGGTGATGGATTCACGGTATTCTGGGCCGATGCTTCCGGTCTCGTGGCTGACCTCGTCGGGGTTGCCGAGGTACACGAAGAGTGCGTCCACGCCGGGATTGGCCAGGGCTCGAACCGCCAAGTCCACCGACTGTGCGTCTCCTTCGAGCCAACCCGTTTCGTATCCGTCGAGGACGTGCTTGTCGTCCACGGCGTCGCTGATGGTGGGCATGCCGTCCTCGGCCCAGACCAGGGGCTTCCAGTCCGCCACCGCGAAGGTGCCCAACTCGGGACGCACCTGCTCGATGCGCGTCAGGAAGTCGGGGTAGAGGTCGTAGCGCTTTCCCGTGAAGTCGTTGTTGGTGACCCCATGCTTGTCCGGCCAGGTTCCGTTGAGCATCGACGACCAGCCGGGTCCGCTGACGGAGGGAAGCCCGGTACGGGCATGGTCCGTGAAAGACCCGACGGAGGCCAGGGCGTCGATGTTGGGCGTGGCCACTTCGGCCATCACGTCAGGACGTACGCCGTCGATGCCGATGAGGAGGACCTTCGGGGTGGAAGGGGGCCGGTCCGGCTGGCGCTCGCCGGGACCGCATGAAAGCGTCGTGGTCAGGGTGAGAAGGGCTAGCGTTGCGCGGGAGACGGTGCCCGGGGCGAAGTGTGGTTTCATGGATTCGTGGCTTGCGCGAGGGGACTGCTGACCCCTCACTTTGGGGCCAACCCAGACGAGGAGCCAGTCATGTCAGTTCGAACCGCCGATTCCCTGCCGGCCGAAGAGGTGAAGGCCGGGAGCGGCACCACGCGCCAGGTCCTCATCGGACCCGACGAGGGTCCCAACTTCGCACTCCGTCGATTCATCATGCAGCCGGGGGGTGGCATGCCTCGCCACACCAACACGGTGGAGCACGAGCAGTACGTCCTGCGGGGCGCGGCGCGGATCACGCTGGGGGATGAGGTCCACCGAGTGAAGGCGGGCGACGTGGTCTACATTCCCGCAGGACAGCCTCACTCCTACCAGGCGGAAGGCGACGAGCCCTTCGAATTCCTCTGCGTGGTCCCCAATCAGCCCGACGTCATCGAGTTGGTGAAGGATGAGCCCGAGTGCTGACACCGCATTGGAGAACCACCATGACCTGGTCTCCCGTGACCACCTTCGTTGGACTCGTCCTGGCTGCTCTCGTGCCAGTGGCGCTGGGCGCGCAGGGGCTGCCCGAGCCCGGGTCGCCGGATCCCGAGACGGCCCGGACTCTTCCCATCCACGATTCTGTGTGGCTGGAGGAGCTGACTTGGCTGGAGGTCCGGGACCTCATGCGGGCGGGGCGAACAACGGTTCTGATCCCGACGGGGGGGGTGGAGCAGAATGGCCCTAATCTGGTGCTGGGAAAGCACAACATCATCCTGCGCGCCACCATGGATGCCGTGGCGCGGCAGCTGGGCGATGCCCTCGTGGCGCCGGTGGTGCCCTTCGTGCCTGAAGGCGACATCGATCCACCGAGCGGCCACATGCGTTATCCCGGAACCGTGAGTGTCACCCAGGAGACCTTCCGGGCGCTTCTCACCGACCTCGCGCGCAGCATGAAGACGCACGGGTTCCGCAACGTCGTCCTCCTGGGCGACAGCGGGGGGAACCAAGCGGGTATGGGAGCCGTTGCGGAAGCCCTTGCGAAGGAATGGGCGGGGTCCGGCACCGAAATCATGTTCATACCCGAGTACTACGACAACGAGCGGTGGAACGCCTGGCTCGCCGAGCAGGGCGTGAAGGAGGAATTGGAGGGCCTCCACGATGACGTCCGGCACTCGTCCATCATGATGCTGGTGAATCCGGAGCATGTTCGGGCAAGCGCACGCATGGCCGCAGGGACGTTCCAAATCAACGGCGTGGAATTGGCGCCCGTCGAGAAGACCCAGGCCCTGGCCCGGCGCTTGGTCGACTACCAGGCCCAGGTCACGGTGGCGGCCATACGGAAGAGGATCGCCGGCAGATAGGATAGGGGGGTGGGGTACCGCTCCCGCATCGGGCTTCTCTAGATTGAGTCAAGAGGCTTCGTCCTCCCTCCTGCCCGCGATGTTCGTCGCCAATGAGGAGGTGTGACCATGGGTGTCAGCGTGCCAAGAGTGATTCTCGGCGGTTTGGTGGCAGGTCTGGTCATCAACCTCGGGGAACTTGCCGTCAACGTGTTCTGGCTGGGAGATGCCTGGAGCGACGTGCTGGCGGGACTGGGTCTCGAAGCGGGCGCGGTGGACCTCGTCTTCTGGGGCCTGGGGTCTTTCGCCGTGGGCATCGTGGGGATCTGGATCTACGCGGCGGTCACGCCCCGCTACGGGCCGGGGTGGCGCACCGCGTTGCGGGCGGGCTTCGCTCTTTGGGTGGCGACGTTCGTGTTCGCCGGCATCGGAATGGTGTGGATGAACAGCTTCCCCGCGTGGCTCATTGCGGTGGCCATGGTGTGGGGACTGGTGGAGATCGAGGTGGGCGTCTACCTGGGTTCCTGGCTGTACCGCGAGGGAGAGTTGGCCACCGGTTGATGCCCTCAGTTGGCGAGTTGCCCTACAGGAGGAACTCGGCGACCGTGACCACAGCCGCCCCGACCGCGGGGATGGTGAGGTTGTCGTCCAGTGGCCAGGAGAGGCGTTCGGCCAGCGCGCAGATGACGGCCGCAGTCGCTGCCACCGGGAGAGCGTGACGAAACGCCAGGACCACGAACGCGGTCAGGGCGAAGACCGCGGTTCCCTCCAGGGACGCCCCCAGGAAGGGACGGCGCCCCCAGCGGCGCCCACAGTAGCTCGAGACGGGATCCGCGAAGGCCAGAACCAGGATCCCCGAGACGGCGGCCTCCCGGGTGAAGATCGCCAGGGCCAGGATCATGCCCAACGCATACCAGGTGGAGGATGCGCTCCCCCGCGCCTCCCTGGGGGAGGCGAGGTGCCGGAAGGCGGAGAAGAACAGTGCATGCACCTTGCCGAACCGGAGGCGAACGACATCCAGGGCGTGCAGGGTCAGGGCCGCCCCGCCCAGCGCCAAGAGCGCCTCCTCCCGCGAGAGGGGAAGATACGTGAGGACGGCTGCGACCACCGCCCCC
>DATHZE010000022.1:0-19335 GCA_035458765.1 Longimicrobiales bacterium
TACCCTTCGATGTGGGCGTGTCACGGAAGCTGCGGCGGGCGGTGGAGTACCGGCGGAGGCGGTTGGGTAGGTAGGGGGCCGGCGGTAGCCGAGAGTCTCTTCTCCACGTTACTGGGGCGCCATGCACCCCAGCCCCCAAGCCGCCGCCTCCCCCACCACCGGATCCTCGTCCGACAGCGCCGCCACCAACTCGCCCACGGCCTCCGGGTCGGGCGTAGCACCCCCCGCCAGCCAGTTCCCCAGCGCGATGGCCACGTTACGCCGTAGCCCCGAGTATCCCGCCCGCCGCATGGCCGACCCGCGCGTATACGCGTCCCACTCGGCTTCACTCATCCGCATGAGATCCACCAGGGCAGGTCCGTCGGTGGTGGGGATGACGGCTTCGGTGAGCGCGTCCTCGTCGTCGGGATCGTCCGGGCCGCGGTCCCACTCGGCCTCCCACGCGGGCCGCGCAGCGTAATCGCTCTCGGCGGCCACCACCGAGAACTTCTGGGCAAACGGGCACACCTCCTGGCAGATATCACACCCGTAAACCCGGTTCCCCAATAGCGGACGCAGCGCTTCGGGAATCGCCCCACGATGCTCTATGGTCAGATACGAGATGCACCTCGTCGCATCCATCACCGGCGCCCCGGAAGCGTCCCGACCCAACAACGCGCCGGTGGGACACGCGTCCAGACACGCCCGGCACGACCCGCAGTGATCGGCCTCGAACGGCTCGTCGGGCGTCAACGCGAGATCCGTGAGCAACACCCCCAGGAAGAAATAGGACCCGCGTTTGGGATTGATCATCATGGTGTTCTTGCCGAACCACCCCAGACCCGCCCTTCGCGCCAGGTCCCGCTCCAGAATCGGGCCCGTGTCCACGTACGCCCGCCACGCCACGGCGCCTTCCGAGGCCCCCTCCAGCCACCGCCCCAGCGCCGTGAGCTTCTTCTTGACCACCTTGTGGTAGTCCCGGCCCCGGGCGTATCTGGCGATCACAGCCCGAGACGGGTCGTCGGGGACGCCCCCGGGATCCTGCTGGCAGTACTCGTGTCCCACCACCACCACCGACCGCACGCCCGGCAGGGTCTCCTGCAACGACCCTCTCCTCGCCACCGCGTCGGGGCGCGCCAGATAGCCCATCCCGCCGTGACGTCCCTCGGCCAACCATCGGCGATAGGCGCTCAGGTGCTCCGTGGGTTCGGGCGTGGTGATCCCCACGAGCGTGAAGCCCAGCGCGCGGGCGTGGTCGCGCACACCTGCCGCCAGGCGGCGCGAGCCCCCGTTCGTGTCTCCGACCGACGGGGTCAGGGGTTCCAAGGCACCCGACTACCGTTTCCGCATGGCGACGCCCACACCCAGGAACCAGACGTGCCCCCCTGGGTCGTAGCCGGCGTTCACGTCCCACTGCCGGTCTGGGCCATCCAGCTTGGCGAGACCTGCCTCCAGGTAATGGGCATCGTCCCCCGGACGGACGTACAGCGCATAGCCCGCGTAAAGACTCAGTCCCTCGTGATGGGGCACGGCGAAGCTGGGCGTGGCCAGCAAGGACAGCGTCCCGTCGCCGGGGCTGTCGAACAGGAAGCCGTACCCGGCGTTGAGGGCAAGGCCCACCGTGGAGGAGAGGCTCCGCTCCGCGATGAGGGAGGCGCCCGCACCCGGATCATCGGCGCTGAGGGACCGTGCGCCCGTGGGCAGCGTGAGCACGCCCGTACCCGCCCACCGCCACGGTCCGCCGAAGTCCAAAGGAAACTTCAGCCCCACACCCATGTCTCCGAGGCGGAGGGACTCGCCGGCGTGCAGCAGCACGGCGTCGGGGAGGAATACCCGCAGCTCCGCCCCCGAGAACCCCACGCGCAACAGCGAATTTCCCACCAGGAAGTCGTCCGCCCCCTGGGAGTGGATCGTCGCGCCCAGCTCCGCCTGCCAAACCCCGGGGGCGAGGACGTGCGCGCCGTCTCCCAGCCCGGGACGGTCCGAGGAGATCACATCCGAAGGCGGGCGTGTCTGGCTCGTCCCCGGCGCCGGCAGGACCAAGCCGGCCACCACCGACGCCAGCAGGGTCCCAAGAACACGCAGGACCATCGACCGCCATGGGAACAAGGCCATGGGGCAGGCAACTCCTGGTTAGGGTGTGGAAATTCCGTGGAACGTCACGATCCTACCCCCGCTACCGCACGTCCGCCACGTCCCGCAGCACATAGGCGCGCCCCTTCCACTCCACGTTCCGCCCCCTCCGCCAGGAGCGGAGGAAGATGTAGATCCCCACCGATGCCCCCAACGGGTAAAGACATCCGTAGTAGAAGGGCGCACCCATGCGAGCCGTGAAGGTCGTCCAGAAGGTCACGCTCCACGTGACGGTGATGATCGACCACAGGAAGATGGCGTCGCTCCCGACGCCCCCGAGCGTGGCCATGAGGACGAGCGGTGGCGCCAGCCAGAGCCCAACGCCCACCACCACCGACGTGGGCGCGACGAACGGGCGCAGTCGTGGCGGAACGGTCTGAAGCCCCGCCATGAAGATGTTCTTCGACCAGCCGGACACGAGCTCGCCCAGCGAGCGATACATCCGGGTGGCGAAGGCCGTCTCGCCCAGACGCAGGGACAGTCGGTGGCCCAGCCGCATCACGCCCTGGGCCAGCGCAAGATCTTCCACCACTTCGTCCTTCACCGATGCGTGACCGCCGATGGCATCGTACGTCCCCCGCTTGAACATGAGGAACTGCCCGTTTGCGATGGCATTGCGCCATCGACCGGACCTGACCGTCTTCTCGGCGTCGTAGAACCGGAACACCATGGTGAGGAACACCTGGGGTTGGACCAGACGCTCCCAGAACGACTCCATGAGTTGGCGGCCGGCCACGGTCACCACGTCCGCTTCGTCCTCCTCCATGGCGGCTACGGCCCGCCCCAGGAGGTCGGGCCCGTGCACGGTGTCGGCGTCTGTGAAGAGCAGAACCTCCCCCGTGGCGACGTCCGCTCCCTGGCGGCATGCCCAGGGCTTGC
This sequence comes from Longimicrobiales bacterium, assembly GCA_035458765.1. GTDB lineage: Bacteria > Gemmatimonadota > Gemmatimonadetes > Longimicrobiales > Gaopeijiaceae > SZUA-318. Next base: position 2,992 of record DATHZE010000022.1, read on the forward strand.
CCAGCCATCCAGCCGGGAGGTCGACGCCGTCCACCACGACTACGCGGCGCGCGTTCCCCCTGGGAAGTGCCCGGGCCAACGCCCCGGTGCCATCGTCGCTGCGGTCGTCCACCACCACCACCTCGAAGTCCGGGTAGGTCGAGGACGTCACCGACGAGAGCAACCTCTCGATGTTCACCGCCTCGTTACGCGCCGGGACGATGACGCTCACGCCGCGTATCCGGCGGGGCGGGCCCGCCGGAAGCTCCCGTGGCGGACGCACGACCAGCAGCAGGAACAAGAGAAGGGCCAGCCAGGGAAGGCTGAGGAGAATGGGCAGGAGCACGGAACCGTCGGGGGGGTCGCGGGTGGACGTGCGGGCCCGGTGCAACGTAGAGTGACCGGCCACCCCCTGAGAACCCCGGACTTCATCACATGAGCCCCGAGCCGATCGCCTTCGACCTCGCCGCCGTCCGCGACGAGTTTCCCATCCTGTCCCGAAAGACCTACCTGAACTCCTGCTCCCTCGGGGCGTTGTCCCGGCGGTCCGAAGGGTACCTGGACGATTTCCGGGAACGCTGGCACGACATGGGGGCCTCCGCCTGGTACGAACACTGGCTCGACCGCATCGAGGATCTGCGCGGGCGCGTATCCAGCTTCTGGGGCGCCGAAGCCGGGGAGACTGCCCTGCTCCCATCCACATCGGTCGCCCTTTCCGTCATCGCCGAGTCCGTGAAGCCGGGAGCACGCAACAAGGTCGTCTGTTCGGAACTGGACTTCCCCACGCTGGCCTACCAGTGGGCCGTGAAGCCCGAGATCGAGCTGGTGGTCCTGAAAAGCCCCGACGGCATCCGGATGGACCCCGAGCAGTACGCCGAGGCCATGGACGACCGGACCCTCTTCCTGGCCACGTCCCACGTGTTCTTCACCACGGGATACGTGCAGGATCTGGACGCTCTCGCCGACGTGGCCCACGACGCGGGCGCGTGGTGCCTGATCGACGGATACCAAGGTGCCGGTCAGCTGCCCCTGGAGCTCGGCCGGACCGAAGTGGACTTCTATACGGGCGGGCCCCTGAAGTGGCTCCTGGGTGGGCCCGGCCTGGCTTATCTGTTCGTGCGCGGGGATCTCATCTCCCAACTCGAACCCCGCATCACGAGCTGGTTCGCGTCGGAGGGCCAGTTCGGCTTCGATCTCGAGGGGTTCAAGTACCGCCCCGACGCCAGACGCTTCGAGATGGGTACCCCTGCCCTTCCCACGGTGCACACCGCGCTGGGCGGCCAGGAGATCGTCGACGAAGTGGGCATCGACGCCATCGTGGCCAGGAACCGCCATCTCACGCAGCACCTCATCGACCGATGCCAGGACGCCGGATTCAGACTGCGCCTGGCCGAACCGGACCGCCGCTCCGCCATCGTCATGATCCAGCACGACGACCCGCCCGGGGCGGTGCATCACCTGGCGGAGCACGGCGTCATCGTGGATCATCGCCCGGGCCATGTCCGGGTCAGCCCCCACTTCTACAACACCGAAGAGGAAGTGGACCGATGCGTGGACGTCCTCGGGGCGTTCGGCCGGTCTGGACGGAAAGCGTAAGGCGGACCGGAATCCGGCTACCCTCGTCCCCCTCCGCGCGTCATTCCCCGCCCTCCTTCCGCGTCCATCGATCCGAGTCCCGTACCCGGTACTTCTCCAACGTGCGCTTCAGCGCGTCATCCAGGTCGATGCCCTGCTGATTGGCGATGACCACCAGGACGAACAGGATGTCCGCCAACTCCAGCGCCAGATCCTGCTCCGCCTCGTCGTCCTTCTTGGGCTTGTGTCCGAACCTGTGATTCATGAGCCTGGCCAATTCGCCGACCTCTTCCGTGAGGCGAGCCAGGTTGGACAGGGGCGGCCAGTAGCCCTCCTCGAACTGGGAGATCCACTCGTCGACCTTCTGCTGGGCTTCCCTCAGATCCATGGGGCCGCCCCGTGCTCCTCGCCAACTTCCCACCCAGGGGTCCAACCCGCGTCCCAACTGCGCATCCTCATGGCTTGAGCACCAACTTTCCGAAGACGCGGCCGGCCTCCAGCATCTCGTGAGCCCGGCCGGCCTCGGCCAGCGGCAGGACCTCGTGAATCACGGGAGACAGCTTTCCCTGGAACACCAGACGCATCACACGCCGAAACTCCTCCGGCGTCCCCATGGTGCTGCCCAGGATGCTGAGCTGCTTCCAGAACACCACACGGATCTCCGTACTCCCCCTGGCGCCGGTCGTGGCGCCGTACGTCACCAGACGTCCCCGGGGCCCGAGTGCCTTCAGGCACTGGGGCCAGAGGACCTCCCCCACTGCATCGAAGGCGACGTGCACGCCATGCTTGTCGGTGTCGCGCCAGATCTCCCGGCTGAAGTCCTCCACGCGGGTGCGGTCGTACACGACGTCGGCGCCGAGCGCTCGCACCAGTTCCACGTTGGCGGCGCCGCTGGTCACGGCGTACACCTTGGCGCCGGCCAGCTTGGCGATCTGGATGGCCGCGGTGGATACACCCCCGGACGCGCCCGTGATGAGCACCCGCTCTCCCGGCTGGACGGCCGCACGGGTGATCAGGCCACGCCAGGCGGTGACGAAAACCAGACCGGCCGCCGCGGCATCTTCCATGGCGAAGCGTTCGGGCACCTCCAGAAGATTCGCCGCGGGCACGACGGCGTACTCGGCGAATCCTCCCTGGGTGTGCTCACCCAACAGTCGGAGGGGCCGGTACGGGAAGCTCGGACCCTGGTCCTGGCGTTCATACCAGTCGTAGTCGAGGGAAGGGTCCACCACCACACGGACGCCCGCGGGCACGCCGACGACCCCTTCGCCCAGAGCATCCACCGTGCCGGCGATATCGGAACCCCCGATGTGCGGCATGGGGGTCTCGATGGGAAGGCCTCGCCGGATCCAGAGGTCGAGGTGGTTCATGGACGCAGCGGCCACCTTGAGGCGCACCTCCCCCGGCCCCGGTTCGGGCACGGGCACGTCCCGGACCTGAACGACTTCCGGACCACCGAACTCTGAAAAGACCGCCGCCTTCATGCTGCGTGGCATGCCGAAGTGCTCCAGCCTGGGGGGAGGGATTTCAAGAGTATGCGGACCCGGCACCCCCCACAACCGAGCAACCTCACGGCGCCGGCCCTCCCCAAGCCCGGAACCTACTTCTAGCTTCCGGGGTCCCCGGTCAGGGCATGAGGCCCAGCCACGTCCGACGCGAATCCATGACCCATCAACCCACGCCTGAACGCGACGAGCCGGACGACGGCACCCTTGGGGGGTACCTCGAGGTGCACAACCGTCCTCCCGCCTACCACGGTCCTGACGGACACCCCTATACGGTGTCCGTGGAGGTGGAGCGCACGGGCAACCTGGTGACGCCCTACCTGGGCTACCTGGTCTTCCCCCGCTGGGCGCAGACAGGCGTCGGGATCGTGGGACATGTGGAGACCCCGGTGCTGGTCGATGGCCGCTCCCAGGCTGAAGTCGAAGAACGGCTCGGGACGATGACGCTCCTGGAGGTCCAGGAGCACCTGGAGGCGGCGGTGGCGGCCTCGGATGACACCCCCTCCATCCCCTGAAGACGAATGCTTCGCGAAGGTCTCATCTTCCTCAGCCACTCCACGACCGCCAAGGCGGTCGTCACCAAGACGCCCCTGCGGGGCCTGAGCCGCCGGTTCGTGCCCGGCGAGACGGTGGACGATCTCATCCGGGCCATCAAGGAAGCCAACGCCGAGGGCCTGACGGCCACGGGCAATTTCCTGGGCGAGTCGGTGCACGACGAGGCCAACGCCCGACTGGCCACGGACGCCAACTTCGAGATCGTCGAGCGCCTTCAGGCCGCGAACGTGGAGGCCAACGTCTCCCTGAAGTTCACCGCCCTGGGCCAGGACATCTCCGATGCGTTCCTGGCGGAGAACCTGAACAGGATCCTGGAGCGGGTCACCGCCGCCGAGGGATTCATCCGCTTCGACATGGAGTCGTCGGAGTACACCCAGCGCACCCTGGACGCGTTCGAGAAGGTGTGGTCCGAGGGATGGAGGAACATCGGGGTGGTGCTCCAATCGTATCTGAAGCGGAGCGCCGGCGACGTGGCCCGAATGAACGAACTCGGCGCCCGGGTCAGGCTGTGCAAGGGCGCGTACAACGAGCCCCCCGAGGTGGCCTTCAAGGACAGGGCGGCCGTGGACCGGAGCTTCGTGGAGCTCATGCAGACGCTCCTGTCCGAAGGGAACTACCCGGCCATCGCCACCCACCATGAGGCCATGCTCGACGCCACCGTGGCCTTCCACCAGAAGGAAGGCATCGGCAAGGAGACGTTCGAGTTCCAGATGCTCCATGGCGTGCGGAGGGACCTGCAGCGTCAGCTCGTGCGGGACGGTTTCAACGTGCGCGTGTACATCCCCTTCGGCTCCCACTGGTATCCCTACCTCATGCGCCGCCTGGCCGAGCGTCCGGCCAACATGCTCTTCATGGCCGGCAGCGTGGTGAAGGAGTCGCCCCTGGGCTTCCTCTGGCCCGGCGGCAAGGACGGTCGCGGCTGAGCATGCCCAAAGCGGAGCCGTTCCTGCGGATCACGGAGATCTTCCACTCCATCCAGGGCGAGTCCACGTGGGCGGGCGCCCCCTGCACCTTCGTGCGCCTCACCGGATGCCCGCTCCGCTGCGTGTGGTGCGACACGGAGTACGCGTTCCACGGAGGCGATCGCATGACGCTGGACGAGATCGTGGACCGCGTTCGAGCGTTCGACGCGCCCGTGGTGGAGGTCACCGGGGGTGAGCCCCTGGCTCACCCCAACGCCTTCCCTCTGGTGCAGCGGCTCCTGGACGAAGACTTCACGGTGCTCGTGGAGACGTCGGGGGCGTTCGACGTGGCGCCGCTGGATCCCAGGGCGCACAAGATCATGGACCTGAAGTGCCCCGGCTCGGGTGAGAGCGCACGGAACCTGTGGGCCAACCTGGACCACCTCACGGAACGCGACGAGGTGAAGTTCGTGGTCAGGGACCGGGTGGACTACGAGTGGGCCCGCGATGCGATCCGGACGAGAGGTCTGGACCGCCGCGTCGCCGAAGGCTCCCTGCGCGCCATTCTCGTCTCCCCCGTCTGGGGCGAGGTGGACCTGGAGGCCCTTTCGGGCTGGATCCTCGAGGATGGGCTCCCGGTGCGGTTCCAGATCCAACTGCACAAGCTCATCTGGGGTCCCACGCGGATCGGGGTGTGACGTGACGACGCCCTCCCACGGTCCTCTGGAGACGGATCCCCGCTTCTGGGTTCTCAGCGAGGCCCTGGCCTCCTACGCCGCCGACGCGGACGACCCTCCGCCTCCGGATCCCGACTTCATCCAGACCGCGGTCAGCGTGACGATCCGCGCCAACGCAGGAATCGACCTCCTTCTCATCAAGCGCGCCCGTTCCGAACGGGACCCCTGGTCCGGACACATGGCGCTCCCGGGCGGACGCCGGGACCCCGTGGACGGATCCCTCCTGGATACCGCCGTTCGGGAGACGAGGGAGGAGACCGGCCTCGACCTGGCGGCCCACGGCGTTCATCTGGGACGACTGGACGACGTCACCCCGGGAAGCGTGCGCCTTCCCAAACTCACCATCGCACCCTTCGTGTTCGGTGTGCCCGCCAGCGCCGACGCCCGTGTCGCCAGCCATGAGATCGAGGCCGTGCACTGGGTTTCGCTGGATGAACTCCGGCACCCATCCACCCACGGCGAGGTGGAGATCCCCCTTCCCGGGGGCGTCCGGAGTTTTCCGTGCTTCAGGGTGGTGGACGAAATCGTCTGGGGCCTGACGTACCGGATCCTGTCGCAGTTCCTGAAGCTGTACCCCGACGAGGCCCTCCGGGGGCGTCGGCCGGACTGACCAGCAAGAAGGGGCGGCCGAACACGGCCGCCCCTTCGCGCATCCCGGACCGGAACGAACCTACATGCCCGGGTCGTCCACCCACTCGGCGATGAACACGTTGGTGTCCCGCGTGTCGCCGTTGTTGCGGTTGGAGCCGAACACCAGGTGCCGCCCGTCGGCGCTGAACACCGGGAAGCCGTCGAATCCCTCGGAGTAGGTGACCTGCTCGAGCCCCGTGCCGTCCACGTTGATCATGAAGAGCTCGAATTCGCGACCGTCGGGATCCAGGTGGTTGGAGCTCCAGATGATCTTCTCGCCCGAAGGGTGCCAATACGGCGCGAAGTTGGCGCCGCCCAGATTCGTGAGCTGGTGCTTGTTGGAGCCGTCTGCGTTCATGATCCAGATCTCCAACTCACCCGGCCGGATCAGGCCCTCGGCCAGCAGCGCCAGATAGTCGTCCTTCGCCTGGCCCTCTTCGGGATACTGGGCCCGCCAGACGATCTGGGACCCGTCGGGAGAGAAGAACGCACCTCCGTCGTATCCGACACGATCGGTGAGGCGCGTCACGTCGGAGCCGTCCAGGTTCATGGTGTAGAGTTCCAGGTCACCGTCCCGCACCGAAGTGAAAACCACCTTGTCGCCCTTGGGCGAGACCGTGGCCTCGGCGTCGTATCCCATGACGTCGGTCAACTGTCGCGGGTCGGACCCGTCGGCGTTGGCGATGAAGATGTCGTAGGTGTCGTTCAGCGGCCACACGTAGCCGAACGACTGATCCGGCGGCGCGGGACAGGACGCGTCGTGGTGATGCGTCGATGCGTAGATGATCTGGTCGCCGGTGGGATAGAAGTACGAACAGGTCGTGCGCCCGTCTCCAGTGCTCACCATGCGGCTCTCGGCAGTGGCGATGTCCAGAACGTAGATCTGGTCGCACTCCTCGGTGGTCGCCCGGTGCTGATAGATCAGCTGGGTGCCGTCGAAGGAGTAGTAGGCCTCGGCGTTGTCGCCGCCGAACGTAAGTTGCCGGACGTTGCGGATATGGCTCTCGCCGGGCATGACCAGAGCGGCGGCGGGCTCTGAGCCTTCACTGGCGACGTTCTCTTGCCCAGCTTCCTGGGGCGCGCAGGCGCTGACAACGAACGCCAGAGCGGCGACGGCGTACAAAGAGCGATGAATCACAAAAACCATCCTTCGGAAAGGTCCACGATGTTGTTCTCATTCGTCCGAGGCGCGGTGCTGACGCCTCTCGCACTTCTGCTGGCGGGTGGGGCACACGCCCAGACCGCCTCCTGCCCGGACCCCACATCCCTGGCCGATGGGGTCTCCGGTCCCCTGGCCCATGTCCGCTACCTGGCGGACGACGCATTGGAGGGCCGCGAAGTCGGTTCCGCGGGAGCGCACTGCGCTGCCGAGTACATCGCAGCCCGGTTCCGGGAGATGGGGCTTCAGCCCGCCGGATCCGCAGGCTCCTTCTACCAGACGTTCCCGGTTCGGAAGGGCGCGGCCTACGGCGCCGGCAACGAACTGGGAATCTCAAACAAGGGCTACGCCTTGGGCAAGGATTGGGTCCCCCTGGGCTTCTCGGCGTCCGCCTCCCTGGACGCGGAAATGGTCTACGCCGGCTACGGCATCAGCCGACCCGGCAACCCCGACGACGCCATGAGCCAGATCGACGTGAGCGCGAAGATCATGGTGGTCGAGTGGGGCGACCCCGACACCCGGAGCGGCGGCGGGCTCCGAGCCGACCCCCACTTCAAGGCCACCGTGGCAGCCGGCCGGGGCGCCGTCGGGCTGCTGGTGCTCCTTCCCGAGGACGCCGAGCTGCCCGCCCCCGACGAGGAAATCCGAAACGCCCTCTCCATTCCCGTAGCTGCGGTGGCCGCCGGCGCCGCGCCTGCGGTGCGCGCGGCAGCGGCAGAGGGCGCCGCCGTCCGCATGCGAACGGAAGTCACGCCCACCACGGCCGAAGCGCGGAACGTGGTGGCGGTGCTGCCCGGCTCCGATCCAGCCTTGGCGGGCGAGTACATCGTGGTGGGGGCGCATTTCGATCACCTCGGATGGGGCGGTGAGGGCTCCCTGGCTCCCGACACCCGCCAGGTCCACAACGGCGCCGACGACAACGCCAGCGGCACGGCAGGCATGCTGGACATCGCCCAACGCATGACCGAGGGGCCCCGGCCTGCCCGCAGTGTGCTCTTCATCGCCTTCACCGGAGAGGAGAAGGGCCTGTGGGGGTCGGCGCACTTCGTCGCCGAGCCCACCATCGAGCTCGGCAAGTCGGTGGCGATGCTGAACCTGGACATGGTGGGTCGGCTGACCGAGAACACCGTGACGGTCTTCGGCACAGGGACGGCCCAGGAGTGGGAACAGGTGGCCACCGACGCCAATGCGGAGCTGGCAAGCCCGCTGAACCTGGCGTTCTCCCCCGATGGATACGGACCCTCGGACCACGCGTCGTTCACGGCCGCGGGGATCCCGGTTCTCCACTTCTTCACCAACACCCACGTGGACTACCACCGTCCGAGCGATGACTGGCAGAAGATCGACGGCCAGGGCATCGACCGGATCGCCGAGCTGGCCACCGGCATCACCCGTAGGCTGGCAGGCTCGAGCCAGGCGGTTGCCACGTCCCTCACCAAGGTGCGCCAAGAACGCCCCGCCGCGCCCTCCGGCGGCGAGGCGTCCCGCGGCTACGGGCCCTACTTCGGCACGATCCCCGACATGACGCCGCGCGACTTCGGCCTCCGCATCACCGGAGTGCGCGAGGAGAGCCCGGCCGAGAAGGCGGGCCTGCGGGGAGGCGACGTCATCGTGGAGTTCGACGGCAAGCCCATCGAGGACATCTACGCCTACACGTACGCCCTCCGGGACAAGAAGCCCGGGGACGCCGTGAAGGTCGTGGTGGAGCGCGACGGAACGCGCTTCACCTTCAACGCGGTGCTGGGGGAGCGGAACTAGCCGGCGCTACTCCCCCAGCAGATCCAACTGGGGATCGCCCAGGAGGGGGGCCGGAGCCGGCTCCCCTCCTCCCCCCTGGGTCCTGGTCACCTCGACCACCCGGTCCCCCGCCGGGAGCTTCATGAGCTTGCGCCCCTGCGTCCGGCGACCCTGCTCCGGGATCTCGTCCGCGGCGATGCGGGTCACCTGGCCGCCTCCGGTGATGAGCATGACTTCGTCGGCATCGAGGACCTCCAGCGCAGCCACCGTGCGCGTGGTGGACCCACCCGAGGGCGTCACCAGATTGCCCAAGCCCCCGCGCTTCTGCAGAGGGAACTCACCCACGGGAATGCGCTTGCCCATGGCGTCCTCGGACACGGTGAGGACGCAGGCGTCACGCCGGACCATGAGCATGCCCACCACCTTGTCGGAGCCCTGGAGACCCATGCCCTTCACGCCCTGGGCCGTCCGGCCCACCGCCGGCACCTCCGCCTCGGCGAAGCGGATGGCCCGGCCCGACCCGGACAGCAGCATGACCTCGGCGAGACCGTCCGAGAGCGCCACCTCCAGGATGGCGTCGCCAGGCTTCAGTCCCGCCGCTTTGACGCCACCGGCACGAGGGTTGGAGAACTCCGAGAGAGCGGTGCGCTTGATGACTCCCTTTTGGGACAGGAAGACGAGATAGCGCTCCGCGGCGGACAGGTCGTCGACCGGGATCATGGAGACGATGCGATCGCTGCGGTCCGCCCCACCCAGGAGGGCATAGACCGACTGCCCCCTGGACGACCGGGCGCTCTCGGGCACGTCCAGCACGGGAAGAAAGTGACAGTGGCCACCCTGCGTGAACGCCAGGATCCACCCCCGCGTCCGGGCCACGAAGATCCGCTCCAGGTAGTCGTCGTCGTAGCGCTCCATGCCCGCGAGGCCCTTGCCCGCCGATACGCGCCTGCGGTACAGGTGCATGGGGACGCGCTTGACGAACCCCTCGTGGCTCAGGGTGATGACCACGTCCTCGTCTGCGATCTGCTCTTCCACCTCCGCGACGACTTCCTCCTTCCCCTTGCCCCTCGTCCCGTCCTCCTCGTCCTTGTCGAGGATCACGGTGCGCCGGGGGTCGCCATGGGCCTTCACCACCTCGCTCAGCTCTTCCAGCATCACCTCGAGCTGGCGTTCCTCCGAGCCCAGGATGGCCTTGAGGTCCTTGATCACCGTCTTGAGCTCGGCCATACGGGCTTCGAGCTGCGATCGCTCCAGGGCCGTGAGCCTCGCCAGGCGCATGTTCAGGATGGCATCCGCCTGGGTCTCGCTGAGGCCGAAGCGGTTCTGGAGCCGGTCCGACGCCTGAGCCCGGTCCTTGGAGCCGCGGATGATCTTGATGACCTCGTCGATGTGGTCCAGGGCCACCAGGAGCCCCTGGAGCACATGGCGCTCGGCTTCGGCCTTCTCCAGGTCGAAGCGGCTCCGCTTCTGGATGACCTCGAGGCGGTGGTCCCGGAAGCGCTCCAGGAGCTGCTTGAGATCGAATTCCTTGGGCTGGCCGTGGTCCAGCGCCAGCATGATGGCGCCGAACGTGTACTGCAGGTTGGTGCGCTTGTAGAGGGTCTTGAGCGCACGGCCGGCCTTGGCCCCCCGCTTCAGCTCGATGACCAGGCGGATCCCGTCCCGGTCGGTCTCGTCCCTGATGTCGGACACGTCGTCGAGCTTGCCGCGCTTCGCCAGGTCGGCGATCTGGTCGATGATCTTGGTCTTGGACACCGTGTACGGCAGCTCGGTGACGACCAGCTGCTCCTTGCCTCCGCGCAGCGCCTCTTTCACCACCCGAGCCCGCATGACCAGGCGACCACGCCCGGTCTCGTACATGTCCTTGATGCCCTCCCGCCCCACGATGAAGCCTGCGGTCGGGAAATCCGGACCGTCGATGTGGCGCATGAGATCGGCCACGGTGCAGTCGGGATCGATCACCAGCTGCTTCACGCCGGCGGCGACCTCCCGCAGGCAGTGCGGTGGCACGTTGGTGCTCATGCCGACGGCGATCCCCGACGATCCGTTGACCAGCAGGTTGGGGAAGCGCGCCGGCAGCACCACCGGCTCCTTGAGCCGGTCATCGAAGTTGGGCTGGAAGAGGACGGTCTCCTTGTGGATATCGTCCAGCAGCTCCACGGCGAGGGCCTGGAGGCGGGCCTCGGTATACCGGTAGGCGGCGGCGTTGTCGCCGTCGATGGATCCGAAGTTTCCCTGCCCGTCCACGAGGGGGCACCGGAGCGAAAAGTCCTGAACCATCCGCACCAGGGCGTCATAAACCGCCGCATCGCCGTGGGGGTGGTACTTGCCCAGAACGTCGCCGACCACCGTGGCGCACTTCTTATAGGCTCGATCCGGCATGAGGCCCAACTCGTGCATCGCGTAGAGGATCCGGCGATGGACGGGCTTGAGGCCGTCCCGCACGTCGGGAAGCGCGCGCTGTACGATGACGGACATCGAGTAGTCGAGGAACGACTCCCGCATCTCCTCTTCGATGAAACGAGGCAGGATCCGTTCCCGCTTTCGGGCCGAAGGCATTCCTACTCCAGGCTGACGTTTGGGGCTTGTACGGGTCGGCAGCCCCAAGCTTCTTCAATCGGAGGAGGCTGGGCAAGACGAGCAGGGGACCTACGGTACGTCAGCTCTTCTCGGCCTCGGCCAGGGCCGCCCGAAGGCGTGCCTCGAGCTCCGGGGGAGCGCACGGTCCGCCGCATGCGCGCCGCAGCGCCGCGCGGAAGGACGCCTCCAATTGGAGGTGGGGGTAGCACCGCCGGCAGGCCTCGAAGTGGGCCCGCACCTGCTCGCTGGGAGCGCCTTCGAGCTCCCCGTCGAGAAACTCGTGCAGAAAGCGAAGCGCCTCCCGGCACGAAATCATACCGTGGCTCCCGTCATGATCCGCCAAGGTTCCCCCGGATGTGACCCATTTCCACCGCGTACTCGTACAGCACCTTCTGGAGCCGTCGCCGACCCCGGAAGAGACGGCTCTTCACGGTACCCACCGGAACCTCCACCAGGTCGCTGATCTGCTGATAGGAGAGCCCCTCCACGTCCGACAGCACCACCATGGTCCTGAAGTCCTCGGGCAGAGCGTCGATGGCCCTCAGAACCTCCTCGTCCACGATGGCGTCGAAGAACTGCCCCTCGGGATCGACCTGTGCCACGGCGGACCACAAGGGATTCACCACATCGCCGCCGGGCGTCTCGGGCCGCGTATTCTCGGCCACGATCCGGTCGTGCCTCTGCCCCCTCTCCCACTGTCTCAGGTACAGGTTCCTGCAGATGGTAAAGAGCCAGCTCTTGCATTGGGTTCCCGGCGTGTACTGATCCCACGCCTTGAAGGCCCGGACGAAGGTGTCCTGAGCCAGATCCTGAGCCTGGTCCGGCGAACCGCTCAGGCGCAGGGCGAAACGGTAGACGGCATCCAGATGCGGGAGCGCCTCCTCCTGGAACGTTCCGCGCCGCTCCGTCACCCGTCCCAGGCGTCGAGGACGTCCTCGAACTCCGCCGCCATGGTCGGATGGCCGTGGCGCGTCGCCTCCTGGGCACCGCGCCGGTAGGCCTCCTTCGCCTCGTCGTCGCGGCCCATCTCCCGGAGCACCGCGCCCAGCCTTCCCCACGCGTTTCCTTCGTCCTCGGCAACCTCGAGATACGCGCGCAGCTTCGCGACGCCCTGGTCCCGGTCTCCGAGCTTCAGGTATTCCAGCGCCAGTCCGAAGAGAAGGCGCGCATCGCCCGGGCGGCTCCGGAGCATCTTCTCCAGGGCCTCGATGCGGGGATTGGTCACGCCAGGAATTGCCTGATCAGTCGGGAAAGCGGAACGAGGCCACGGCCTCGGGATCGACGGGGTGACCGGTCACCACTTCGATGAGGGCTTGCATCTCCGAGGCCATTTCCTGCAGCCTGCGCGCCACCGTGAGACCATGGGCGAAATCGAAATACGCCGCGACGGCCGACTCGTCGGCCGCATGGGTCGCCAACACGACCGACTCCATCTCCACCCTGAGCTGCTCCACGATGGCTTCCACCGCCACGGCGACGGCGCGCAACTCGGCGAGCGTTCCCACCGAGATGTCTCCGTCCAGGAGCGGGAGAAGGGCTTCCACCCGAGCCCGGCTCTCCGGCGGGGCCAGGACGAACGACGCCGGCTCCGATTCCCCATCCAACAGGGATCGGCCTCCGGACCTGAGCGCCCGAATCTCTTCGTAGTTGACGTGCAGGATCACCGTCGTCTCCCATGGACGCGCCGCCTATCGGCACGTCTCTACCTATTACTACCTATCGGACGCTCGAAGGGTTTCTGCAAGCATGGAAATCCGATCAGGCTTCGGCGCCGCCCAGGGCGTTCACCGTGAGAGGGACCGAGACGTGATGCTCCCCGTCCACCAGAACTTCGAAGAAGTAGGACCCCCCCCGGGGGAACACCAGCCCGTCGAGATGGAGGATATGCGGTACCTTCACGCCCTGCGCCAGAGCCCGCGGACCTGCACCCAACTGCATTTCACCATCGATGCGCATGGCCTCATTGCCGGCAGGATCGCGGAGGCGAATCTCCACCTTGTGGCGCCCCATCTCCTGAACGCCGGCCGAAAACCGCAGAATGAGGACCAGGTGCGGGTGCTGCACCGGAAAGCTGGCCGCCGAGAGACGATCGAAGACCCCCAGGATGTTCAGCTTCCCCGACGCATCGATGGTGGCTGCGTCAGCGAGAAGCGCCAGATCCACTTCCATGTTCCTCCCTTGGTGGAGCAGACTCTCCGTCCGAACTGACCGTTACCCCGCTTTCTGTCTCAGGTACCATGACGCGCTCCCCCAGCGCGATCCCCAGAAGCAGGTCCAGAATCGCGTGGGCGGCCATGGGTGCCCAGAGCGAGCCCGACGCCAGGTACCCCCAGGCCAGGAGCCCACCCAACGCCCCCGTCCGCAGAACGCCCAGCCAGCCCTGATAGGCGTGGAGGACACCGAAGACCACGGAGGTGGCCACCGCCGCCCACCCGGCGCCCGTGACGGTCGCCACCACGGTGAGCGCGTACCCCCGGTAGGCGATCTCCTCGGCGACGCCCGCCGCGAGGGAAAGAACGGCGAAGATCCCCCTCTCCCGCGCGGTGCGGGGCAGGAGCGCCCGCAGCATGGGTGACTCACCGGCGCCGAGGGCCATGGCGCCCCGGCGGAACACCATCACCAGAGCCAGGCCGGACAACACGAGCACGACCGTCCACGCCGCGACCGGACCCACGGGCACCGCCCCCAGCCCCAGGGCCTCCGCTCCGCCGTTCCGGGTGCCTGCGAGCCACGCCCCCACGCCCAGAACCACCAAGGTCGCGACGGAACTCAGGTAGGCCGGCACCCGTTCGATTTCGAGCCCCGCCACCACCCGCATCTGCGCGACGGAGGCCAAGGGAAGCACGCCGAGGAGGAGCGCGAGGACCACCAGGTCGAGGAGCGGGAGACTCACGACCGCGCCAGCTGCCCGGCGTACCCCTCCAGGGCCCGGAGCGTCCGTTCCACGTCGGCCCACGTGGTCGTATGGGCCATGATGCAGAACCTCAGCGCGTAGACTCCCTTCAAGCGCGTGGACGACATCATGGCCGTGCCGTCCTGGATCACCCGGCCCTGGACTTCTTCGTTGAAGCGCTCCAGGGCCTCCGCATCGAGGTCCACACCCGGGGGATGGGCCCGAAAGCACACGACGCCCAACGACGGGGGACTCATGAGCTCGAGACGTTCGGACGCCTGAATGTACTTGCCGGCCCGGTCCGCCAACTCGATGCCCCTACCGACGGCCCGACGGAACGCCTGCATGCCGAAGGTCTGCACGGACATCCACACCTTGAGGGCGCGGAACGAGCGCGTGAGCTGGAGCCCCCGGTCCGCGAAGTTCACCTGCTCCATGCCCAGGCGCGTGTCCTGCAGGTACTCGGGATGGACACTGAACGCAGCGTCCAGGGTGCGCACGTCCTTCACCAGGAGGCACCCCGCCTCGAAGGGCTGGAAGAGCCACTTGTGGGCGTCAAGCGTGATGGAGTCGGCGCGCTCCATGCCGTCGAGCAAGGCTCGGCCCCGCTCCGTCAGGATCGCGAAGCCGCCATAGGCTCCGTCCACGTGGAGCCAGATCCCTTCGCGGGCGCAGTAATCCGCCAGGTCATGCAGAGGATCCACTGCGCCGGTGTTCGTGGCGCCTGCGTTGGCGCATACCGCGATGGGATTGAATCCCGCTGCCCGAGCGGTGGCCACCTCCGTTTCCAGCGCGTCCATGCGGATCCGGAACGAGTGGTCGGACGCGACCTTACGGATGCCTTCCGGACGCACGCCCACGATCCGGGCCGCACGCTCCAGAGCGCTGTGGCTCTGGTCGCTCATGAACACCGCCGGCCGATCCGGCGCTCCGGCGTGCTCGCGAGCAGCGACCAGGGCGTCCAGGCTGGCCGCGGAGCCGCCCGAGGTGAAGAGCCCGCCCGCCGTATCGGCCGGATACCCCACCCATTCCCGGAACCAGTCGGTCACCACCAACTCGAGCTGGCTGGGTCCCCCGGATCCGAGCCAGGTACCCTGGAAGGTGTTGAAGCCCGCCGTGAGGAAGTCCGCCACGACTCCAGGCCAGGTCGGCGCAGAGGGAACGAACGCGAAGAACCGTGGATGGTCCACCCGGGCCGCCACGGGGAGGACGTCCCTGAGCGCCCGTTCCATGACCTCACCCGCCGGGCGTCCCCGCTCCGGAGCCGCCTCGCGCAGGAGAGGCTCCAGCTCCGCTCGGGAGGCGCCCCTCCACGGCCGTTCCTGCGCCAGGCCGTCCATGCGCCCCACCAAGGCGTCCACCGCCGCCACCCCCAACTCCCGCATGGCCTCGGGCGACATCTCCAACCGGGATGGACCCGAATCGTCCGCCGGAGCCGACCCGCCTTCCTTTGGGACGCTCATCCAAATACTCTTCCTGGCATGTCTAGTGGAACTGCTACCGGTAGGGGCGTTGTGTTCAAGGTCCTGGACGCCATGGACGCTCCACACACCGGACGTATTCTACGCCTCCGGCTGCAGGCGGGCGAAGCTCCCAAGGTCCGCGCACTGAAAGGGGCGCGCCTCGAGGCCACCGCACCCGACGGGCGGACGTGCACCGGCGTCATAGGTGGGTTCGCCCTCATCGGCGGACGCAGCCCGGACGAACGCCTGGCCCGGACGGGGCGGGTGGACGTCCACGTCCGGAACGAGGAGGGCGACGGCCCCATCTCCCTGCAGTGGGAAGTGGCGCTGAGCTGACGGCCTGAAGCTACCCGCCTCCCCGGCGTCCGGGAGGCTCGCGATTGAACGTCTCCACGAACCAGTCCCGGTAGGCTTCGGCCGCGTCGGGGTTCTCCCGCGCCCACTGGGCCCGCGCTTCGGCGAATTCGTCGGGACGCGCCGTGAAGATGAACGCATCCAGATAGCCGGCTTCCTTGGCGTAGAGGAGTTCGTCCAGTGGACCGTAGGGCTGGATGTCGAACGTGGTGCGGCCAAGCAGCCAGGCATCGGATACCCGGCTCAGGATGGCACGCTCCAGTTCGTATCCACGG
>DATHZE010000023.1:0-7643 GCA_035458765.1 Longimicrobiales bacterium
GGCCTACACCAATTGGGTGTACGTGCTCGGAAGTCTCGGGCGGGTCGAGGAAGCTTGGGTGGCTCTCGATTCCATGGAGCGGGTGTATCCAGATCGCTTGGAGTGGAACCTCTACGACCGATGGTGGGTGGCGGCGGTCGCGGGGGATCTGGAGACAGCGGACGCCGCGGCGCAGAAGCTGCGCACGGCGCCCGATGTCGCCGCAGGTTGGCGCATGGGAGCCGTGTGGGAACTGGCAGTCACCCAGGCCATGCGCGGCCACCCCGCAGCGGCACGGAAGCTCCTCGGGGACGCCATGTCCGAAGCCCGTTCGGCAGGACGCGGCCAGGAGACGCACTACGAGGTGGACCTGGCCCTCCTGCTGCGACTCGTCGACGGCGACACCCACCGCAGCGCCGCCCTCTTGCAGGGCGGCGACCGTCTCCAGGACCGGCTTGCCTTTCCACCGATCACGGGCGAGTACCTCCTGCTGATCGAGGAACTCGTGTCCTCGGACCTCATCGACGAGGCAACGGCCATCCTGGACGAGTGGGCGAACCGTGGGGAGGGCGACAGCGCCGGTCCCGTGATCGCCGAGTACCGGACCCTGGTCGAGGGCTACGCCCGGGCAGGCGACGATCCTGCGGCCCAGCTCGCCGCACTGGAACGTTGGTCGTCCGAGTTGGGGTGCCCACGCTGCACCCAGTGGGCTCGTGCCGAGCGCGCGGAGCGCGCCGGCGACCTGACCAAGGCCGCGGAGCTCTACCAGAACGCCATGGGCGTCGCGGAACGCACCGAGTCGTTCCCCCTCATCCGCGTAGTCGGCCATGAGCGGCTCGGTCGAGTATACGAGGCTCTCGGCCGCGACGCGGACGCCGCCGATCATTACGCCCGGTTCGCCGAGCTGTGGGCCGACGCGGACCCCGAGCTCCAGCCTCGCGTGCGGGTCGCTCGAGAGCGCGCTACGGCGCTGGGAGGGAACTGAGCCATGACCGGTCCGAAGGGTCTCATCCACGAGTTGCACCGACGCTCCATCTGGCAGGTGGTGGGTATCTTCCTGGCCGCGTCGTGGGGCGTCGTGGAGGTGGTGGACTTCCTCACCGAGAAGGTGGGGCTGCCCGACTGGACGCCCACCATGGCGCTGGTCCTCCTTCTCATCGGGCTGCCCATCGTGGTGGCCACGGCGTTCGTGCAGGAAGGGATGCCGGGAAGCGACGGGCCGGCGTCACCGGGCCCGGGTGAGACGCCCGTGCCGACGCCGGGCTCCACCGCCGCGCAACCCGCGCATCCGGCCGCCGGCACCGCGTCGCCGGATCGCCCCGCGATCCCCCCGTCCCAGGGCCGGCGCCTGCTCACGTGGCGAAACGCCCTGCTGGGAGGGCTCGGGGCGTTTACCCTGCTCGGGATCTCCATTTTCGCCTACTTCGTCATGTGGACCTCGGGCATCGGCCCGGTGGGGAACCTGGTGGCTCAAGGCGTGCTGGAAGAGCGGGACCCCGTGGTACTCGCCGCCTTCGAAGACGCCACGGGGGAGGGGATCGGCGAAGTCGTGACGGAGGCCCTGCGGGTGGACCTTCTGGAGTCTCCGGTGCTGTCCCTCGTCACGGCAGGGCAGCTTTCCCAGTCGCTGCAGCTGATGGACCTCCCCACCGAGACCCCGCTCACGCCGGCGTTGGCGCGGGAGGTGGCCCAGCGGGGAGGCTTCAAGGCCATCATCCGCGGTGAGGTGGCGCTGGTTGGGACCGCGTATGTGCTCACTGCCGCCATCGTGAGCGCCGAGTCAGGGGACGAGCTCAAGGCGTTCCGGGTCACGGCGCGGTCCAACGCCGACCTCGTGGATGCCATCGATCAGTTGTCGCAGAACATGCGGGAGAGCGTCGGGGAATCGCTTCGGAACATCCGTGCCGGCCAGCCGCTGGAGCAGGCGACGACTTCCTCCTTCGAGGCGCTGCGGGACTATACCGCCGCGGAGGGCGCCGAAGCGCGAGGAGACTACGACGAAGCCCTCCGCCTTCTGGGCGAGGCCGTCGCGTTGGATCCGGCCTTCGCCATGGCGTATCGCAAGATTGCGGTCCTCAACAGCAACCTGGGCACGGACCCGGCGCTGACGCGCGCGGCCGCGGTGAGTGCCTACGAACACCGGGATCGACTCACCGATCGGGAGCGCTACCTCACCGAGGCATACTACCACGACAACGTGACGGGTGACCGGGCGGCCGTGGAGGCTGCGTACCGCAATGCGTTGCGGGTGGCCCCCGACGACGGATCCGCGCTCAACAACCTCGCCCTCATGCTGCGCCAGCGAGGAGACTACGACGAAGCCATCGCGCTCCTCGAGCGCGCCGTTGCGGGTCCGGGTGCGTCGGCCGTGGCATCGTGGAATCTTTCGGCCGCCCATGCGCAGGCCGGTGATGCCGACGCTGCGGACGCCGCCTATCGGAAATACGTGGAGGCCTATCCAGGGCACATCTTCGCGAATCTGAGCCGGGTCTTCTCGGCCAACGTCCGTCGGGATTCGGAGGCGCTCCACGCCATCATGCGGGACATGGACCGGGCTCCTCCGGGAGCGTTTCGGTGGATGGGCGCCCAGGCGGCCGGGGGCCACGACGTCGCGACGGGCAGATGGCGTGAGGGGATGGAGCATCTGGAAGAGTCGGCCGTCATTTCGGAGTTGGACGAGCGAGCGTCCGTTGCCCTCGGTCGCCGCCTTTGGGCCAGGGTGACGCTCACTGCTTCGATCATTGGCGACACGCTGGGGGCCTCCCAAGCGCTGCGGGGCTTCGCGCGGGAGTTCGAGGAGCTCGACGACGTCACCAAACCCTGGAACACCCTCATCGAGGCGCACCTGGCGGTTGGTCAGGTGCGTGAGGCCCGAGACGCCTTTGAGCGTTGGCCCGGGGAAGTGCCCGAAGGCGCCCGGCCCGAGGGATACGCGGAGGAACGTCGAACGAGCAGCGCCGCCCTCCTGCTGAGCGAGGGTGACTTCGCGGCTGCAGCCAGGGAAATGGAAGGTCTGCGCCGCGAGTCCAGGTGCCCCGTCTGCGGCAGAATGGCATTGGCCGCCGCCTACGCCGAGCTGGGTCGGACGGCGGAGGCCATCGAACTGCTTCTCGAGGAGCAGGCGTCGTTCGCTGAGCCTTCGACGTATCCGCTGACGAGACTCGCCGCCACACGACGACTGGCCCCCCTCTTCGAGAGCGTGGGGGACACGGCGGCCGCCCTGGATCAATACAGGCTTGTCGTCGATGCGTGGGGGGATGGCGATCCCGAGCTGCAGCAGGCCGTTCGCCACGCCCGCGAGCGCATCGCGGCGTTGGGAGGGAACTGAGCCATGGGCGGTCCGAGAGGTCTGGTCCACGAGCTCCACCGCCGTTCCATCTGGCAGGTGGTCGGGATCTTCCTGGCCGCCTCCTGGGGCGTCGTTGAGGTGGTGGACTTCCTCACCGAGAAAGTGGGCCTGCCGGACTGGACGCCCACCATGGCGCTGGTCCTTCTCCTCATCGGGCTGCCCATCGTGGTGGCGACGGCGTTCGTCCAGGAGGGGATGCCGGGAAGCGACGACGGGGCCGGCGCGAAGTCCGCCGGCACCACCGCCCCCTCTGAGGGAGCGGCCCCGTCCCTGCCCGGCGCCGTTGCCGCAGCGGCCCCGGCCAACATGGCCGCCGGCACAGGCTCCCTGGACCGCCCCACCACGCGCCCGTCCCAGACGCGCCGACTCCTGACGTGGCGCAACGCCATCCTGGGGGGGCTGGGGGCGTTCACGCTGCTGGGCATCTCCATCTTCACGTATTTCGTCATGTGGACGTCGGGGATCGGGCCCGTGGGCAACCTGGTGGCGCAGGGAGTCTTCGAGGAAGGCGAGGCCGTGGTGCTGTCCGACTTCGCCGACGCCACGGGCGCCAACCTGGGCGACGTGGTCACCGAGGCCATCCGAGTGGACCTCCAGGAGTCGTCCGTGATCAGCCTGGTCCCGCCGGCCTACGTGTCCGGCGGCCTGGCCCGCATGGGCCTCCCCGCCGACGCCAAGTTCACGGCGGACGTCGCGCGGGAGCTGGCGCTCCGGGACGGCCTCAAGGCCGTCATCCAGGGGGAGGTGGCTTCGGTCGGGAGCGGGTACCTGCTCACTGCGTCGCTGCTGGCCACCGAATCCGGCGACATCCTCAAGGCGTTCCGGGTCCCTGTGGCCTCCCAGGACGACATCCTGGCGGGTATCGACAAGCTGTCCCAGGACATCCGGGAGCAGTCCGGCGAGTCGCTCCGCTCCATCCGGCAGGGAGCGGGATTGGAGGAGGCGACGACGTCGTCCCTGGATGCGCTCCGGCTCTATACCGAGGCGGTGCGATCCTTCGATGAGGGACGCCAG
Source organism: Longimicrobiales bacterium (assembly GCA_035458765.1). Lineage (GTDB taxonomy): Bacteria > Gemmatimonadota > Gemmatimonadetes > Longimicrobiales > Gaopeijiaceae > SZUA-318. The sequence continues at coordinate 4,343 of DATHZE010000023.1, forward strand.
ATGGAAGCGATCCCCCTCCTGGAGGAGTCCCTCGAACTGGACCCCGAGTTCGCCATGGCGTGGCGCAAGCTGTCGGTGATCCTGAACAACCAGGGACTCGATGCGTCCCGTGTCAGGGATGCCAGCCGCCGGGCCTTCGAACTCCGCCGTCGACTGACGGATCGGGAGGCAGGCTTGGCCGAGGCGTGGTTTCTGAGCATCGTCCAGGACAACCCCGAGGCGGCCATCGACGCCTACCGCCGGGTCCTGGACCGATACCCCGACGAGTCCACGGCGCTGAACAACGTCGCGGTTCGGCTTCTCCAGATGGGCCGTTGGGAGGAGGCCGAGACGCCCCTCCGCCGGATGATGACCGGACCCTCACCCAGTGCCAGCGGTTACGCGAACCTCATCCAGATTCTCTGGAACGTGGGGAAGCACGACGAGGCATGGGCCTGGCATGATTCTCTGACGCACCGCTATCCCGAGGCGCTCGATGGGCGGCAGAGCCAGTCCTGGCTCCTGGCGGCGGAGGGCCGGTGGAGCGAGGCCCACGATGTCTCGGAGGACGTGTGGCGCGACGCGCCTTCGGGGGGGCTGGACCACATCTTCGCCCTCACCGAGATGGCCGGGTCGGACGTGGCGCAGGGGAAGTACGAAGAGGCGATGAGACATCTGGCCGGGGCACGGCGGAACACCGTGGAAGCGCGGGCCTGGGAGATCTACTACCGGGGTCCGGCATTCATGACGCTTGACGTGGCGTTGGCGATGGAGGGGCAGGCGGCGGCCCGCCGGACCCTGGCGGCCCTGGAGGGTGAAGTCCCATTGGACTCCATCGGAGCCAGGAGTGCCGTCCGGCCCATCATCGCACGGTTCCACGGCCTTTCCGGCGACCAGGCGGGCTCGGAACGCATCTTCTCGGCGTACGAAGCCGCGTTTGCGCCCGAGGAACGGGGAAGAGCGTTTCGCGTCACGGGCGAGCAGCAGCGCGCCATCGTGGCCTGGGGTCAGGGGGATTGGGCGTCATCGGCGAGTTCGTTCGGTCGGCTCTACGAGGAGCTGCAGCCGTGCTCGGCCCTGTGCATCAGCATGGCGGAGTGGGGGATCGCCCTGGAGGAGGCCGGGCGTCCCGACGAAGCGCTCGAGAAGTACCGGTGGCACGTGGCCGATACCCAACTGGCGTGGCATGTCTACCGCGCCATGTGGACTCCCACGGTCCTGGAGCGCATGGGCGGCCTCTACGAAGCGCAGGGGAACACCGCCGAAGCCCGCGCCGCCTACCAGCAACTGGTGGACCGGTTTTCGCAGGGAGACGGGCCCTTCGTGCCGCTGGTCGCGCGGGCGCGGGCGCGCCTGGCGGCGCTGGGGAACTGACGCGCTCCGGAGCTGGCCCGCCGCGCGTTAGATTCCCCGCATGAGCAAAGTCCTACTCGTCATCCTCGACGGTTGGGGTCATTCCGACTTCAACGTGCCGCCGTGGGAGGGGAACGCGCCTGAACAGGCCCACGTTCCCTGCTTCCGCGCTCTCTACGACCACGCCCCCCGCACCCGCCTGGCGTGCTCCGGCCTCGACGTGGGGCTCCCCGAAGGCCAGATGGGGAACTCGGAAGTCGGGCACATGAACCTGGGGGCGGGACGCGTCATCTACCAGGACATCGCCCGCATCGACAAGGCCATCGCCGACGGCGAATTCGGTCCGGCGTTGAACCTGGACGGGACGGTGGCCCGGCTGCGGGCATCCGGGAAGGCCCTGCACCTCATCGGGTTGGTGTCCGACGGCGGCGTGCACAGCCACATCCGCCATTTGGAGGCGCTCCTGGGGCTCCTGCCCGAGGACCTGGACGTGCGTATCCACTGCATCACCGACGGGCGGGACACGTCCCCCACGGGGGGCGCCGGCTTCGTGGGGCGCATCGCGGACCTTTGCGACGTCGCTCCGGGGTGGAGCATCGCGACCGTGAGCGGGCGCTACTTCACCATGGACCGGGACAAGCGGTGGGAGCGGACCGAGAAGGGGTACCGCGCCATCGTGGAGGGCAGGAGCGACGTGGTGGAGGCGTCGCCGCGTTTTCTGGACCGGCGGTACGCGGACGACGTCACAGACGAGTTCGTTCCGCCGGTGGTCATCGCAGGGGCAGGGGAGCGGGGGATCCAGGACGGTGACGCCGTGATCCTCTTCAACTTCCGCGCCGACCGGATGCGCCAGCTGGTGACGGCGCTCACGGTGCCGGGCTTCGACGGGTTTCCCGCGCGCCCGCCTTTCGAAGGCGTGACCACCCTGACGCAGTACGAGGCGCACTATCCCGTGGACGTGGCGTTCCCCCCCAAGAACATCGAGCAGTGCCTGGGCGAGGTGGTGTCGGAGCGCGGACTCGAGCAGCTGAGGGTGGCGGAGACGGAGAAGTACGCCCACGTGACCTACTTCTTCAACGGAGGTCTGGAGACGCCCTATCCGGGAGAGGAGCGCAGCCTGGTTCCGTCTCCCAAGGTGGCCACCTACGATCTCCAGCCCGAAATGAGCGCGGCCGGAGTGGCGGCGGAAGTGGCCAAGGGGATGGAGTCCGGCGCCTACGACTTCATCCTGGTGAACTTCGCCAACCCCGACATGGTGGGGCACACCGGCGTGATCCCGGCGGCGGTCAGGGCCGTGGAGGCCGTGGACGGGCTCCTGGGCGAAATCCTGGACCGGGTGAACGCGGCCGACGGCGAATGGGTGGCCCTGGTCACCGCGGACCACGGCAACTGCGAGATGATGCTCACGCCGGAAGGGATGCCCCACACCGCCCACACCACGGAGCCCGTGGACTTCTTCGTGGTGGATCCGTCGGGACGCACCCGCCTCACGGGCGGCCCCGGCCGCCTGGCCGACGTGGCGCCTTCGGTGCTGGCGTGCATGGGGATCCCCCAGCCCGCCGAGATGACGGGCGCCAGCCTGGTGACGGTGTCGTGATGGAGCTGAAGACACTGCTGGAACGGGCCCTGTCCCTCGCGGACGAGGGCAACTGGGAGGGGATGGCCGAACTGCTCCGGGAACACATCGCCGAGTTCGGGGAGGAGCCCGCGGTCCACTGCTGGTTGGGTGTCGCCGAGCGGGAGATGGGCATGAACAGCATCGCCTACGAGCGCTTCAAGCGTGCCCTGGCGCTGAACCCCACGGATCCCTACGTGCTCGCCACCGCGGGCAACGGCGTGTCGGCCTACGACGACGAAGACGCCGAGCCGGCCCTGCGCACGGCGGCGCTGGTGGCGCCCGACGTGGCCGTGACCAGACTCCTCTATGGAGCCTACCTTGCTCGGGAGGGCATGATCGAGCAGGGTCTGA
>DATHZE010000024.1:0-6895 GCA_035458765.1 Longimicrobiales bacterium
TGGCCCGGGACCCCTCTTCTCTTCTGGTCCATTCTACTGCTGGATGGAGCCTGGGAGGCGCACGGTCCTGGTTGTCTCGCCCCTGGTGGCGTGACGCCGACGGCTGAACGAGGGCGAGGCGGGGGGCGCCCCCCGAACAGACGGAAGGGGTCCCGGGCGGTTGCCCGGGACCCCTTACACCAGCCCTCGGCTCAAGGAGCCACCTACCATCCCGGAGCGAGGTTGAAGCCCCAGTGCCACCCCTTCTCGGGGCGCTGCCACGGATACGCGTAGTAGGCCTCCAGTACCACGAAGCCGAGTACGTTGACCCGCGCGGACACGCCCGTGGAGAACACGGGAATGCGCGCCGACGACGACCGGCTCCAATCCAGCGTCGCCGGATTCTGTTCGTCCCACGCGACGCCGCCATCGGCGAACAGCACGAGCTCGGTGGGCAGGAACGGGAAGTCGATGATCCCATACTGCTCCACCCCGATGAAGGGAACCCGAACCTCCAGGTTCGCGACGCCTACCCGTTGAGCCCAGAGGCGATTGAAGGCCGGGCAGGAATCCGCCTGCGTGGCCGTGGATGCGCACTCCCCGCTCGTGAAGCTCTCGTAGGCGTAGCCCCGAATCAGCGTCTCATAGCCCAGGAACAGAGGACGGAGCAACCCGAAGCCGTCCCGCGCGTTCTCGTCGGCGGTGAGGCCGTATCGGCCGTAGTGCATGCCGCGCATTCCCACGGTCAGGTTCTTTGTCGGGCTGAAGTACCGGCGCCAGTCGAGGATGAGGGTCGTGAAGTCCGTGGTTCCCCAGGTCTGCTCCACCTCGAGGCGATACCGGCCTCCGCGGATCGGGCTGACGAACCCGAAGAAGGCGTTGTCTCCCACGATGGCCGCGGACGTCTGAACCATGTTGAGCGGCTCGGGCTTCTGGTCGTCCAGGGACTCACGACTGTACTGGCCCGTCAGCGGGCCATACGCGCCGAAGGTGTAGTACTTGTCGACCTCGATGTCATAGCTGTACCGGGTCGCCCCGCCCCCGAACTCCACGCGCTGCGTGGACGAAAATGGGTACGAGACCTGGCCGCTGGCCGAAGTCTGGAAGATCCGGTAGCGGTACAACCCAAGGAAGTCCCCGGTGTCATCCTGACCGTAGTTGTAGTAGCCGAGCAGGTAGGGAATCCGACCGGCCCCGACTCCCCAGTTCCATCGGTTGGAGAGGTCGGCATAGAACACCTGGCCGCCGATGTCCTTGAACGTCCCCTGGGCCTGGGCCGACACGCCGAGAATCCGGTTGCCCAGCATGTCGCTGAAGTACGCAGACGCGCCACCGCCCACGTAGTTCCCGAAATTGTCGGTGCCGACACCGATGGTGGGCTGCCCGACGTAGTCCAGGCTCAGCCCCGATTCGTAGGCCACCGCGGTGGAGTCCGCGTAGGTGCCGGGCAGCACCAATCCGGTCTCTGCGTCGGCGAGGTAGGTCGCCACGCGACTGAACCGGTCGGGGTTGGCGGGCGGCAGCTGCCTGCCCAGCCGGGGTTCAGGCCCTCCCTCAGCCACCACGGCTCCCGGGGCCGGGTCCAAGCCGAACACGTGGAATTCCAGGGAATCGAAGACGGAAAAGACCATGCGCCCGGTCTGGGCCGCCACGGTCATGGCCGGCGAGATGTAGGTGATACCGCTGACGCCGGTGGCCACGTTGGTCACCCTCTGCACCTGGCCGTTGTCCAACCCCAACTGGAAGACGTCACTGAAGCCGTCCGCGTCGGAGATGAAATAGAGGGTCCTGCCGCCCGGGCCGTACTGGGGGTTGATGTGCTTCACGTTCCCGAAGATCGGGAGGACCTGGACCTCGCGGGACGCCACGTCCAGGAGGGCGATCTGGAATCTGCTGTAGGTCAGCTTGTCGAAGTCCGTTTCCGGCCCACGGTCCGACGTGAACGCGATGGTGGTGCCGTCGGGCGACCAGGTGGGCTGGAGGTCTGCGTTCTTGTCGTTGGTCAGCTGGGTGATCTGGTCCGAGTCCAGGTCATAGAGGTACAGGTCCGTGAGCCCACCCACCGAGCCGGAGAAGGCGATCCAACGACCATCGGGAGACCAGGCCGGATTGTTCACGGCACCGATGCCGGGAAACACGACCCTGCGGGTTTCGTCACCGGTTTCGGTCTCCACGATGACCATCTGATTGTCGCCGTCGGCGGTCACCACGAAGGCGAAGAACTTCCCGTCCGGCGACCAGGTCCCAGACGAGTCTATGTAGCGCAATGCCTCGATGTGGGGATCGGAGTTCGCGCTGAGCAGCTTCCGGATGATCCTCCCCGTCCTGGCGTCGGCCACATAGAGATCGACGGAGAAGAGGTCCTTCTCCGACAGGAATGCCATGAAGCGCCCGTCGGGGCTGATGACCGGAGAGACGTTCTGGGTCCCCGATCCGGTGCTGGGAGCCAGTAGCAGCTCGCCCACCTCGGACGGCGCCTGGCGACCCGTCATGAGGGGCAGGTACTCCTCGGCCACCTGTTCCTTCCACCGGATCGACAACGTATCCGTGGGCATGCCGATCACCTGCTCGATGGCGCTCTCGAAGCCCACGCGGAGCGAGCGGCGGTAGACCTGCACTACGGCGTCGTCCCCATAGGTACCGCCGATATAGGCCCACAGCGCCTGACCGAACCGATATGGAAAGAACTTGGACTCCCGCGTCATCTGCTTGATGGTGGGGAGCTCGTCGCGTCGGATCGCGTCCCGGATCCACATGGCGGTGAGTGGATCGTCACGCCCCACGGACAGGTACTCGGCCATGCCCTCGATGAGCCACAGCGGCAAAGCGGTGAGGCCCTGGAGGCCGCCCCCACGCCGCGATTGGGCGATGTTGTACTGAAATGCGTGCACCAGCTCGTGGCCAAGCACGTGATCCGTGTCCCAGTACGACCCCGCCATGGGGAGAATGACGCGGTTCTTCAGCGACTCGGTGACACCACCGGTACCCTCCCCGATGAAACCCGACAGGGTATTCGTCTGCTGGAAGTCGGGGTGGTCGGCGTAGAGGATCACCGGCTTGGGCCGCTCGAATTCATGCTGGAACGCCCGGGCGAATCGCTCATACCATCGCTCACCCATGCGGGCCGCATCCGAGACCGCCTCCCCCTCCACCGGGTAGTAGTGGAAATCGAAATGGGGTGTCTTGAGGACCGAAAACTCGAAATCGTCGAACTGGACCTTGTTGCGACCGAAGTACTGCGCCGACCCCGGCGTGGGCAGCACCGCGAGGGCGCCCGCCACCAGCGAGAGGAGCGTGGCCCAGCGGCGGGAGGGGACTGCACCGAGGAGCTGCATGTTGTCTATCGCCTCATCACGGGACAGGTCGCGGAATCTCGATCCCGCGGCCATCAACCTGAACAACAGACCAAGCCGGCGAGAGCGCCGTCAAGCGACTTCACCTCTACGGATAGAAACCCCGGATTCGCCCCACCCGTTCCAGGCTCGTTGCCTCACCTGTTCTCGGAGGAGAGATTCCCCGGGTTCGTCCTGACCCGACTTTGCAAGAAGCCTGCCTTCCCGACAATGTGTTCGGCGGCCTGTCGGGTCCTTCTCTCACACACGTACGCCATGACGCACCGAATCCTTTCTGTCTGCCTCGTCGTGCTGGCCGCCTGTGCCCCGGGCGCGGAGGTCGAAGAACTCCCGTCGCCCGCCGGAGAGGGCAGTGGCGAGCCCTACGTGTCCTCCATTGGGGACGGCATCGTCATGAGTTGGCTCCAGCGAAGCGATGCCGGTGGGCACGACATGTGGGTCGCGCAGCTGACCGAGGATGGGTGGTCACCGGCGAGCCTGGTCACCCACGGAGATGACCTGTTCGTGAACTGGGCGGACTTTCCCTCGGTGGTGGCGGGTGGCGACGGCTCGCTTTGGGGCCATTGGCTTCAGCGGAAGCCAGGCGCCGGCCTCGCCTACGACATCCTCGTGTCCCGCTCCACCGACGGCGGCGCCACGTGGTCGAAGCCGTGGACGCCGCATGAGGACGGCACCCCCACCGAGCACGGGTTCGTCACGCTCTTTCCCACGCCGGATGGCGTGGGCATGACATGGTTGGACGGACGCCAGTACGCTCCCGACGCGGACGGCAACCCGCCCACCAAGGTGATGACGCTACGCTCCCGGTGGGCCTCCACCGCGGGCGAACCCGGCCCGGAGGTCCTGGTGGACGGCCGGACGTGCGACTGCTGCCAGACGGACGTCGCGGTGACCGGGGCAGGACCGGTGGTGGTCTATCGCGACCGCACGGACGACGAGGTGAGGGACGTGTACGTCTCCCGGTGGAGCGGCGGTGGTTGGAGCGAGGGAGTCCCGGTCCATGACGACGGGTGGGTCATCGGCGGGTGTCCGGTGAACGGGCCTGCGGTGGATGCCCGGGAACTAGACGTCGCGGTCGCGTGGTTCACCGGAGCCGGCGGCGTCCCCAAGGTCCTCGTGGCTTTCTCTCGAGATGGGGGCATCACCTTCGACTCCCCGGTCCGGGTGGACGCGGGGGACCCCTCCGGGCGGGTGGACCTCCGGCTCCTTCCCGGGGGCGACGCCGCCGTAAGCTGGCTCGAGCGGACGGGCGGCGACGCGGCAGAGCTCCGCCTGGTTCGAGTGAGCTCGGACGGAACGGTCGGTCCGCCGCTCCTGGTCGGGTCGTCGTCGTCCTCACGGGCCAGCGGCTTCCCGCGCATGACGTCCGTCCCGTGGGCGCCGAACAAGCTTCTGGTGGCTTGGACCGACACCTCCGAGGGAGAGCATTCGTCGGTCCGGGTGGCACAGGTGGAGGTGGGATCATGAGGCGCTCGAGCGGGGCCCTGCTGCTGTCTGCCGCCCTCGCGTGGGGCTGTGTTCCCACGGAAATCGACGGACCCAGGGTCGGCTCGGAGGCTCCGGCATACGGCGGCACGACCTTGGCTGGCGACTCGGTCGCACTGGACGGATTCCGGGGGCAGGTCGTGTTGCTGAACCTGTGGGCGACGTGGTGCGCGCCCTGCCGGCACGAGACGCCTTTCCTCGAGGCTCTTTTCAAGGAGCGCAAGGAGCAGGGCCTGACCATCGTCGGCGTGTCCATGGATACGGGGGACGCGAGGGATCAGGTAGCCGAGTTCGTCCAGGAATTTTCGGTGACGTACCCGATTCTGCTGGACCCGCAGATGCGCGGGATGGACCTCTATAGGGTGCTGGGCCTCCCTGCGAGCTTCCTCATCGACCGGGACGGGACCCTGCGCTGGATGCGCATCGGCCCGGTGGCGGAGGACGACCAGGACTTCCTGAACGCGCTGGAGAGCACCCTCCAATGACGACGTCGGTGGATCTCGCCACGGTGGAGACCCCCGTGGGGCTCGTGGACCTGTCCAGGGTCCGGGCCAACGCAAAGAGAGTCGCCGACTACGCAGCAGGGCACGGCTTGGGGTGGAGGCCCCACATCAAGACGCACAAGTCCACGGCAGTGGCCCGTATCCAACTCGACGCCGGGGCCCGCGGCCTCACCGTCGCGACGCTCCGGGAAGCCGAAGTGATGTCGACGCTCACGGGGGACGTCCTCCTCGCGTACCCGCCGGTGGGAGCCGCCAAACTGTCGCGCCTCGCACGCCTCCCTCCACACGTGGATCTCAAGGTCGCACTCGACGCTCACGAGGTCCTGGCTCCGCTGGCCGCGGCGGCCCGTGGGGCCGAGCGCACGGTCGGCGTCCTGGTGGAGGTGGACCTGGGCATGGGTCGCGTCGGTCTCCAGACCCCGGAGGATGTGGTCACGCTCGCCCACCAGGCGTCAGAGACGGACGGTGTCACGTTCCGTGGCCTCCTCTTCTATCCGGGCCATATCCGCATGGCCGAGGTGGACCAGACATCGCATCTCCGGGAGGTGGGCGAGCGCCTGTCCCGTACGCTGGACTCGCTGCACGACGCGGGGCTGAGCCCCGAGATCGTCTCCGGGGGATCGACGCCGACGCTTTGGCGGAGCCACGAGGTGCCGGGCATGACGGAGATCCGTTCCGGGTCGTGCATCTTCTTCGACCGCGAAGCTCGGGACGTGGGGGTCGCCCGCCCCGAGGATCTGGCCTATACGGTGCTGGCGACCGTGGTGAGCACCGCGGTGCCGGGCAGAGCCGTGGTGGACGCAGGATCCAAAGCCCTCGCCAAGGAGGGGAGGGGCGGAGACGGATTCGGGTTCCTCCTGGATCACCCCGAGGTCCCCGTGGCCTCCCTCTCGGAGGAACACGGGGTCCTGGATATCTCATCCACGACCTGGGTCCCCACCATCGGTACCCGGGTACGCATCGTACCGAACCACGTCTGCGTCTCCGTCAATCTCCAGGACGCTCTTCTCGCCGAGGAGGACGGCCGCCACGCCTATCTGCCCCTGGAAGGGCGCGGGAGGGCACCTTGGACCGGCTGACCCTGGAGCGGGTCGACGCGCTCCTCGCCGCCTTTCGCGACGTGCGGGTCCTCGTCGTCGGTGACCTCATGTTGGACCGCTACATCTCCGGTGCTGTGGACAGGATTTCCCCCGAGGCACCGGTGCCCGTCGTCCGCGTGGAGGAGGAGTCGGCCCGGGTCGGCGGCGCGGCGAACGTCGCCGCCAACGTCGCGGCCCTGGGGGCGGCTTGCCACATGGTGGGGTGCGTGGGCAAGGACTCCGCCGGCGAGATGCTCCGCGACGAACTCTCGGCGGTGGGTGTGCGCACCGATGGCCTGGTCGTCACCGACGAACGCCCCACCACCGTGAAGACCCGGGTCCTGGCCCGCCACCAGCAGGTGGTGCGCTTCGACCGGGAGGTGGAGGCCGACGTTTCCGAGGGGTTGGCGGTGGCGCTGGTTCAGACGCTGGAGGCGCTTCTGGACGCCAGCGACGTCGTCGTCCTGGAGGACTACAACAAGGGCGTCCTCGTCCC